>NZ_VTZO01000045.1:21147-38990 GCF_008369545.1 Pseudocitrobacter sp. 73 | reverse complement strand
TAAGTTAGCGCTTATGGGATCGCTCCCCGCCTTGTCTCTTACTGTTTAGATTCGCACGCTGTAGAAACAGTAACCTCCGTCTGGTTTGTCCGGAAGTGGACCTCGCAGAGATCCCGCCGCATCGCCAACACCGCGAAAATCACGGTGATACAGATGATAACCAGGGCAATTAAGCCTGAACGTTGCCATTTCATAGCCTGCTTCTCCTTGACCCGTAGGTCTGTAAGAGGCTAATCTAATGCTGTTGGGCATAGATTTGGGCCTCGGTAAGTGTTAAGCGTCCTGCAAGACGCTCAATGTTTCCGGGGCTTTTCTCTATCTGCCTTTTGGTGTTTGCCTGAGACAGATAGCCTCAAGCACCCGCCGCGATTTTACACCTTCGCAGTAAAACTCAGCAGTCTGGAAATGGACACGTAAGAAAGGATTGCTTTGGAGGGGTTGCCGGATACAGAAATATCCGGCAAAAAGGAACTCAGGACTGCAGCGTCGCCAGTCGCGCCGCGAAACCGACAAACACCAGCCCAATCAGGCTATTGCCAATTTTCGCCAGCTTCTTACGGGTTTTCACATACCGCGTCACCAGCGAGCCAGACACGATCAGGAAGCTTAAATAGGTAAAACTCACCAGTTCAAGCGTCAGCGCCAGGATAAAGAATGCCAGCCCCGGCGTAGCCGATTTCACGTCAATAAACTGCACGAAGAACGAGACATAAAACAAAATCGCTTTGGGATTCGTTAAGCTCAGCGTCAGCGCGCGTTTGAAAATAGCATGACCCGGCTCTGCGTGCGCTTCTGGTTCTCCGGCTGTACGCTTCAGCGTACTGTAGAGCATCTTCCCGCCCAGATAGAGCAGATAAATCGCCCCCAGATAGCGCACCAGATTAAACAGCACAGGAGTGGTTTTAATGAGCGTCGCCACGCCCGCATACGAGAGGAACATCAGCACCGCATCGCCGATAAAGACCGCCAGCGCTGCCATGTAGCCGCCACGAATACCGTGTGCCACGCCTGTTTTCAGGACAAAGAAGGTATTTGGCCCCGGCACCAGAATGATAAAAATCGCCCCAACCACATACGTCCAGTAATTTAGTACGCCAAAATCTGCGAACACCCTGCTCTTCCTTACACAATATTAACCACCGTGGCGGTATGGTAACGCACGCCACATGGCCAATAAAGGACTATTCAGTTTACTTATGATTGACCCCGTTTACGCGGCATCATGCGCAGCAGCGTATTGTCTTTCCAGACATAATGATGCGCCAGCGCGGCCAGTGCATGAAGACCAATCAGCCAGTAACCAATATTCGCCAGCAGAATGTGGTAATCCTTCATCGTATCGACAATATCGAAATTCGATTCCGCCGCATGCGGCATGGTTATCCCAAAAGCAAACCACGGATTTCCCCGGTTATACATCATCACCAGGCCAATAATCGGCAATGCAATAAACAGCAGGTAAATCGCCAGATGCCCCAGATGCGCCATGCCCGTCATCATTGGCTTAGGTTTCGGTACAATCGGCGGCGCCGGGCGTTTCAGGCGAATCAGCAAACGCGCCACCATCAGCACCAGAATGGAGATGCCACAGGAGACGTGCACCATGTTGATAACCGGACGCGCGCTACGCGGAAAGAAACCACGGAATTCCATCGCACAGTAAGCAATAATAACCAGTAACAAGACCAGCCAGTGAATGCCTATTTGCAGGCCTGAGTATTTATCGCGCATAGCGACCCCTGATAAGTAATTAACAAAAAAGCAAAATAGCCGTTTTTACTTAAAAATTCATTAACTTTTCAGCAGTTACTTTGGTTCTATTCACCTCATTGATGCGTTACAGACAAAATCGGGTTGCCCATCCGCTAATGCTGAACTAAGCCTGGATAAGTAAAAAAACCGTATCACCCCGAACTGATGGAGAACATCATGAGTAAAATTGGCATTAACGGATTTGGGCGTATTGGTCGACTGGTCCTGCGTCGTCTGCTGGAAACCTCGAGCAGCAATGAAGTGGTCGCAATTAACGATCTTACGTCGCCAAAAGTACTGGCATATTTGCTGAAGTACGATTCCAACTACGGGCCGTTCCCGTGGAGCGTTGATTTCAGCGACAACGCGCTGATTGTTAACGGTAAAACGATTAGAGTCTTTGCGGAAAAAGAGGCAAAGAACATCCCGTGGAAATCGGAAGGCGCAGAAATCGTCGTCGAATGTACGGGTTTCTATACTTCGGCTGAAAAATCGCAGGCGCATATCGATGCGGGTGCAAAAAAAGTCCTGATATCTGCTCCGGCAGGTGACATTAAAACGCTGGTTTACAACGTGAATGATGACACGCTCAACGCCAGCGACACGATTATTTCTGTCGCCTCCTGCACCACCAACTGCCTGGCGCCAATGGCAAAAGCATTGAATGACGCATTCGGGATCAAGGTGGGCACCATGACCACTATCCATGCCTATACCGGGACTCAGGCGCTGGTTGACGGGCCGCGCGGCAAAGATCTGCGCGCTTCTCGTGCCGCAGCGGAGAATATTATCCCGCATACGACGGGGGCAGCAAAAGCGATCGGGCTGGTTATCCCCGCCCTTGTCGGTAAACTGAAAGGCCATGCCCAGCGGGTGCCGACCAAAACCGGTTCTGTGACCGAACTGGTGTCGATTTTGGGTAAAAAAGTCACCGTCGATGACGTGAATACCGCACTGAAAAAAGCGACAGAAAATAATGAGTCGTTTGGCTATACCAACGATGACATCGTATCGACCGATATTATCGGCACGCACTTTGGTTCCGTTTTCGACGCCACCCAAACCGAGGTGACCGAGGCAGGCGATCTGCAACTGGTCAAAACGGTAGCCTGGTATGATAACGAATACGGGTTTGTGACCCAGTTGATTCGTGTACTGGAAAAATACGCCAAACTGTAAAAATAACGCCCGGAAACGTTCCTTTCCGGGCTTCATTCACGGCTTCTTAGCGCAACGCGCGCATGGCCGACATCTCCCGTAGGGTGACATCTTGCGTTAACTGATTCCAGGCCTGCTCAACCGCCAGTGGAATATCCACGTGAGCAATAAAGTTTTTACCGCGCGGCCCATAACCCTGTTCATCATCACGTATCCGTGGCAATTCACCGATAATTAATGAGAGATATCGCGCCACCGGCCACAATCCGGTGTCATCACCTTTAAATGCCACGCCGTTTTCACTGTTAAAGAGTTCTGGCTGGCATCCGGGGTAACTCCGCCAGTGCGGCCTGTTTTCTACGTCCTGCCAGACATGTTCAAACGTTGCCATCGTGCGACGCTGCATGGTTGGGTCCTGCATGACGATACCGTTTTTAACAGCAATCCCCTGCGCGTCCAGCATCTGACGGGTAAAACGCGCATTTTCACCGCAGTTCGTCGATGCATTTTCAACCAGTATATTCTCGCGCGGGATTTTCCAGAATTGATGCGCAATCTCCGCAAGGATTGCCGCTTCAGACAACCCTGTGGTACGCAAGGTGTTATAACTCGGATGCTGGGCTATGGCGGCATAAAGATAGGTCGTTGAATGGCCGATACCGCCGCTGATCAACAGCGTTTTTTCCTTATCCGTCGCCAGCTGACAGGCTGCGTCGATGACAGGAATAACGGCATTCCCCGCCAGCACCACCACTTCAAAATCGTCTGATTGAGGTTGGGAGGCAAAATCGTTTTGAGCAAGCCAGCTCCCCACTAAATTGGCCGCCGTGAGTGTGCTATCGGGTAATCGTGGCAATGTCGTTAGCATAATCCTCCCTCTCTGTGAGTTGGTCAGCACAGGATAACGTGTTTGAGCTTCCATGACAGTAGATCACTCCGAAAGCGTTAATTTTACCTGGCTTGCATTTTTGTAACATTATTGAAATAACCAGAAACATCTAAAAATAATGCGGTTGCACCTGAATAAATCACCAATGTCACACCAAAATAGAGAACATAAAACCATCAATCATTCATTTTGCGAATAATTCAATCATCAAAATGCCTGGCTTTTGCGTATAAATCCCCTGTTCACCCTTGCTAAAAATAGCACCCGCCTCTAAGTTGCTTAACAAACAAGCAACCTTTTTAACACATTGCAGGTTGCACCTTTGAGGTATCAGGTGGCACCTGATTTTAACTTAATGTGGCGGGAGTTTTCCTTCATGACGACGCAAGAAAGCAGCAGTACGATCCTGAAAAAAAACAAACGGGTCTTGATTGCCAGTTTGACCGGCAGCTCCATTGAATGGTTTGATTATTTTCTGTACGGCACAGCCGCTGCGCTGGTGTTTAATAAAATCTTCTTCCCGATGGTTGACCCGGTTATTGGACTCATCCTCTCATACCTTTCCTTCTCGCTAACGTTCTTTATTCGCCCGATTGGCGGCGTACTCTTTGCCCATATTGGCGACCGTATTGGCCGCAAAAAAACGCTGGTGTTGACGCTCTCGCTGATGGGCGGTGCAACCGTCATGATCGGTCTGCTGCCCACTTACGATCAAATTGGCATCTGGGCACCCATTCTGCTGATTCTGATGCGTATTATCCAGGGAATGGGAATTGGCGGTGAATGGGGCGGCGCATTGCTGCTGGCCTATGAATATGCGCCAGAAAAACGTAAAGGATTTTTCGGCAGCATTCCGCAAGCGGGCGTGACGATTGGCATGCTGATGGCGACCTTTATCGTGTCGTTAATGACGCTATTCAGCGAGGAGCAGTTCCTCTCCTGGGGCTGGCGCATTCCGTTCCTGATGAGCGCCGTGCTGGTGTTACTGGGGCTGTGGATCCGTAAAGATATCGATGAGACGCCAGAGTTTAAGAAGGTGAAGCAGTCCGGTCAGGTGGCGAAAGCGCCGTTGCGCGACACACTGACGCATCACTGGCGTGAAGTGTTGATTGCGGCGGGTCTAAAAGTTGTCGAAACTGCGCCGTTCTATATTTTCTCAACCTTCATTGTGAGTTATGCCACCACCACCCTCGCTTATCAGAAATCGCAAGTTCTGGAGGCCGTCACCCTCGGTGCACTGGTTGCGACGGTGATGATTCCGCTGATGGGATTGTTGTCTGACAAAATTGGTCGCAAACGCATGTACGCGGTGAGCGTCGCGCTGCTGGGCCTGTTTATCGTACCGTGGTTTATGCTGCTGGACACCGGCACTACCTGGGCGATTATGCTGGCCACCGTCGTGATGTTCGGTATTCTATGGGCACCGATCACCGCCGTGTTGGGCACACTGTGTTCAGAAATTTTTAGCGCCAACGTGCGCTACACCGGCATTACGTTGGGTTATCAGATTGGCGCTGCGCTGGCTGGCGGTACCGCCCCGCTTATCGCAACGGGCCTGCTGGCGAAATACGACGGCGATTGGGTTCCGGTTGCCTGGTATTTGGGCGCAACGGTCACTATCTCGCTGATTGCCATTTTCTTTGCCAGCCGCAGCCATCGAATTGATGCGGTGAATGCGCAGACGTCAAGACTGTAACGGTTAGACTCCCCCCTCTTTGGTCCCTGGAGGGGGAAAATTTCTTTTGGGGTATCAGGACATTCATTGTTCCGGTACGTTACTTTGGAATATATAGCGTGAAAGATAAGCATCTTTCGCCACTGACTCGGCTCTCAGTTAAAAGAAAAAATTTCCCGAGTTGAGTTTCTTCAGGATAAGAATCAGTAGACGGAATGCCAAGATCATCCGCATATTTGACTAATGTAAGAAAGGCTTCTGTAAACTCGCTAATCTTACAATACGTTATTCCGCTCTCGATATATTCATCTTTGTCCAAAACATCATGATGTGAGTAGCTGTAGTCTTCTGAAACTATTGGCGCACTCTTGATTTCTGGCCGAGTTAAGAAGAAGTATTCCAGTGTATCTGTTCGGCGATATGCTTCCTTTGTAAACACTTTAACGTAGGTCAGGCAGGAGAGATATAATAACACTAAAAGAGATGACAGTTTTAGAATGACTTTCAACCTACTGATTTTCTTTTTCAACCACAATCACCTCCGGCTCAATACTGGCTAACACCTCGACCACTTCATTAGCAGTAACCAGACAATAATGTTTAATTTCCTCGCACTCATGGATACCGCAACTTTGAGTATTAAACCACTCATAATAAGATGAATTTTTAACGATAAAGATGCCGAGCCTCTGAAAAAGACCTTCACCAAGAGTTTTCAGTAAATCCCCTTCATCAGTCATGCGCAGGGAATGAACCCAATCAAAAGAAACTTTGCAGCACAGTCGTTCCTGATCCACAGCCAGAATTATTTCTAATTTACTATTTACGTACTTAAACTCGATTAATAATATGCTATTAAAAGACATCTGTTCTGGTGTAATATTTATCAAATATTGACTCATTTTACCTCTATTAAAATAGACTATAAGCTTTTCAATATTGCCTTTAACTCGTCTGTTCTCTTAATCGTCATCTCACTCTCACAATCATATATTGATGTTTCATACGCTTGTGAGCCAGTTACAATATCCAGGGTAAAAACAGGACAATTGGTATCTCGAAAATGAATCCACGCCCTTTGCGAGATCTTTATTTTCTCAATCACTTCAGCACCTACCACTGGTTCAGAGGCATATCTTTTTTTGATACCAGCCAGAAGTGCCTTATAGGTGTTATTCATTTCCGCATCGTGGTTAGTAAATGTTTCTTTTGCACAATCGAAGACTTGATCTGACACTTGAATATTTGTACAAGAATCATTCGCCCACAGTGCAAATGGGATAAATAAAAGTGTATATATCCTTATTTTCATTTAATTCCTTTGCATCTTCTATTTTAGCCTTTCTTGAGCCTTTTGAATGCTCTCTAAAAGCTCACCTTCATATAACTCATCCAGAACTTCTTTTTCCTCTATGAACTGTATCGCTCTACCTATTGCAAACTCAACGGCTATATTCTGGCGAATCATCCTGGCAATATCTATTGCAGTGAGTTCATCAATTGTTTTAGTGAGTAGTTTATTATACCATAACACTAACCCGCTATTCGCCCCCGAAGAATCAAATTCCAGATTCAAAACTTGTTTAATTGTTTCTTTTTAATCCATATATTGTTATCAAGTTCTCAGCTCCAGACTAAAAAACCATCCTCAAGTATCCAAACCGCGCCACCGGGGCAATTGTCATCAAAAAAACAAATTCCGTCATCCAGTTCTTCTTCACTATCGGGATAAGCAGATTTAAAGCAATCTATTTGCTCTTGTATAGTCCCATTCAGGAACCGCCCATTTTTTGCAAGCTTAATCCGCCCCTCGGTCAGTAAGCGCGAGAGAACATAAAAAAAGATGCGTTTTCTTGTGTCAAAACTGTCATCGCGAGCACTATTTCGAGAGGTTGAATAACATAATACTGCATCAAGTGTTTGTTGTTCTGCTGCGCTTACTATTTCCTGATATTCGTCTTCCTTCAAAATGTCTGTCATTGAACCTTCTCTTCTATATCAGGAAAACCAAAATCTTTGGTTTGGTTCCGAATCCATACCAACGCTACCGCCCCACCCTGATCGCCGATCTGCACGCGCATAGATTACTCCTGCGCGCCCATACGGAGTACGCCTGCCAGCGTTTTTCAGAATCCATAAAGAAGCCCGGCAGCATGCGCTAACCGGGCTTCTAAGAGCGTTTACTGAACAGAAAAACGTTATGCGCTAATCTGCTCCATCGCCTGCAACACGCGTTTATCGGAAATGGGATACGGTGTGCCCAACTGCTGAGCAAAGAAACTGACGCGCAGCTCTTCAATCATCCAGCGGATCTCCTGCACGTCATCGTCATCCCGACGGGCTGGTGGCAGTTTATTCAACCACTGCTGCCAGACCTGCTGCACGCTTTCCACTTTCAGCATCTGCGCACGGTCACGGTGCGGATCGATGGCCAGTTTTTCCAGTCGTTTCTCAATCGCCTGCAAATAGCGCAGCGTATCACCCAGGCGTTTGAAACCGTTGCCGGTGACAAAACCGCGATAAACCAGCCCGCCCATCTGCGCTTTAATATCCGACAGGCCCAGCGCCATGGTCATATCCACACGCCCTTTCAGACGTTTGTTGATATTGAAGACCGCCGTCAGGATCTGTTCGACCTGTTTGGCGATTTCGACGACGGTTTCATTCAGTTCAGCTCGTACTTTATCGTGCAGCTTCGTGAAGCCTTCTTCAGTCCATACCGGGCCACCCGCATCATCGATCATCTTATCAACACCGCAGGAGATGCAGTCATCAATGAGATCCAGCACTTTACCGTATGGGTTAAAGTAGAGTCCCAGCTTGGCTTTGTTCGGCAATTTCTCATGCAGATATTTAATTGGCGACGGAATGTTCAGCAGCAGCAAGCGACGTAAACCACGCCACATAGCCTGCTGTTGTTCCTGCGGATTATCAAAAAGCTTAATCGCTACGCTTTCACGCTCATCGACCAGCGCAGGCCAGGCCTTCACTTTGTAGTTGCCACGTTTCTGCTCGTAGTGATCCGGTAAATTACCGAAGCTCCAGATATGCAACCCGCTTTGCTCGATACCATCATCGGCAACGGCGGAAAGCGTTTCCTGAACTTTCCCTTTAAGGGTATCTTTCAGCGCCTGAAGGGAGCGCCCTTCCTGAAGTTTCTTGTTTTTGTCATCCACCACCCGGAATGTGACTTTCAGGTGATCGGGTACCTGATCCCACTGCCAGGCGTCGCGGTCAACGGTGACCCCGGTCATACGGCGCAGTTCGCGCTCCAGGCTGTCGAGCAACGGCAGTTCCAGCGGCGTGACGCGACCTAAGAACGCTTCCGCATAGTTAGGCGCAGGCACAAAGTTACGACGCACTGGTTTCGGCAACGATTTAATCAGCGCGATAATCAGTTCACGACGCAGGCCTGGGATCTGCCACTCGAACCCGCTCTCCTCCACCTGGTTGAGCAGCGGCAGGGGAATGTGTACGGTAACGCCGTCCGCATCTGCCCCGGGCTCAAACTGATAGCTCAGGCGTAGCTTAAGATTGCCCTGGTGCCAGAAGTTGGGGTAGTCAAGCTTGCTGACTTTCTCCGCCCCCTCTTTAATCAGCATGCTCTTTTCAAAGTTGAGCAAATCCGGCGTTTCGCGGCTGGCCTTTTTCCACCAGTTATCAAAATGACGAGCGGAGATGACATCGTGGCTGATGCGCTGGTCGTAAAACTCAAACAGCGTTTCGTCATCAACCAGAATGTCGCGACGACGCGATTTGTGCTCAAGCTCTTCAATTTCACTGCGCAGTTTCAGGTTATCGCGGAAGAACGCATGACGTGTCTGCCAGTCGCCTTCCACCAGCGCATGGCGAATAAACAGCTCACGGCACAGCGCCGGGTCAATCTGGCTGTAGTTCACCTTACGCGCGGCAACGATCGGCAACCCGTATACGGTCACTTTCTCGGTCGCCATAACTGCGCCCTGCGCTCGCTCCCAGTGCGGCTCACTGTAAGAACGTTTAATCAGATGCTGGGCAACCGGTTCTACCCATTCCGGGTCGATGCGCGCGGCGATACGGCCCCACAGACGGCTGGTTTCCACCAGTTCGGCAACCATGGTCCATTTCGGCGGTTTTTTGAATAAACCAGAACCAGGGAATATCGAAAAGCGCGCATTACGTGCGCCGGTAAATTCCTGTTTATCAGCATCTTTCATACCGATATGGGAAAGCAGACCGGTGAGCAGCGCGATATGAATTTCGCGATATTGCGCCGGTTCGCTGTTGACCGGAATACCCAGTTCTTTCACGACCTGGCGCAGTTGGGTGTAAATATCCTGCCATTCGCGTACGCGCAAATAGTTAAGGAAATCCGTGCGGCACTGGCGGCGGAAGGCATTCGATGACAGCGCCTTTTGCTGCTCTCCGAGGTAATTCCACAGGTTCACGAACGCGAGGAAGTCAGATTCTTTGTCATGGAAACGGCGATGTTTTTCATCCGACGCCTGCTGTTTATCCATCGGGCGCTCGCGCGGATCCTGGATAGACAAGGCCGAGGTAATAATCATCGCTTCGCGCACGCAGCCATGTTTTTGCGCTTCCAGCACCATACGCGCCAGACGCGGGTCAACCGGCAGTTGCGACAGCTGGCGCCCAAGAGGGGTCAGTTTATAGGCGGTTTGCTGTTCGTCCGTGGTGATTGCGCCGAGCTCTTCCAGCAGACGCACACCATCCTGAATATTGCGTTTATCCGGCGCTTCTACAAACGGGAAAGCGGCAATATCTCCGAGCCCCAGCGCAGTCATCTGCAAAATAACCGAGGCCAGGTTGGTACGCAGAATCTCCGGATCGGTAAATTCCGGGCGCGACAGGAAATCATCTTCCGAATAGAGTCGAATACAGATCCCTTCCGAGACACGCCCACAGCGGCCTTTACGCTGGTTTGCAGATGCCTGGGACACCGGCTCAATCGGCAGTCGTTGCACTTTGGTGCGGAAGCTGTAGCGGCTGATGCGCGCGGTACCGGGGTCGATAACGTATTTAATACCCGGCACGGTCAGCGAGGTTTCGGCGACGTTGGTCGCCAGAACAATGCGACGCCCGCTATGCGACTGGAAGACGCGATTCTGTTCACTGTTGGAGAGTCGCGCGTACAACGGCAGGATCTCTGTATGGCGCAGATCCCGCTTGCTGAGCGCATCGGCGGTATCGCGAATTTCACGCTCCCCGCTCATAAAGATCAGGATGTCGCCCGCACTCTCCCGCCCCAGTTCATCCACAGCGTCAAAAATGGCCTGTAACTGATCGCGCTCGGTATCATCCGCCTCTTCGACAATCGGGCGATAACGCACTTCCACCGGATAGGTACGCCCTGAAACTTCGATAATCGGCGCATTATTAAAGTGGCGCGAGAAGCGTTCCGGGTCGATGGTTGCCGAAGTGATGATAATTTTCAGATCAGGACGGCGCGGCAGCAGCTCTTTCAGGTAACCGAGTAAAAAGTCGATGTTCAGGCTGCGTTCGTGCGCTTCATCGATAATGATGGTGTCGTACTGCATCAACAGGCGGTCCTGCTGGATTTCTGCCAGCAGAATACCGTCGGTCATCAGCTTGACCATTGTGTTGTCACTAACGTGATCGCTAAAACGAACTTTATAACCGATGCAACCACCCGGCTCCGTTTTCAGCTCTTCCGCAATACGGTTCGCCACGGTACGCGCCGCCAGACGACGCGGCTGGGTATGGCCAATCAGCCCTCTGATGCCACGACCCAGCTCCATACAAATCTTCGGTAACTGGGTGGTTTTCCCGGACCCCGTTTCCCCGGCGACAATCACCACCTGGTTATCGCGCACCGCCTCCAGAATGTCCTGTTTTTTCTGGCTAACCGGCAGGTTATCCGGATAGGTAATGTCCGGGCGTGCGGCTTCGCGCAGCAGGACTTTACCTGCTGCCAGTTCAATCTCTTTCGCCATTTCCTGGTAAATGGCCTGTTGTGCATCAGGATTTTTAACCTTCTTCACACCGTGCAGGCGACGGGCAAAGCGCTGTTTATCGCGCAGCGTTAATGCATTGAGTTGCTGATTCAGCGTCGCGAAGGTGATTTTTTGTTGTTCTGTCATAGCGTTATCGGGCATCTGTGTGCCGGAAATGTTCTCGTCATATGTTCCCTCCAGAATACCACACCAGGCCTGATACCGAACGGTTTTCCCGGTGTGCGGTATAGAAAGGAAAGTCAGTTATTCAAAAAAATCGAACAGAGGATTCGATATATTGCGCTATCCCTGTGGCAGGATTGTGAATAAAGTGTCTGCAAGCAACCGGGCAAGGCCCGTCACTCAAAGTATAAAGGAAACACCCATGAGCAAAGTATTGGTTCTGAAATCCAGCATCCTGGCAGGCTACTCCCAGTCTAATCAGCTGTCCGACTATTTTGTTGAACAGTGGCGTGAAAAACACAGCGCGGATGAAATCACCGTTCGTGACCTGGCCGCTAACCCGGTGCCGGTGCTGGATGGCGAACTGGTTGGCGCACTGCGTCCAAGCGATTCCCCGCTGACGCCGCGTCAACAGGAAGCACTGGCGCTGTCTGACGAGCTGATTGCTGAACTGAAAGCCCACGACGTTATCGTGATTGCAGCACCGATGTACAACTTCAACATCTCTACCCAGCTGAAAAACTATTTTGACCTGGTTGCTCGTGCTGGCGTGACCTTCCGTTACACCGAGAAAGGTCCTGAAGGCCTGGTTACCGGTAAGAAAACCGTGGTGATCACCAGCCGTGGCGGTATTCATAAAGATACCCCGACTGACCAGGTGACTCCGTACCTGTCTACCTTCCTGGGCTTTATCGGCCTGACCGACGTGAAATTCGTCTTTGCTGAAGGTATCGCGTATGGCCCGGAAATGGCGGCCAAAGCGCAGGCAGATGCAAAAGCGGCAATTGACGCCGTGGTTGCAGCGTAAGATTTAAAAGGCCTCCCGCGAAATCGGGAGGCCTTTTTATTTAATCCGCATTTTTCGCAATGCTGTTAAGCGTAGCCAGCACGTCATCAGTTAGCACTAATTCCCCTGCCGCCATATTCTCCCGCAAATGCCCCACCGAAGAAGTACCTGGAATCAACAGGATATTCGGCGAACGTTGCAATAACCACGCCAGCGCCACCTGCATCGGCGTCGCACCAAGGCTTGCAGCCACATCCGAAAGCGTTGACGATTGCAGCGGCGTAAAACCACCGAGCGGGAAGAACGGCACGTAGGCGATACCGTCACGCGCCAGCGCGTCAATCAACGCGTCGTCGGCACGGTGTGCGATGTTGTATTCGTTCTGCACGCAGACGATTTCCGCAATTTTACGCGCTTCAGCCACCTGCGTCGGTGTAACGTTGCTCAGGCCGATATGTTTCACCAGCCCCTGCTGTTGCAATTCGGCCAGTACGGTAAAGTTAGCTTCAATCGACCCTTCTGCCGGGCCGTGACCGTCGCCGAGCATCACGCGCAGGTTAACCACATCCAGCACGTCCAGGCCGAGGTTACGCAGGTTATCGTGTACTGCCTGCTTGAGTTCCTCAGGGGAGAATGCCGGAAGCCATGAAGCATCGTTCCCGCGACGCGCGCCAATTTTGGTGACAATCGTCAGGTCATCCGGATACGGATGCAGGGCTTCACGGATAATCTGGTTTGTCACGTGTGGGCCATAAAAGTCACTGGTGTCGATATGATTCACACCCAGCGCCAGCGCTTCACGCAATACTGTAATAGCAACATGGCGATCTTTTGGCGGCCCAAAGACACCGGGGCCAGCCAGTTGCATCGCGCCATAACCCAGTCGTTTTACCGATTTTGAACCAAGAGTAAACGTACCACTGTTGTTGCTCATAACACCCTGTCCTGTTTAAGGCAGATTAAGAGCCCACAGTATAGAAATGAACGCGCGGGGAGGAAATGTGTAATAAATGCGAATGTGTAAAAAAATGCCGGATGAGTACAACGTCTTATCCGGCACACGTATTATTGCCCGGTGGCGCTGCGCTTACCGGGCCTACGGGTGATGTACCTGTAGGCCGGATAAGGTGCTCGCACCGCCATCCGGCAAAACAAACATCAGAACGTTTTCTTAAAGTTCAGCATCACGCCTTTATCGCTGATACCGTCTTCTTTCCAGTGATAGGCATCCAGATTCAGCGAGCTCTCTTTGCTGCTGTACTTCACGCCGACGCTTGCCAGGCTGTTGATGCCGCCGCCCTTCTGCCCGTCATCGACATTAAAGTGCTGGCTGCCTGCGCCTGCCAGGCTTGCTGTACGCTGGCTCTTGCTGTAGCTCAGGTTCGGTCCGCCTTCCAGCGTGGCGTTCGCGCTCCAGCCGTCTTTGGCTGCGTAGTCCAGCTTCAGCCCAACGATGCTGTCCACCACCGTTTCGCTGCCGCTGTTCATGCTCAGATTAAAATCTCCGGCATTGCGCTCCTGATAGCCGCCTTCGAGCGTATGACGCAGCTTCACTCCGGCATATGGCGTGATTTTCAATCCGGCACGTGGTTCAAAGGTTTTCGCCCCTTCACTGCGGAACTCCAGATACTGCTGTTTCACGTTGGTATCCGCCGTTTTGCTGATGTCGCCATAAGCCACCGA
This sequence comes from Pseudocitrobacter sp. 73, assembly GCF_008369545.1. Lineage (NCBI taxonomy): Bacteria > Pseudomonadati > Pseudomonadota > Gammaproteobacteria > Enterobacterales > Enterobacteriaceae > Pseudocitrobacter > Pseudocitrobacter sp. 73. Next base: position 24,909 of record NZ_VTZO01000045.1, on the reverse strand, counting down.
ACGGCTGCTGTCCAGTTGGTGAATATCGTAACGCAGCGCGTTATTCCAGCTCATACCGTTGTCAAAGGACATCTGATGCTTCAGGCCAAAGAACTGGCTGTAGCCGCCGGTGACGCCATTATCACCTGCTTTCTGCGCACCGTCGCCGTCCAGACGGGCGATACCGTACTCCAGGCTCATGGTCTGGTTTTCGCTCAGGTCGAGGGTTTTACGCAGCGCCAGCATGTCGTACTCGGTATTGTTACCCAGCTCAGCACGCGGATCGCCTTTCGCCACCACGTTAAATGCCAGACCGTTGCCCATCTTCGGTGCTGCGTCCGCCAACATGCTGAAGCGGTTACTCAACACGCGCGCCTCACGGAATACCGTGGTGGCCTGGCTCCCGCTAACTTGTTTCAGCGCGCTGTTCAGCTCTGCGGTGGTGCCAACGTTCAGGCTGGTATACAGCTCGTTATTGGTGTAACCCGCATCCAGCGCTTTCGCCACGTCATTTACCGAAGCATCGGTTGCGACATCGGTGTAGGCGTTTTTGCTCATGGTCACGTCAACGTTGCCGCTGGCGTCGGTACTGCCTGTCGCCTGCCAGACAACAGATGTCGAAGTGATCGCTTGCGCATCGGTCAGGTTGCTGCCTTGCACCACATCATCAAAGCTGACGGTTTTGTCCGCCGTTCCCGCCGCAAAAGCAGTGTTGATCTCCACGCCATTCATACTGGCGTTATTGACCATCAGCTTACCGGCGCTACCGTCGGCGTTCGTCCCCACCACGTAACCATTGAGGTTGTTCATGCCATCGTTGCGGCTAACGGAAGAAGAATAGCTGCCGTCGTATGGCGTAATGGTGGGTTCTTCCGGCGCGGTAAAGTCGACATAGTGTACTTCCGTACCGTCTCCCCCTTCGCCACTGCCCTCTATCGCCGTGCCAGATTGTTTAATCAATCCGGAACCATTCACGTTGTCGTCAATATAAACAGTGCCGTTGTTAACAATATGACCATTGCTCCCGAGCTTGCTGAAGGCATATGAATTGCTGGCATATATATTGATGGTGCCGTTATTCTCAATCACCGCATCAGCCGTGGCATCGGACTCCAGTTGCATCCCTATCATGCCTGTCCTGCTGGTTCCTTGCGTGCCAACGTTTATGGTGCCGTTGTTGATCATTTTGGCTTTACCGTGCGCCGACATCGCCACATTACTATTTTTGTCGATATTAATAATGCCGTCGTTTATTGCCTTGCTGGCCGTGTTTGATGTCAGGATCTGCCCGTTGATGACGCCAGACTGGCCATTATAGAACGTATGCCCATCACCACCGGTGCTAATTCTCATGTCACCTTCAACTGTCCCCCAGTTATTAAAATGTCCTGTCCACAGCGCATTCGTCGCCACCGTTGCCACACCGCCTTCCAGATTGTTGAAGGTGCCACCTTTATCAACCGATGCGTTATGTACGGTACCAGCATTATTAAAGGTAGAGGCTGCAGCAAAAGTTATTTTCTCTACTTTTCCACCGGCCTGATTATTCATTACGGCAGACCCGGAAGAACCTTTCCAGGCGTTCACCGTTCCGGTGTTATAAAAATTGCTGGCCCACTGGTCAACCGTGTTGATGCTGCCTGAGTTGTGAATAACCGATCCTGCAACAGTCGTTCCGACTTGCCCGGTCACCGTACCTTCGTTCGTGAACACGCCGCCATCCACAGAAACGGTTTTTGTCGTGCCCTTATTGGTGTATTCCCCACCGGTTGCGATATCAACCTCAATAATACTGCCCGTGGTTTCATTGACCAGATGACCAAAGTCAGCCACGGTGACAGGTCCCCCGGTGACCGTACCCGTGTTTGTTACCAGGGTTTCGGCGGTTGCCGTGATATCAGTAGTACCGCCATATGAATACAGGTTAAGCGTTTCCCCGTCAGCCGAAATAATGTCACCATTTCTCCAGCTTAATGAAACAAACCCGTCAGTCGGGTTATAGGCGTTATTGTCCTGGCATTTCCCAAAAGTACAGATGGTTCCGTAATTAACGATAGTCCCGCTGCCATCGTTATAGAACGCCTGCCCGTTTTCAGCATTAATATTGATGATGCCCGTCTGATCATTAATCGCAGTGGCACCATTGTAAACAGCCATGCCGACCAATTTATTTGGCCCCAGCGTATCATCATCATTTTCATTTACTTCCAGATTTATAGTTCCCTGGTTAATAATAATGTTACCTGGCTTCATCGCAGCCATACCGGCACCGGAATTATAGAGTGTTATTTCACCACCCTGCTGGTTAATGGCGGTAGAATTAACGCTGGCACCAGAACTGTCTGTACCCACAGCCATCCCGACAGCATAATCTTTGGCGCTGTCATGAGCGATATTGGACGCCAGACTGGAAGTATCGTTTTCATCAACCCATAATGCGTCAATGAAAATCTTACCCATATTGTCAATGGTTGAATTATTGGAGGCCAGCATGCCAACACTCCCCCGGCCGTACATTTGGATCTCACCGGCAGTATTATTTAAAGCGGTGCCATTGTTGCCTGCCGTCATCCCCGTCAGACTAATGACTTGATTATTAAAAATTAAAGGGTCACTCAAACCTTGAGCGTTCAGACTATTGAAAATACGTCCCTGCGCGAGTACCTTACTGGTGATGGCACTGTTATTAACAACTCGACCACCATACACACTCAAATACGCAGAACTAGCAGAGTCTGATGTATTCCCCTCTACGCCGTAGATAGAAATCGTTACGTTGTTATTATTTACAGCTAGCGACTCTTCACCAGTAGCCCTGGCAAAGCCAATATTACCCAGTTCTACATCACCATTATTTATCATCTGCGAACCGGAATTCACCAGTACAACCTGTGATGTGTCACTATTATAATGATCAAATGTATTTATATCTTTTAGGATAAAAGTGGCGTTGCGGCCAAGTTCTAAATGGGCTCGGTTATTCAGTTGAATGATATCGCATAATCCAAGCGGAAAAACACCACTGATTGTTGAATCCCCATTTAGATACAGAGTAGAGTGCCCATCGATTTTGATAACAGGCGTATCGCCATAACCATTACGTTTTAAAGCAGGTGTGGAGCCATCCTGTAGAGTATTTTCTTCGCCAGCTAAATGGATACCACCATTAATTTCGACGGTATTACCGTCACCCGACACAACCAGACCATTAATATTTTCCTGGCTGCCATCCATTTCATTATAGATACGAGAAGTGACTTCACTGTCAGCAACAACGGTAAGATTGCCATTTAATACGATATTATTGTCGTGTCCCTGCACCTGAATGCCAACAGAAGGGGTAAAAAAGTCATTAATTGAATGCTCTCCGGCCTGATTTTTATCCACCAGAATATTACCGGTAATTTCAACTTCATTGCCATCACCGGCTACATTTACCCCTGTCGCAACACTGCCGGTCACATTAAGCTCATTTGTCGCCAGCGTCATGGTGTTATTATTTCCAGACACATCCAGACCGGTTGAATAATTCCCTACATCCACACGGCCAGCCAGAGAAATCAGACCATCATCTCCGATGATGCGAATCCCGGTACTGAAATTATCAGCAATGATGTCCCCCACATTGATAAGGGTAGAATGATCACCCTCAATCAGAATCCGGCTTTGTTGAATAAATCGAACTTTTGCTGAGTTGAAGGATCAGATCACGCATCTTCCCGACAACGCAGACCGTTCCGTGGCAAAGCAAAAGTTCAAAATAACCAACTGGCCCACCTACAA
>NZ_VTZO01000045.1:0-21118 GCF_008369545.1 Pseudocitrobacter sp. 73 | reverse complement strand
AGGCGGGCAAAGTCGGTTAATATCAGTTTCAAAACGCCCACCCGGGGTGAAATCGCACACCTGGTAATTGATTCCACCGGGCTGAAGGTCTTCGGTGAAGGCGAGTGGAAAGTCAAAAAGCATGGTCAGGAACGCCGCCGTATCTGGCGTAAGCTGCATCTGGCAGTTGACAGCAACACACATGAAATCATCTGTGCAGACCTGTCGCTGAACAATGTGACGGACTCAGAAGCCTTCCCGGGTCTTATCCGGCAGACTCACAGAAAAATCAGGGCAGCATCGGCAGACGGCGCTTACGACACCCGGCTCTGTCACGATGAACTGCGGCGTAAGAAAATCAGCGCGCTTATCCCACCCCGAAAAGGCGCGGGTTACTGGCCCGGTGAATATGCAGACCGTAACCGTGCAGTGGCTAATCAGCGAATGACCGGGAGTAATGCGCGGTGGAAATGGACAACAGATTACAACCGTCGCTCGATAGCGGAAACGGCGATGTACCGGGTAAAACAGCTGTTCGGGGGTTCACTGACGCTGCGTGACTACGATGGTCAGGTTGCGGAGGCTATGGCCCTGGTACGAGCGCTGAACAAAATGACGAAAGCAGGTATGCCTGAAAGCGTGCGTATTGCCTGAAAACACAACCCGCTACGGGGGAGACTTACCCGAAATCTGATTTATTCAACAAAGCCTCAGAATCCCTGTCGCATTGACCTCTGAACTGCCATTACTGACGGAAATATCCCCCCTGTTAATGAACGTCGACGCATCACCACTGAGCGAAACACCCTGCGATTTTTCATCCACGACCGCTACATTGCCTTTGTTGCTGACGATCGCGCCATAACCCTCAACATCAATGCCCCGAGCAGCATTGCTAACGTATAAATCCCCTTCCTGTATAACCGTCGCATTATTACCAACGATTTTGCTGCCCGTTGAATTTTGCCCATCAACCGTCATATGGCCTTTATTATCGGTCCTGACATCATTACCGATAATAAAGGCCCCTGTTCCACCGTTATTGACGGTGGAGTCGCCCGTGTTATTTAAGATTGTACGATCGCCATTGACGATAACCGCCGTGCCAGCATCGACCACCGTCTGACCGTTATTATTAATGGTTATATTATCGCCGGTCAGGATACCGACCACCGAATCTTCACCGATAGCCTCTGTTTTACCCTCGTTTGTCAGCGCAATGTTGTCACCATTAATCATCATCACCGTACCGCCATTCAGGGCGGTATTGCCGCCCTGGTCAGTGATAATCGCATCATTAACGGTAATTATTCTGCCCTTTGTTCCATCAGACACGACGCTGGCTAACTGTGTGACGTGGAGTTTACCTTCGTCATCATAGCGCCATTCCGTATCACCTGTGGTACTCACTCCACTAAAGATGGCGGTATGAGTCTCTTCATGGTTTTCCCACTCAGTCACCATGGTTTTTCGGCCATCTTTTGCCGACAGCGTGTAGCTACCATCGACATTCTGTATATATGTGAACGTTGCCCCGCGAATCTTCAGGGTTTGCGCGTCCTTGTCCCATGTCACATTGTTATCAAAGACAACGGGTTCTGTTCTCGGTAGGTCAACATCATCACCGCTATTGTCGGGTGGAGTAACATCATCGCCGCTATCAGGCGGCGTGACATAATCGCCGCTATCTGGTTTTACAGGTGTAACTGAATCATCATCATTGGGTAGAGGTGGCGGTAGAGGGCCATTCGCATCTGGCGGTGTGGGCTGGGGAGAAGACGTTCGAGCAGCATGATCATCACCATGAGACAGTTCAATCACTGCGAGTGTTGTCAGGATCGTCGTGGTACCTAATGCCAGTAAGGAGCTAAAACCATTATTTGTAGTGACAGCGCATTTTTCTGGGACTGTTTTCAATTTCGCTGGAGGCTGGGCGTGGCCTCCGGATAGACATGTCATTTGAGAGCTTCTGCGCATACTATCTGCACCCTCACCTTCTGTTATTTCTGCCCCCCAGCTTTGGCCACTTAACGCTATAGCGATACACGCAGATAATAGTGTTTTCTTTTGCATGAGAAATCCTTTTCATTCTGGATGAACGAGAAAATAAACACTCAATTGCTTTAAGCCATTGAAAATGGCTCAGACAGGTCGCATCCGAAATCAATTTTTGTTAGAAATTGCCTAGTGCGAATTTTATATATCAAAACCACGCCATTCAACTTTATAATATTTTTAGAATAACTTAACTCATAAACCCAATGAATAAATAAAACCTAAAACACTCTGTAATGTGCGATTTGCTTTTTAACATATTCAAAAATGTTATTTAATGACGGTAAGAGCACAACAACATCCACATTTGTAATCACATTTTGTCTATTAGACATACTTTAAGGTAATTCTTTACGTCTCCCAAAAAAAAGGCAGGAATGCTATTCCTGCCTTTTTCTTAATGCGCCGATTTAGGCCGTAAACTTTCATCAAATATCAATCGCTTCCGCCCCTCTTCTATTGCACGTAGCGGCTCGACCTGATGCATTGTTTTTTTGCAGCGTTCAACCAGCACCTGATATTCCCGCGTGCCCTGCTTTTTCCACGCCATCTCCTGCTCAGTGAGTTCACGAATGGCTTTTGCCGGGCTACCAATAATCAGATGATTAGCGGGCATTTCTGCTTTGGCTTTCACAAACGCTGCTGCACCGACAATACTGTTTTCGCCGATCACCGCCCCGTCCATCACTACAGCATTCATTCCGACGAGCGCATTACGGCGTATCACACAACCGTGCAGAATCGCACTGTGGCCAATATGCCCGTCTTCTTCCACGACGGTGTCCTGCTCCGGAAAACCGTGCATGACGCAATTATCCTGAATGTTCGCACCATCTTTCACCACAATGCGCCCAAAGTCGCCACGCAGGCTGGCATTTGGGCCGACATACACCCCTTTACCCAGGATGACGTCACCAATTAATACGGCGGTAGGATGCACATAGCTCTCATCCGGCACTACCGGGGTTAAGCCATCAATCTGATACACTGGCATAAGACCTCCCTTCGCTTACCGGCAACCCGCCAAATCGTTGATAGAACAGCGTTCCCGGTGAAGGCAGTTCGCCGACCGGGGTTTCGCCTTTTTCGCTGACAAAAGCCAGCGCGGCAGGTGCCACACGTTGATAAATATTGATACAGAGCTGGCGCGCCGAGCCGCCGAGCCAGTGCGCCGGAAGCAACTCCTCCGGCAGCAATGGATCTTTCAGCACCACGCGGCGATAAAAGTGAATCAAGAGCAGTTGGATCTGGAAGCAGCGTTCAGGCGTGAGTTCATCCGCATCCACCTCACGCAGCAGCGGCAGCAGTGGGCGGAACAGCTGGATAAACGTGTCGTACATGGCGTTCTGTTCGGTCAGTTGCCAGCACTCTTCCACACGGGCTCTTAACGCCGCACGCGACAACGCCAGTGGGGAATGCGCTTCAAAGCAGATGACGTTTTCCGCCACACCCGCTTCATGCAGCAGTGATTGCACATCCGCCAGTTTTTGTGATGGAGAGGCCATCAGGCTGGGTGCTAACGTGCCAAACCCTTGCCAGATAAGCTGTTTTTTGACGTCTGAAAGTGTTGCGCGATCCAGACCTTCGGAGAGTAACAACAGCCAGGTGCCATCCCAGGTCGGCGTTTCCGCACGATAAATTTTATTTTCCGCCCGGCGAGTTAAGCGCTGGCCTTTATCACTCAGGCGATAAAAGCTGCGGCGGCCGATGCGTTCCACATCCAGCCAGCCCTCTTTGTTAAGGCGAAACAGTGCGGTACGGACAAAACGTTCCCCAAATCCCAGGCCTTCGAGCATTGCCGCCAGGCTACCCAGCCAGACAGTTCCGCCGCGATGCAACAGGGAATCACCATACAGCGAGGCAATCAGCGACGTGCCGCTAATGGGCACTGATGACACGGCCTGCTGAATGAAGGTATCGATTTTACTCATCTGATTCATCCTGTTGTTATTGTTTTGATTTATGAATCATAGCATAGGTTTCCCCTCACCCCGGCCCTCTCCCAAAGGGAGAGGGAGAAGACCGCAGCAGACTGTCCCCTCTCCCTCTGGGAGAGGGAGAGGGGTAAGGTGTTATCAGACGTTAGCAATCTTACGCAAATCAAAAACTCTGCACGCTTTACCTTCGGAACGCGGGATCGCGCCGCAGTTAACGATCGTCACATCGGTGGAAATCCCGACCATCGATTTAATGCGGTGACGCAACTGGTGGCACACCTGGCAGCGTTGTTCGTGGCTCAGGTACAAGCTACTCTCTTTGAGCTCCACCTGAATCGACAGCGAATCAAGATGACCGCGACGATTCACTTCCAACTGGTAATGCGGTGAAAGATGTTCAAACTTCACAATCTCTTCTTCCAGTTGAGACGGGAAGACATTCACACCGCGAATAATCAGCATGTCATCGCTGCGCCCGCTGATGCGATCCATACGGCGCATGGTACGTGCGGTACCCGGCAACAGACGCGTCAGATCGCGGGTGCGATAACGAATCACCGGCAGCGCTTCTTTGGTCAACGTCGTAAACAGCAGTTCACCATGTTCGCCGTCATTCAGCACCGTGCCATCGTTCGGGTTAACAATTTCTGGATAGAAGTGATCTTCCCAGATGGTCGGGCCATCGGCGGTTTCGATACACTCCATCGCCACGCCCGGCCCCATCACTTCAGACAGGCCATAGATATCCAGCGCGGTAATACCCAGACGACGCTCAATCTCTTTACGCATCGCCATCGTCCACGGCTCCGCGCCAAACACGCCGACGCGCAGGGAACATTGCGTCGCATCACCGCCCATCTGGCGTTCCAGTTCTTCAATCAGATTCAGGCAGTAAGATGGCGTGACCATAATCATATCCGGCTGGAAATCGCGGATAAGCTGTGCCTGCTTCTCGGTCTGACCACCGGACATCGGAATAACCGTTGCCCCCAGACGTTCCGCGCCGTAGTGCGCGCCCAGCCCGCCGGTGAACAGGCCATAACCGTAAGCAACGTGGATTTTATCTTTCGGCGTGCCGCCTGCCGCGCGCAGAGAACGCGCCACAATATCGGCCCAGGTACTGATGTCATTTTGAGTGTAACCGACCACGGTCGGTTTACCGGTGGTGCCGGAAGAGGCATGTACGCGCACCACTTGCTCCATCGGTACGGCAAACATGCCGAACGGATAGTTATCACGCAGATCCTGCTTAGTGGTACACGGGAATTTTTCGATGTCTTTCAGTTCGTTGAAATCATCAGGGTGAACGCCTGCTTCATCGAATTTGCGGCGATACATCGGCACATTTTCGTAGGCGTGTTTCAGCGTCCATTTCAGGCGTTGCGTTTGCAGTGCCTGCAGTTCGTCCAGCGATGCTTTTTCGATTGGGTCCAGCATTGTATTTGTTGTCATTATAGGGTACTCGCAGGTAAAAATTAGCTCACACACGCTCCAGGATCATGGCAATGCCCTGACCCACACCAACACACATCGTACACAGGGCATAGCGGCCCTGACGGCGCTGCAGCTCGAGGCTGGCGGTAAGTGCCAGTCTCGCGCCGCTCATACCTAACGGATGGCCTAAGGCGATGGCGCCTCCGTTGGGGTTAATATGCGGCGCCTCGTCCGGCAGCCCTAACTGTCTGAGCACGCCCAGCGCCTGCGCGGCGAAGGCTTCATTCAGCTCGATAACATCCATATCGGTGATACTTAAACCTGCACGCTCCAGCACTTTACGCACCGCAGGTACCGGGCCCAGCCCCATCAGACGCGGCTCAACGCCCGCCGTCGCCATGGCAACGATACGCGCACGCGGCGTCAGCCCCTGCGCGATGGCCTGCTGTTCACTGGCGATGATCAGTGCCGCCGCGCCATCGTTTACACCTGAGGCATTGCCTGCCGTGATCACGCCATTCGCGCGGAACGGCGCTTTCAGTTTGCCCAGCTGTTCCAGCGTGGTTTCCGGGCGCAGATGTTCGTCATCCAGCACCTCAGTAAACGTGCCTTTTTTGCCTGGCACCCGCACCGCGACAATCTCTTCAGCAAACACGCCATCACGCTGCGCTTTCGCGGCACGCTGTTGGCTGCGATAAGCAAAAGCATCCTGATCGTCACGGCTAATTTTTAACAATTCAGCTACATTCTCCGCCGTTTCCGGCATGCTGTCAGTTCCAAATTGTTGCTGCATGAGCGGGTTCACAAAACGCCAGCCGATGGTGGTATCAAACATCTCGGCCTGACGCTGGAAAGGCGCAGTGGCCTTGCCCATCACAAACGGCGCACGCGACATCGATTCCACGCCGCCCGCCACCAACAGGTCTGAATCACCGGCTTTAATCGCGCGGGCCGCAAAGCCAATCGCATCGAGACCCGAGCCGCAAAGGCGGTTAATGGTGGTACCGGAAACATCCTGCGGATAGCCCGCCAGCAGCAGCGCCATACGCGCCACATCGCGGTTATCTTCCCCTGCCTGGTTAGCACAACCGAGGATCACATCATCAATACGCGTTGGGTCGAGCTTTGGGTTACGTGCCAGCAGTTCACGCAGCGGCACGGCGGCGAGGTCGTCGGCACGGACACCCGACAGCGCGCCCGCATAGCGGCCAATCGGGGTACGAATTCCGTCACAAATAAATGCATCACGCATCAGGCTTCTCCTGTTACCGTGCCGCCGATGCGGTGGGATTTACCGCGAAACAGGGCTACCGTTTTTTGTTGTTGGTTCACAATTTCAATGTCATAGACGCCGGTCTGCTTGCCCTGATGTTTTACCCGGGCAGTGGCGGTGAGTTTGTCACCCGCAAAGCCAGGTCGCAGGAAATCTATCGAGCAGGCCGACGCCACCGCAGCCAGCCCCTGGCTGTTACAGGCGTAAGCGAAAGCGGTATCCGCCAGTGAAAACAGTTGCCCGCCGTGGCAGGTCTGGTGACCGTTCAGCATCTGCGGCGCGACGGTCATGGTGAGCACCGCAAAACCATCGTCCATTTCGATAATGTCGATACCCAGGGCCTGTGCGCAGGTGTCGCGCTCATACATCGCGTGGGCATTACGCCAGGCGTTATTCATGATGGCTCTCCAGTAGCGCGCGCTGGCGCAGTAAGGAACTCGGGCGATAACGCTCTTCACCGTAGTGGGCTTGCAGGTTTTCCAGTACGCGCAGCACGTTGTTCCAGCCCAGTTCTGCACCCCACTGTAACGGCCCCTTCGGGTAGTTCACGCCAAGGCGCATCGCCGTATCGATATCCTGTTCACTGGCAACGTGTTTCTGCACAGCATCCAGCGCTTCGTTCGCCAGCATGGCGACCGTGCGCCATACCAACAACCCCGGATAATCCGCGATTTGTAGCACTTTGTTGCCCTGCTGCTGGAAGTAATACACCGCTTTATCCGTGTCGGCCTGAGCATTGGTCTGCGCGGTAGCGAGCACCACCACATCCCCCTCGATGCGGTCAAACACTACAACCGGGCGCTGATGACGCATTGCCAGCGCCAGCGCGGTTTCGCCTTGTGTTTCAATCAGCAGGAGATCGCCAATTGTGACACTGTCACCATTTTCTGTAATCTCACCTGGAACGGCTAAAACCTCAGGCAGATACGGTTCAGAGACGGCTTCCACCGGCCAGCGATACACGCCCTGCCCACTCTTCTTGCCCAATCGCCCGCCCAGCACCAGTTCCTGTTGCAGCAGCGACGGTAAGAAGCGGCGATCTTGCCAGAAGGCATTAAATACTGAACTGGTGACCGCAAAGTTCACGTCATGCCCAATCATGTCGGTCAGCGCCAGCGGGCCCATCGGGAAGCCACCGCCTTCACGCAGCGCCGCATCAATGACGTCTGGTGCCGCAACCTGTTCTTCCAGTGCACGCCAGGCTTCGGCGTAGAATGGACGCGCGATGCGGTTAACAATAAAGCCCGGCGTTGAGCGGCAGCGCACCGGCGTTTTACCCCACGCAGACACGCAGTTGCACAGGGTGTCAGCCACTTCCTGCGACGTCGCCAGACCACTCACCACCTCCACCAGCTTCATCACCGGCGCCGGGTTAAAGAAGTGCAGCCCCGCGACGCGTTCCGGGTAGCGAATATCTGCCGCGATAGCCGTGATAGAAATGGAAGACGTGTTACTGGTAAGTAACGTTTGCGGCGGGCAGATTTCTGCCAGTTGGCTGAAGAGTGCTTTTTTCACCTCCAGCCGTTCTGAGGCCGCTTCAATCACCAGGTTAGCCGGCGCCAGCGAAGCGATATCCGCCACCGCATAGATTTTTTTCAGCGTTTGATCACACGCGTCGGCACTCAGTTTGCCTCGCGACACGCGGGAGGTCAGACGCTGGCGAATGCCATCAATGGCGCGGGTGAGCGCATCCTGATTAATATCAAACAACAGCACGTCGTGCCCTGCCGCCGCGGCTACCTCCGCGATCCCGGCCCCCATCGTGCCGCTGCCGATCACCGCAACCGTTTTGATTTCATGGCTCATGGCTTATTTCCCGCTGAACTGTGGTGGACGTTTCGCCAGAAACGCACTGACGCCTTCGCGGTAGTCGTCGCTGCGCCCGGCCATACGCTGGAAATCACGTTCCATATCGAGTTGTTGATCCAGCGTTTGCGTTTCGGACGCCAGCAGCGCCTGCTTGATAAGCCCTAAACCGTAGGTCGGCTGCGTGGCTAAATGGCGTGCCAGCGTCAGGCTGGTATCCGCCAGTTCGGCGTCATCCACCACCTGCCAGATCATGCCCCACTGTTGAGCCTGCTCGGCGCTCATTTTGTCGCCCAGCAGTGCCAGCCCCATGGCGCGTGCGCGCCCGGCAGTGCGCGGCAGCAGCCAGGTGCCGCCACAATCGGGCACCAGCCCCAGCTTACTGAACGCCATCACGAAATTGGCTGAACGCGCGGCAATCACCATATCGCAGCCCAGCGCCAGCGTTGCGCCTGCACCAGCCGCGACACCGTTCACCGCAGCAATCACCGGTTTCGGCAGCTTTGCCAGACGGCGCACCAGCGGGTTATAAAAACGTTCAACGGACATCCCCAGATCCGGTGCCGGACCGTTGGGATCGACGTTACGGTCGTTCAGATCCTGCCCGGCACAAAAACCGCGCCCCGCACCGGTAATCAGCAGGCAGCGGATAGTGTCGTCACGCTCTGCCTGCTTCAGGCATTCGGCCAGTTGCTGATGCATCACGTCGTTAAAGCTGTTGAGACGTTCCGGGCGGTTAAGCGTTATGGTCATTACGCCCTGCTCAACATGACTCAAAATAAAAGCATCCACGATTAACGTCCTTTAAATTCTGGTTGGCGTTTTTGCAGGAAGGCATTAATGCCTTCCTGACGATCTTCGGTTGCACTCAGCAGCGTAAACAGCTGGCGCTCCTGTTGCAGGCCCGCATGCAGCCCCACTTCCTGCGACTGGCGCAGCGCCTGCTTTGCCGCCTGTAATGCCAGCGGTGAATGGCGGGCGATGGTTTTTGCCAGTTTCAGAGCGTATTCGAGGGTTAAACCTGCCGGGTGGACGTCGCTCACCAGCCCGGCCTGCTGCGCCTGATGAACGTCAATCGCTTCACCCGTCAGCACCATACGGCTGGCAAGCGCCTTACCCACGCTGCGAATTAAACGCTGGGTGCCGCCTGCGCCCGGCATAATGCCGAGGGTGATTTCCGGCAGGCCGAAACGGGCGTTATCACCCGCGACCACCGTGTCGCACAACAGCACGAGTTCGTATCCTGCGCCCAGCGCATAGCCGTTAACGGCGGCAATCAGCGGTTTGTTGAAGGCATCGATACGCGCCCATAAACGCGGGCGAATATCGTTGAGCGTGGCGGGCATATCATTGGCCGCCATCTCATTGAGATCTGCACCGGCAGCGAAGAAACGGTCATTGCCGAAGATGACGCAGGCAGAAATTTCCGTATCGCGCGCGGCCTTTTCCAGTTCGCTGGCGATTTGCTCCAGCAAGGCGTTGTTCAGAGCATTGCGCGCCTGTGGGCGATTCAGCGTCAGCAGCAACACGCGCTCGTGGCGTGCAACGATCAGTTCGCTCATGCCATCCCCTTCGCGTCAAAATCGACAATTACGCCATCGCCTTTCGGCAGCGCCTGGCAGCTCAGCACATAGCCCGCGGCCACTTCATCGGGCTCAAGACTGTAGTTGGTTGCCATCTCCACTTCGCCGCGCAGCACCTTGCATTTACAGGTAGCGCAGACGCCGCCTTTGCAGGCATACGGCAGGTCAGCGCCCTGACGCAGCGCAGCGTCAAGAATGCTGTCATCCTCTGCATTCAGAGAGATCTGACGGTCACGCCCATCGTGACGAATCGTCACGCTGCGCCCTTCAGCCTGAACAGTAGAGACGCGTTTAAGGGTGCTGCCCGGTGTGTTAAAGCGCTCCAGGTGAATCGCTTTCTCCGGCAGGCCTAGTGCGCGCAGCGCGATTTCCGCGTCGTCCATCATCGCCGCCGGGCCACAGATAAACGCTTCATCAAGCTGGTCGAACTGAACCAGATTGCGGGCCAGCGCGTGCAGTTTTTCACTGTTGATATGGCCGGACAGCAATTCGCTTTCGACCGTCTCCTGGCTGAAGAGGTTGATCAGCTGTAAACGCTGCGGGTATTTATCTTTCAGGTCTGCCAGCGCCTGACGGAACATCATGCTCTGGCTGCTGCGGTTACCGTATATCAGCGTGAACTGGCTATTGGCTTCGGTGGTAAGCGTGGCCTCAATAATCGCCAGCATTGGCGTGATGCCAGAACCGGCGGCAATCGCCAGATAGCGTGCGGTACGCTCAGCCTGCGGTTGATAGCCGAAGTGGCCCTGCGGCACCATCACCTCAAACGCCATACCTTGCTTAATATCACTCTGGGCAAAGCGAGAAAAACGCCCGCCTTCGATGGCTTTTACCGCAACGCTAATCTGCCCCGGCGTACCGGTACGGCAGATGGAGTAGCAGCGGCGCAGTTCTTCACCGCCAATGCGAGTTTTCAGCGTCAGGTGCTGACCAGGACGGAAAGCGTAAGCCTCCCGTAACGTGTCGGGTATGGCAAAAGTAATGGTCACCGCATCGCGGGTTTCCGGTTCCACTTTTGCCACCGTAAGCGAATGAAACGTCGTCATGGCAACCTCAAATACATTTGAAATAGTCGAAGGGTTCGCGGCAGCTATCACAGCGGTAAAGCGCTTTGCAGGCCGTGGAACCAAATTCGCTGATAAGCGAGGTGTGCGTGCTGCCGCAGCGCGGGCAGGTCACATCCTCAGGAACCGATGCGTGGCAGGCGTGGGCCTGCGGCGGGCTGATGCCATACTGGCGTAAGCGTTCGCGGGCATCGGCGTTCATCCAGTCGGTAGTCCAGGCAGGGTCGAGTTGCAGCACGATATGCACCGGCGTGAAGCCATGTGCGGTCATCACGTCACGGATAGCGCCAAGCAGGTGCTCGGTGGCCGGGCAGCCAGAGTACGTTGGCGTAAAGCCAATCACCCAACCGTCACCCTGCGGCGCGACGCTGCGCACCATGCCCAAATCGGTGATGGTTAACACCGGCACTTCCGGGTCGGGGATCTCGCTCAGTAAGCGCCAGATCTCATGCACTTTCGAGGGTGCTATCGCGGCAATTCGTTGCACTATGACCTCCTGATTACCACTGAAGTGCGGGGTAGATACGTTGCAGATACTGCATTTCCGCCAGCATCGGCCCCAGATGTTCTGTATGCAGACCCTGTTTCCCGCCGGTACGGAAAGGCGTTTCTTTCGGCAGTTGCAGGCAGGCATCGGCAAGCGCGCCGCGTACGGTGGTCTCCCACTCGTCTTTCAGTTCGCGCACATCAACGGCAATGCCCTGCTCAATCAGTTCCTGCTCAACGGCATCCACTTCGAAAAGTTCACCCGTGAAGCGCCAGATATCGTTCAGCGCCTGCTGCATTTTTTGCGCGGAGTCCGGCGTACCGTCACCCATGCGTACCAGCCAGCCACGGCTGAATCGCTGGTGATAGCGCACTTCTTTAAGCGATTTGGCGGCGATTGCGGCAATTTGGACATCGCGGCTGTTGACCAGGCGGCTGTATAACGCGACGTGCCAGGCGTCTATCAAAAACTGACGGGCGATGGTATCGGCAAAGTTGCCGTTGGGCTGTTCCACCAGCAGCAGGTTGCTGAACTGGCGCTCTTCGCGACCGTAAGCCAGCGTGTCTTCATCGCCGCTGCCATAGCATTCGGCGGCATAGCTCAGGAAGTTGCGCGCCTGTCCAAGCAGATCGAGGCCAATGTTCGCCAGCGCCAGGTCAATCTCCAGTTCCGGCGCATGGCCGCACCAGGCACCTAAACGCTGCGAGAGGACCAGGCCGTTGTCACCCAGACGCTGGGCATAAATCGCGACAGAATTGTTATTCATCACCCACCTCACATGTGCTCGATGCCATCAGGGATGGTGTAAAACGTCGGGTGGCGGTAGACCTTGCTTTCCGACGGGTCGAAAAACTCACCGCGCTCTTCCGGCTGAGAGGCAACGATCTCGCTCGCCTTCACCACCCAGATTGAGCACCCTTCGTTGCGACGGGTGTACGCGTCGCGCGCGTTTTCCAGTGCCATCGCGTCATCGGCGGCGTGCAGGCTGCCAACGTGACGGTGAGACAACCCCTGTTTGCTGCGAACAAAAACTTCATATAACGGCCAGTAAACATTGCTCATGGTGCTTCTCCTTATGCCGCGTTGCGGGTTTGTTGTTTTTGCGCATGCGCCAGTGCGGCTTCCCGCACCCACGCGCCCTCTTCCCAGGCTTTGCGTTTTGCTGCCAGACGTTCGTGGTTACAGATGCCACGACCGTGAATCACGTCGTTGAATTCGTTCCAGTCGATTTCACCAAACTGGTAGTGGCCGGTCGTTTCATCAAAATAAAGATCAGCATCAGGAATGGTCATCCCCAGCATTTCAACCTGCGGGACGGTGTTATCGACAAAGCGCTGACGCAGTTCATCATTGGTAAACAGCTTGATGCGCCACTCCAGGCTCTGGGCACTGTTCGGCGAGTTGTCGTCGTTTGGCCCGAACATCATCAGCGCCGGCCACCAGAAACGGTTGATGGCGTCCTGCAACATCTGACGCTGAGATTCGCTCCCCTGCGCCAGCGCCATGCAGGCTTCATAACCCTGACGCTGATGGAAGCTCTCTTCTTTACAGATTTTCACCATTGCACGGGCATATGGGCCGTAAGAGGTACGGCACAGCGCCACCTGGTTAACAATCGCCGCGCCGTCGACCAGCCAGCCAATCACGCCAATATCAGCCCAGCTCAGAGTGGGATAGTTAAAGATGGAGGAGTACTTCATGCGTCCATCGAGCATCTTCTGGTAGATGTCTTCACGCGCGCAGCCGAGGGTTTCCGCTGCGCTGTAGAGATAGAGGCCGTGCCCCGCTTCATCCTGTACCTTCGCCAGCAGAATAGCTTTACGACGCAGCGTCGGTGCACGAGTAATCCAGTTGCCTTCCGGCAGCATGCCAACAATTTCTGAGTGGGCATGCTGACCAATCTGGCGGATCAGCGTTTTACGGTAGGCGTCCGGCATCCAGTCCTGCGGTTCGATGGCCGTTTCCTGCGCGATGCGCTGGTTAAAGCGTTGTTCTTCTGTCACGTCATCACCTTTAATGATTCTAAAAACATTCACACCACAAACATATGTGAATCACTTTCTTTTCTAAAAGTTACACATTAGTTAAATAAAACCACAAATTTTGTTTGTGCATTATGTGACAGCTCTCGCAAAGCATTTAAACAAAACATTTATAAACAATGAGTTGAATCATTATGCAAACCACACAGCGATCACAATGTTAAAAAATCATTAAAAATCAGCTTGCGATTTATGATTCACAATTTAACTATGTATAACGAAATCACGTAACATTTGGAGATTAGCGATGCAGCAGTTAGCCAGCTTCTTATCCGGCGCATGGCAAACCGGCCAGGGCCGCGCCCGTACCATTCATCACGCCATCAGCGGCGACGCGCTGTGGGAAGTCACTAGCGAAGGGCTGGATATGGCGCAGGCCCGCCGTTATGCCATTGAGAAAGGCAGCAGCGCGCTCCAGGCAATGACCTTCATTGAACGTGCCGCCATGCTGAAAGCGGTGGCTAAACACCTGTTAGCAGAAAAAGAACATTTCTATGCCCTGTCAGCACAAACCGGTGCCACGCGCGCGGACAGTTGGGTGGATATCGAAGGCGGGATCGGCACGCTGTTTACCTACGCAGGCCTGGGAAACCGTGAACTGCCGGACGACACGTTGTGGCCGGAAGATGAGCTGATCCCACTCTCAAAAGCGGGTGGATTTGCCGCGCGCCACGTGCTGACTTCAAAATCAGGCGTAGCCGTTCACATTAACGCCTTCAACTTCCCCTGCTGGGGCATGCTGGAAAAACTGGCCCCCACCTGGCTTGCCGGGATGGCGGCGATTATCAAACCGGCCACCGCCAGCGCCCAGCTAACTCAGGCGATGGTGAAATCGATTATCGACAGCGGCCTGGTGCCTGACGGCGCGTTAAGCGTCATTTGCGGTGGCGCGGGTGATCTGCTCGAAAAGCTCGACAGCCAGGATGTGGTCACTTTCACCGGCTCTGCCGCCACCGGGCAACAGCTGCGCGTGCATCCCAACATCGTCGCGAAGTCGATTCCATTCACCATGGAAGCCGACTCTCTGAACTGCTGCGTACTGGGTGATGACGTCACGCCAGAGCAACCGGAATTCGCGCTGTTCATTCGCGAAATCGTGCGCGAGATGACCGCTAAAGCTGGACAAAAATGTACGGCTATTCGCCGTATCATCGTGCCGCAGCAGCAAATCAATGCTGTCAGTGAAGCGCTTATTGCGCGTCTGGGAAAAATCGTCGTTGGCGACCCGGCGCAGGAAGGTGTGAAAATGGGCGCGCTGGTGAATATCGACCAGCGTCAGGATGTGCAGGAGAAAGTAGATTTACTGGTTGCCGCGGGATGTCAGATTCTACTGGGTGGCAAAGCAGATGACAAAGCTGCCGGGGCATTCTTCCCGCCAACGTTACTGCTTTGCCCGCAGCCGGATGAGATTAAAGCCGCGCATGCCATTGAAGCCTTTGGCCCGGTTGCGACCCTGATGCCGTATCAGAACCGCGACCACGCGCTGGCGCTGGCACGGGCGGGTGAAGGTAGTCTGGCAGGCACGCTGGTGACCGCCGATGGCGCATTAGCGCGCGAGTTTATTCTCGGCGCGGCACGCGCGCACGGGCGTATTCAGGTACTGAACGAAGAGTCTTCGAAAGAATCGACCGGTCACGGCTCCCCTCTGCCGCAACTGGTACACGGCGGCCCGGGCCGTGCGGGCGGGGGTGAAGAGCTGGGCGGGTTACGCTCGGTAAAACACTACATGCAGCGTACCGCTATTCAGGGCAGCCCAACCATGCTCGCCGCCATTGGCAAGCAGTGGGTACGCGGCGCGGCAGTGGTGGAAGATCGCGTCCATCCGTTCCGTAAATACTTCGAAGAAATCCAACCCGGCGACAGCCTGCTGACCCATCGTCGCACCGTCACCGAAGCGGACGTTGTGAACTTTGCCTGTCTGAGCGGTGACCACTTCTACGCGCATATGGACAAACTCGCCGCTGCTGACTCGCTGTTTGGCGAGCGCGTGGCCCACGGTTATTTCCTGATTTCCGCAGCGGCCGGGTTATTTGTCGATCCGGGCGTTGGGCCAGTTATCGCCAACTACGGCTTGGAAGACCTGCGTTTCATCGAGCCTGTTAAACCAGGCGACACCATTCAGGTGCGGCTGACCTGTAAACGTAAAACCATCAAGCGGCAGAAAACAGCAGAAGAGACACCTACCGGCGTGGTGGAATGGTCGGTTGAAATCTATAACCAGCATCAGCAGGCAGTTGCGCTGTATTCGATTTTGACCCTGGTCGCGCGGCAGAACGGGGATTTTGCCTGATAGTCTGCGGATAATCTCGCCATACAACGGCTGAAACGGCCCGAGGGTGCACAACATCATCGGGCCAGAGTACCCTGCACAATTAGCCCCTCCTCTCACCTCGTTCCCCACCAATTTTAAGAGTGTTGCAACGCGTTTTCGTGTTCAGAAAGGTTGCTCACGCATGCTATTATAACGAAACGTAACTGTCAGGGATGAAACTGTCCCTTACGGTATTAACAGGGATCGCAGTTGCAAGAGGATACGTGCATGATTCTATTTTCAGATTATAACTCGCCCTACCTGTTCGCCATTTCATTTGTTCTTCTTATTGGGTTAATTGAACTCATCGCGCTTATCTTTGGGCATTTACTTTCAAGCGCGCTTGATGCACATCTCCAGCATTATGATGCTTTAACATCCGGTAATATCGGGCAAGTGATGCATTATATGAATATCGGACGGATTCCGGCGTTGGTTATTCTGTGTCTGCTGGCTGGTTATTTCGGCCTGTTTGGCATCCTTATACAACATGGTGCCGTGTCACTTTGGCACAATCCCCTCAGCAACCTGCTGCTTGTCCCCGTCTCACTGGTGCTCTCCGTAATTGCTGTTCATTACAGTGGCAAGGCCATCGCCCCGTGGCTACCGCGTGATGAAACCACTGCTATCGCGGAAGATGACTATATTGGCTGCATGGCAATAATGACCGGACATACAGCCACCGTGGGGTGTCCTGGCGAAGGGAAATTCACCGACAAATTCGGGCAAACGCACTATTTATTACTGGAACCCGAAGAAGGGAAAGTATTTCATAAGGGAGATAAGGTGCTAATTATTGGCCGCCTCTCTGCAACGCGTTATCTGGCCGAAATTAATCCATGGCCAGATCATTTGTAATTTTTGATTAATTTAAAGGACTACATAATGGATGATGTTATTGGCATGCTGCCGTCATGGATGTTTACCGCTATCATCGCGGTCTTCATTCTGCTGGTTGTTGGGATTATTTTCGCAAGGTTATATCGTCGGGCTTCCGCCGAGCAATCCTTTGTTCGAACGGGACTGGGTGGGCAAAAAGTGGTAATGAGCGGAGGCGCAATTGTCATGCCCATCTTCCACGAGATCATTCCTATCAACATGAATACCCTAAAACTGGAGGTCAGCCGTTCAACGATCGATAGCCTGATCACAAAAGATCGTATGCGTGTCGATGTCGTCGTGGCCTTCTTTGTACGGGTCAAACCTACCGTGGACGGCATTGCAACCGCTGCGCAAACGCTGGGGCAACGAACCCTTTCACCGGAAGATTTACGTGTGCTTATTGAAGATAAATTCGTGGATGCCCTGCGCGCGACCGCCTCGCAAATGACCATGCATGAACTTCAGGATACGCGTGAAAACTTTGTCCAGGGTGTACAAAACACCGTTGCAGAAGATCTGTCAAAGAACGGACTGGGGCTGGAAAGCGTCTCGTTAACCAATTTTAACCAGACAGAAAAAGTACATTTCAACCCAAACAACGCCTTTGATGCCGAAGGCCTGACAAAACTGACGCAGGAAACGGAACGCCGACGCCGGGAACGTAACGAAGTTGAGCAGGATGTGGAAGTCGCTGTGCGTGAGAAAAACCGCGATGCGTTGTCGCGTAAGCTGGAGATCGAGCAACAGGAAGCGTTCATGACGCTGGAGCAGGAGCAACAGGTGAAAACCCGTACTGCTGAGCAAAATGCAAAAATTGCCGCGTTTGAAGCCGAGCGTCACCGTGAAGCGGAACAAACACGTATCCTTGCCGAGCGTCAGATTCAGGAAGCCGAAATCGAGCGTGAGCAGGCTGTGCGTTCGCGCAAAGTGGAAGCCGAACGTGAAGTTCGCATAAAAGAAATTGAACAGCAGCAGGTTACCGAGATTGCTAACCAGACCAAATCTATTGCCATCGCAGCGAAGTCTGAACAGCAATCCCAGGCAGAAGCCCGCGCTAACGATGCGCTGGCAGAGGCGGTTCGCTCGCAGCAGAACGTTGAGACCACGCGCCAGACTGCAGAAGCTGACCGTGCGAAACAGGTTGCGCTGATCGCTGCCGCACAGGATGCAGAAACCCAGGCGGTTGAACTGACCGTGCGGGCAAAAGCCGAGAAAGAAGCAGCGGAAATGCAGGCCGCAGCCATTGTCGAACTTGCGGAAGCAACGCGTAAAAAAGGCCTTGCTGAAGCGGAAGCGCAACGCGCGCTGAACGACGCCATCAACGTACTTTCTGATGAACAAACCAGCCTTAAATTTAAACTGGCTCTGTTACAGTCACTGCCGTCCGTAATTGAGAAATCCGTTGAGCCAATGAAGTCTATCGACGGTATAAAAATTATCCAGGTTGATGGATTGAATCGTGGTGGGGCAGCGGGCGACGTCACCACTAGCACAGCAAACGGCGGCAATCTGGCGGAACAGGCATTGTCTGCGGCGCTCTCTTATCGCACTCAGGCACCGCTGATTGATTCACTGTTAAAAGAAATCGGCCTGTCTGGTGGATCGTTGTCTGCGCTGGCTGAGCCGCTAAAAGCTATCGAGCCCCATGCAAAACCTGCTGAGAATATCCCGGCAGAAGAGCATGTGGCTCGCGAGTAAACTGCGTTTTGATTATTAAAACTCATGCCTCCCCGGAGGCATTTTTTATATCTGGCAAAACTGCCAAACAACCTGGCAGGTGCAGGCAAACCACTTTACCGCAGGGCTGATAGGGTGAAAGCGTTAAAAACCGCCCGCAGAGCGCGGTAGCGCGCGAGAAACACAACAACAAGACGAGGTTTATAATGGTAAGCTCCTCTATTCTTTCTCCCCGTAAGACGGCACTGGCTCTCGCCGTAGCCCTGTTTTGCGCCTGGCAATCGCCGGTTTTTGCCCATGGCGGCGAAGCCCACATGGTGCCGATGGATAAAACACTGGCTGATTTTGGGGCCGATGTGCAATGGGATGACTACGCACAAGTTTTCACGCTGATTAAAGATGGCGCTTACGTTAAAGTAAAACCGGGCGCGAAAACCGCGATCGTCAACGGCCAGCCGCTGAATCTGCAAGTCCCGGTGGTGATGAAGGATAACAAAGCCTGGGTTTCTGAAACGTTCATCAACGATGTTTTCCAGTCTGGTCTTGATCAAACCTTCCAGGTTGAGAAAGCCCCGCACCCGCTCAATGCCCTGAGCGCAGATGAAATCAAACAGGCTGTCGACATCGTCAAAGCGTCGCCAGATTTCAAACCAAACACCCGCTTTACCGAGATCTCTCTGCGTTCGCCTGAGAAAGCCGCCGTGTGGGCCTTTGCGCTGGAAGGCAAAGCTGTGACCGAGCCGCGTAAAGCGGATGTCATCATGCTGGATGGCAAGCACATCATCGAAGGCGTGGTCGATCTGCAAAACAAAAAGATCCTCTCCTGGCAGCCAATCAAAGACGCACATGGCATGGTGCTGATTGACGATTTCACCAGCGTACAGAACATCATCAACGCCAGCACAGAATACGCTGAAACGCTGAAAAAACGCGGCATTAACGATCCGAAAAAAGTGATCACTACCCCACTCACCGTGGGCTATTTTGACGGCAAAGACGGCCTGAAACAGGATGCACGTCTGCTAAAAGTGATCAGTTACCTGGACGTGGGCGATGGCAACTACTGGGCGCACCCGATAGAGAACCTGGTCGCCGTTGTTGACCTGGAACAGAAAAAGATTGTGAAGCTGGAAGAAGGCCCAGTGATCCCGGTGCCGATGGCTGCACGCGCCTACGATGGGCGTGACCGCGTTGCCCCGGCGGTGAAACCGCTGGATATCATTGAACCGGAAGGCAAAAACTACACCATCACCGGCGACATGATCCACTGGCGTAACTGGGATTTCCACCTGAGCATGAACTCCCGCGTCGGGCCGATGATTTCCACTGTCACCTATAACGATAACGGCACTAAGCGCAAAGTGATGTATGAAGGATCGCTGGGCGGGATGATTGTGCCTTACGGCGACCCTGATATCGGCTGGTACTTCAAAGCGTATCTGGATTCCGGTGACTACGGCATGGGTACCCTGACCTCGCCTATCGCGCGCGGCAAAGATGCGCCGTCCAACGCCGTGCTGCTCAACGAAACCATCGCTGATTATACCGGTACACCAACCGAGATCCCGCACGCGATTGCCGTATTTGAACGCTATGCCGGGCCGGAGTATAAGCATCAGGAGATGGGCCAGCCAAACATCAGCACCCAGCGTCGTGAGCTGGTGGTACGCTGGATCAGCACCGTAGGTAACTATGATTACATTTTCGACTGGATCTTCCACGAAAATGGCACTATCGGCATTGATGCGGGCGCAACAGGTATTGAAGCGGTAAAAGGCGTGAAGGCCAAAACCATGCACGACCCGAGCGCGAAAGACGATACGCGTTACGGAACGCTGATCGACCATAATATTGTCGGCACCACCCACCAGCATATCTACAACTTCCGCCTCGACCTCGACGTGGACGGCGAGAACAACAGCCTGGTGGCAATGGACCCGGTGGTGAAACCGAATACCGCAGGCGGCCCACGTTCCAGTACTATGCAGATCAACGAGTATGCCATCAGCAATGAGAAGGACGCAGCGCAGAAATTTGACCCGGGTACCATTCGTCTGCTGAGCAACCCGAACAAAGAAAACCGCATGGGTAACCCGGTTTCCTATCAGATTATCCCGTACGCGGGCGGCACGCATCCGGTCGCCAAAGGCGCGCAGTTCGCCCCGGATGAGTGGATTTACCACCGTCTGAGCTTTATGGATAAACAGCTGTGGGTGACGCGTTATCATCCGGACGAGCGTTTCCCGGAAGGGAAATACCCGAACCGTTCAACGCACGATACCGGGCTCGGTCAGTACACCAAAGACAATGAGTCGCTGGACAACACCGATACGGTCGTGTGGATGACGACCGGCACCACTCACGTCGCCCGCGCCGAAGAGTGGCCGATTATGCCAACGGAGTGGGTGCATACGCTGCTGAAACCGTGGAACTTCTTTGATGAAACCCCGACGCTGGGAGCGAAGAAAGAGAAGTGATGAGGTGAGTAGCAGGAACGGCGCTTTGCGCCGTTCCTGATTACTGACACGGTGCGCTTTGTTGATGCCGGATGCGGCGTAAACGCCTTATCTGTATTAGCTCAGACCTGA
>NZ_VTZO01000044.1:0-7574 GCF_008369545.1 Pseudocitrobacter sp. 73 | reverse complement strand
GAAAGCCTGTCCTCAGCATAATACCGGGAAGGAGGGAGTGACCATCTCATTAAATATCCTACGTTAAGCCTGTTTTTTGAGCTGGCATGGCGGGCAGCTATGAGCGAAGTATAGTCATTCGCCCTATCTCTTTTGTCGCACTTTCAACAAGGGGGTCGCTTGGAAAGCGGAACGAGGTCAGTCTCCGCCCGGACTGCTCAGCTCTTTAAACAGCAAAAGAGAGGCATCTTATGAGAAGGGATTGTTCAGTATGTCAGGGCAGACTGCTTTTTCATCCGCAGGTACTGAGGGTAAATGCTCAATTCCGGTACGATTCTTACTCTATAGCCAGACAGAATTCAGCATTGTGCTGAACCCGAATCTTTTTTTACTCTGACAGGCCTGTTCATCAGAACCCTGAAAAAACAATTTTCCCGTTCACATTTTTATTTTCCATGTCCTCATGAGCCCGGCGAAGTGCTTTAGCATTCAGCCTGCCATACTCTGCCAGCAACGGAGGTTTGAGCTTACCGGAATCCAGCATGCATGAGAGTTTGTTAAGAATATCATGCTGTTTAGACATGTCCGCAGTAGCATGCATGGGGCGGGTAAACATTGCCTCCCAGTGAACAGAAACGCTCTTAAATTTGATCAAACGCAGATCCAGTGGTTCAGGGTCGTCGATGAGTCCGATACGGCCTTGTGGGGCAATAATTTCGGCCATATTTTCCCAGGCAGATGGCGTGGTGTACGTTGAGAAAATCCGGGTAATGGGAGGGAGTCCAGCAAGGCTGGCAACCTGTGGCGCAAGCGCACATGAATGATCCAGGACATAATGCGCACCAAACCCGCGAACCGCTCTGACACTCTCCTGCCGGGAGGCAGTCCCGATGATGTTCACCCGACTCAGAGTGCGGGCAAGCTGTATAGCCATACAAGGGACTCCGCCCGCACCGCCAAGCATCAACAGGGTCTGATCAGCATCTCCGTTCACTGACAACTGCAGACGATCAAATAACATTTCCCAGGCTGTCAGACCGGTCAGAGGAACCGACGCTGCAGCTTCAAAACTTAGTGCTGCCGGCTTTATCCCCGTAATGCGTTCGTCAACCAGCTGAAACTCTGCGTTGGCTCCCTGGCGATCGAGCACACCGGCATAGAAAACGTGGTCACCTGGCCTGAACAGCGTCACCTCTGGTCCGGTTGCTTCAACAACACCGGAAGCGTCGTATCCCATAACTACCGGATTGCCTGCAGAGGGACTGATGTTTCGCCGGCTTTTCAGGTCCCGTGGGTTAACCGCGACCGCCCTGACTCTGATCAAAAGATCACGCCCCTTGGGCATGGATGGGTGGGGAAGCGACAAATCTTCAATAACGGATGTACTTTCCCGGGTTGCCAGAAACCAACGGCTTTCATTCTGTCTCCTTAAAAAGGTCAGTCACCAGATAAATAAATGTAAAAGTGTGCGGAACGCGATACCCGCCAGTGCCCCCGGCAGTGCAAATCGAAAAATACGCGGAAAGCGGGCGCTGGGTAATGCTGTCAACCTGTTGATGACTATTTTAATCTGTAGTCATTCAATCCTTGTAACATCAGGATGATCCTGGTGTCAGTGAAAATACGAAATCAACACGTTGGTATCATTACCCACCTGTGAACTGACGTCGGCATTTTGAATCTCACTTCGGCGTGCCCCCTCCGAATGGCGCAAAACATTTCGTGGTATGGCATGATAGCACCCGAAGAGAGTCAATTCAGGGTGGTAAATGTGAAACCAGTAACGCTATACGATGTCGCAGAGTATGCCGGTGTCTCTTATCAGACCGTTTCCCGCGTGGTGAACCAGGCCAGCCACGTCTCTGCGAAAACGCGGGAAAAGGTGGAAGCGGCGATGGCGCAGCTGAACTACATTCCCAACCGCGTGGCACAACAACTGGCGGGGAAACAGTCGTTGCTGATTGGCGTTGCTACCTCCAGTCTGGCCCTGCACGCGCCGTCGCAAATTGTCGCGGCGATTAAATCTCGCGCCGATCAACTGGGTGCCAGCGTGGTGGTGTCGATGGTAGAACGAAGCGGCGTCGAAGCCTGTAAAGCGGCGGTGCACAATCTTCTCGCGCAACGCGTCAGTGGGCTGATCATTAACTATCCGCTGGATGACCAGGATGCCATTGCTGTGGAAGCTGCCTGCGCTAATGTTCCGGCGTTATTTCTTGATGTCTCTGACCAGACTCCCATCAACAGTATTATTTTCTCCCATGAAGACGGTACGCGACTGGGCGTGGAGCATCTGGTCGCATTGGGTCACCAGCAAATCGCGCTGTTAGCGGGCCCATTAAGTTCTGTCTCGGCGCGTCTGCGTCTGGCGGGCTGGCATAAATATCTCACTCGCAATCAAATTCATCCGATAGCGGAACGGGAAGGCGACTGGAGTGCCATGTCCGGTTTTCAACAAACCATGCAAATGCTAAATGAGGGCATCGTTCCCACTGCGATGCTGGTTGCCAACGATCAGATGGCGCTGGGCGCAATGCGCGCCATTACCGAGTCCGGGTTGCGCGTTGGTGCGGATATCTCGGTAGTGGGATACGACGATACCGAAGACAGCTCGTGTTATATCCCGCCGTTAACCACCATCAAACAGGATTTTCGCCTGCTGGGGCAAACCAGCGTGGACCGCTTGCTGAAACTCTCTCAGGGCCAGGCGGTGAAGAGCAATCAGCTGTTGCCCGTCTCACTGGTGAAAAGAAAAACCACCCTGGCGCCCAATACGCAAACCACCTCTCCCCGCACGTTGGCAGATTCCTTAATGCAGCTGGCACGACAAGTTTCCCGACTTGAAAGCGGGCAGTGAGCGCAACGCAATTAATGTGAGTCAGCTCACTCATTAGGCACCCCAGGCTTTACACTCTATGTGTCCGGCTCGTATGTTATGCGAAAATGTGAGCGGATAACAATTCACGCAGGATACAACTATGACAATGATTACGGATTCACTGGCCGTCGTATTACAACGTCGTGACTGGGAAAACCCTGGCGTTACCCAACTTAATCGCCTTGCGGCACATCCCCCTTTCGCCAGCTGGCGTAATAGCGAAGAGGCTCGCACCGATCGCCCTTCCCAAGAGTCGCGCAGCCTGAATGGTGAATGGCGCTTTGCCTGGTTTCCGGCACCAGAAGCGGTACCAGAAAGCTGGCTGGAGCGCGATCTTCCTGACGCCGATACTGTCATCGTCCCCTCAAACTGGCAGATGCACGGTTACGATGCGCCTATCTACACCAACGTGACCTATCCCATTGCGGTCAATCCGCCGTATGTTCCCACGGAGAATCCGACGGGTTGTTACTCGCTCACATTTAATGTTGATGAAAGCTGGCTACAGGAAGGCCAGACGCGAATTATTTTTGATGGTGTTAACTCGGCGTTTCATTTGTGGTGCAACGGGCGCTGGGTCGGTTACGGACAGGACAGTCGTTTGCCGTCTGAATTTGACCTGAGCGCATTTTTACACGCCGGAGAAAACCGCCTCGCGGTGATGGTGCTGCGCTGGAGTGACGGCAGTTATCTGGAAGATCAGGATATGTGGCGGATGAGCGGCATTTTCCGTGACGTCTCGTTGCTGCATAAACCGAGCACGCAAATCAGCGATTTCCATGTAGCCACTCACTTTAATGATGATTTCAGCCGCGCTGTACTGGAGGCAGACGTTCAGATGTACGGCGAGCTGCGCGATGAGCTGCGGGTGACGGTTTCTTTGTGGCAGGGTGAAACGCAGGTCGCCAGCGGCACCGCGCCTTTCGGCGGTGAAATTATCGATGAGCGTGGTGGTTATGCCGATCACGTCACCCTACGTCTGAACGTCGAAAACCCGAAACTGTGGAGCGCCGAAATCCCGAATCTCTATCGTGCGGTGGTTGAACTGCACACCGCCGACGGCACGCTGATTGAAGCAGAAGCCTGCGATGTCGGTTTCCGCGAGGTGCGGATTGAAAATGGTCTGCTGCTGCTGAACGGCAAGCCGTTGCTGATTCGCGGCGTTAACCGTCACGAGCATCATCCTCTGCATGGTCAGGTCATGGATGAGCAGACGATGGTGCAGGATATCCTGCTGATGAAGCAGAACAACTTTAACGCCGTGCGCTGTTCGCATTATCCGAACCATCCGCTGTGGTACACGCTGTGCGACCACTACGGCCTGTATGTGGTGGATGAAGCCAACATTGAAACCCACGGCATGGTGCCAATGAATCGTCTGACCGATGATCCGCGCTGGCTACCCGCGATGAGCGAACGCGTAACGCGAATGGTGCAGCGCGATCGTAATCACCCGAGTGTGATCATCTGGTCGCTGGGGAATGAATCAGGCCACGGCGCTAATCACGACGCACTCTATCGCTGGATCAAATCTGTCGATCCTTCCCGCCCGGTACAGTATGAAGGCGGCGGAGCCGACACCTTCGCAACCGATATTATTTGCCCGATGTACGCGCGCGTGGATGAAGACCAGCCCTTCCCGGCTGTGCCGAAATGGTCCATCAAAAAATGGCTTTCGTTGCCTGGAGAGACGCGCCCGCTGATCCTTTGCGAATACGCCCACGCGATGGGTAACAGTCTTGGCGGCTTCGCTAAATACTGGCAGGCGTTTCGTCAGTACCCCCGTTTACAGGGCGGCTTCGTCTGGGACTGGGTGGATCAGTCGCTGATTAAATATGATGAAAATGGCAATCCGTGGTCGGCTTACGGCGGTGATTTTGGCGATACGCCGAATGATCGCCAGTTCTGCATGAACGGTCTGGTCTTTGCAGACCGCACGCCGCATCCGGCGCTGACGGAAGCAAAACACCAGCAGCAGTTTTTCCAGTTCAGTTTATCCGGGCGAACCATCGAAGTGACCAGCGAATACCTGTTCCGTCATAGCGATAACGAGCTCCTGCACTGGATGGTGGCGCTGGATGGCAAGCCGCTGGCAAGCGGTGAAGTGCCTCTGGATGTCGCTCCACAAGGTAAACAGTTGATTGAACTGCCTGAACTACCGCAGCCGGAGAGCGCCGGACAACTCTGGCTAACGGTTCACGTAGTGCAACCGAACGCGACCACATGGTCAGCAGCCGGACACATCAGCGCCTGGCAGCAGTGGCGTCTGGCGGAAAACCTCAGCGTGACACTCCCCTCCGCGCCCCACGCCATCCCGCAACTGACCACCAGCGAAACGGATTTTTGCATCGAGCTGGATAATAAGCGTTGGCAATTTAACCGCCAGTCAGGCTTTCTTTCACAGATGTGGATTGGCGATAAAAAACAACTGCTGACGCCGCTGCGCGATCAGTTCACCCGCGCACCGCTGGATAACGACATTGGCGTAAGTGAAGCGACCCGCATTGACCCTAACGCCTGGGTCGAACGCTGGAAGGCGGCGGGCCATTACCAGGCCGAAGCAGCGTTGTTGCAGTGCACGGCAGATACGCTTGCCGACGCGGTGCTGATTACCACGGTCCACGCGTGGCAGCATCAGGGGAAAACCTTATTTATCAGCCGGAAAACCTACCGGATTGATGGAAGTGGTCAAATGGCGATTACCGTTGATGTTGAAGTGGCGAGCAATACGCCACATCCGGCGCGGATTGGCCTGACCTGCCAGCTGGCGCAGGTAGCAGAGCGGGTAAACTGGCTCGGATTAGGGCCGCAAGAAAACTATCCCGACCGCCTTACTGCGGCCTGTTTTGACCGCTGGGATCTGCCATTGTCAGACATGTATACCCCGTACGTCTTCCCGAGCGAAAACGGTCTGCGCTGCGGGACGCGCGAATTGAATTATGGCCCACACCAGTGGCGCGGCGACTTCCAGTTCAACATCAGCCGCTACAGTCAACAGCAACTGATGGAAACCAGCCATCGCCATCTGCTGCACGCGGAAGAAGGCACATGGCTGAATATCGACGGTTTCCATATGGGGATTGGTGGCGACGACTCCTGGAGCCCGTCAGTGTCGGCGGAATTCCACCTTAGCGCCGGTAGCTACCATTACCAGTTGCTCTGGTGTCAAAAATAATAATAACCGGGCAGGCCATGTCTGCCCGTATTTCGCGTAAGGAAATCCATTATGTACTATTTAAAAAACACAAACTTTTGGATGTTCGGTTTATTCTTTTTCTTTTACTTTTTTATCATGGGAGCCTACTTCCCGTTTTTCCCGATTTGGCTACATGACATCAACCATATCAGCAAAAGTGATACGGGTATTATTTTTGCCGCTATTTCTCTGTTCTCGCTATTATTCCAACCGCTGTTTGGTCTGCTTTCTGACAAACTCGGGCTGCGCAAATACCTGCTGTGGATTATTACCGGCATGTTAGTGATGTTTGCGCCGTTCTTTATTTTTATCTTCGGGCCACTGTTACAATACAACATTTTAGTAGGATCGATTGTTGGTGGTATTTATCTAGGCTTTTGTTTTAACGCCGGTGCGCCAGCAGTAGAGGCATTTATCGAGAAAGTCAGCCGTCGCAGTAATTTCGAATATGGTCGCGCGCGGATGTTTGGCTGTGTTGGCTGGGCGCTGTGTGCCTCGATTGTCGGCATCATGTTCACCATCAATAATCAGTTTGTTTTCTGGCTGGGTTCTGGCTGTGCATTCATCCTCGCCGTTTTACTCTTTTTCGCCAAAACGGATGCGCCCTCTTCTGCCACGGTTGCCAATGCGGTAGGTGCCAACCATTCGGCATTTAGCCTTAAGCTGGCGCTGGAACTGTTCAGACAGCCAAAACTGTGGTTTTTGTCACTGTATGTTATTGGCGTTTCCTGCACCTACGATGTTTTTGACCAACAGTTTGCTAATTTCTTTACTTCGTTCTTTGCTACCGGTGAACAGGGTACGCGGGTATTTGGCTACGTAACGACAATGGGCGAATTACTTAACGCCTCGATTATGTTTTTTGCGCCACTGATCATTAATCGCATCGGTGGGAAAAACGCCCTGCTGCTGGCTGGCACTATTATGTCAGTACGTATTATTGGCTCATCGTTCGCTACCTCAGCACTGGAAGTGGTTATTCTGAAAACGCTGCATATGTTTGAAGTACCGTTCCTGCTGGTGGGCTGCTTTAAATATATTACCAGCCAGTTTGAAGTGCGTTTTTCAGCGACGATTTATCTGGTCTGTTTCTGCTTCTTTAAGCAACTGGCGATGATTTTTATGTCTATTCTGGCGGGCAATATGTATGAAAGCATCGGTTTCCAGGGCGCTTACCTGGTGCTGGGTCTGGTGGCGCTGGGCTTCACCTTAATTTCCGTGTTCACGCTTAGCGGCCCCGGCCCACTTTCTCTGCTGCGTCGCCAGGTGAATGAAGTCGCTTAAGAAATTAATGTCGGATACGGCGCGAGCGCCTTATCCGACCAACTTATCAGGACGGAATGTTAAAAATGAACATGTCGATGACAGAAAAAATAAAAGCAGGCAAGCTATTTACCGATATGTGCGAAGGCTTACCTGAAAAAAGACTTCGTGGGAAAACATTAATGTATGAGTTCAATCACTCGCATCCATCAGAAGTTGAAAAAAGGGTAATGACTCCAACTTATTGATAGTGTTTTATGT
>NZ_VTZO01000043.1:0-5134 GCF_008369545.1 Pseudocitrobacter sp. 73 | reverse complement strand
AGTGACCATCTCATTAAATAAAGCACGCTAAGCCGGTTGCAGAGGCCGTAGCGGCCTGAACTTCCCCGCGCCGATCTTGGCGCTGCTGCGCCATAGGTAATCACCGGTCAGGTTGATGTGCTCCCAGCCGAGTGGCGACAGGTACTGCAATAGCGAGTCATCGACGGCATGACCATTGCCGCGCAACGCATGCGCCGCACGCTCCAGGTAGACCGTGTTCCACAGCACGATGGCCGCCGTCACCAGGTTGAGGCCGCTGGCCCGGTAGCGCTGCTGCTCGAAACTGCGGTCACGGATTTCTCCAAGGCGGTTGAAGAACACGGCACGGGCCAGCGCATTGCGCGCCTCGCCCTTGTTCAGCCCGGCATGCACGCGGCGGCGTAGCTCGACGCTTTGCAGCCAGTCGAGGATGAACAGCGTGCGCTCGATGCGGCCCAACTCGCGCAGCGCGACGGCCAAGCCGTTCTGGCGCGGGTAGCTGCCGAGTTTCCTGAGCATCAGCGAGGCCGTCACCGTGCCCTGCTTGATCGAGGTGGCCAGCCGCAGGATTTCGTCCCAATGGGCGCGGACGTGCTTGATGTTGAGCGTGCCGCCGATCATCGGCTTGAGCGCGTCATAGGCGGCATCGCCCTTCGGGATGTAGAGCTTGGTGTCGCCCAGGTCGCGGATGCGCGGCGCGAAGCGGAAGCCCAAGAGGTGCATCAGGGCGAAGACGTGATCGGTGAAGCCCGCCGTGTCGGTGTAGTGCTCCTCGATCCGCAGGTCGGATTCGTGGTACAGCAGGCCGTCGAGCACGTAGGTTGAGTCGCGCAGGCCGACATTGACCACCTTGGTGTGGAATGGCGCGTATTGGTCGGAGATGTGGGTGTAGAAAGTCCGTCCTGGGCTGCTGCCATATTTTGGGTTGATGTGCCCCGTGCTCTTTGCCTTGCTAGCGGTTCGGAAATTCTGTCCGTCCGATGATGATGTGGTGCCATCGCCCCAGTGCCCGGCAAAGGGATGCCGAAACTGAGCGTTGACCAGTTCAGCCAACGCTGTCGAGTACGTTTCGTCGCGGGTATGCCAGGCTTGCAGCCAAGCGAGCTTCGCGTAGGTCGTGCCGGGGCAGGACTCGGCCATCTTGGTCAGGCCCAGGTTGATCGCGTCGGCCAGGATCGTGGTCAACAACAGGTTCTTGTCCTTGGCCAGATCGCCCGATTTCAAGTGCGTGAAGTGCCGGGTGAAGCCCGTCCACTCATCGACTTCGAGCAGCAGTTCGGTGATCTTGACGTGCGGCAGGACCATGGCTGCCTGGTCTATCAGCGCCTGCGCGGTGTCGGGCACCGCCGCATCCAGCGGCGTGATCTTCAAGCCCGACTCGGTGATGATGGCATCCGGCAGGTCGTTGGCTGCCGCCATGCGGTTGACGGTGGCAAGTTGTGCTTCCAGCAGCGTCAGCCGCTCATGCAGATATTGTTCGCAGTCGGTGGCCACGGCCAGCGGCAATTCGCTGGACTGCTTGAGGCTGGTGAACTTCTCGGGCGGTACCAGGTAGTCCTCGAAGTCCTTGAACTGGCGTGAACCCTGCACCCAGATGTCGCCCGAGCGCAGGGAGTTCTTCAACTCGGACAGCGCGCACAGTTCGTAGTAGCGCCGGTCGATGCCGGCGTCGGTCATCACCAGTTTCTGCCAGCGCGGCTTGATGAAGCCGGTCGGTGCATCGGCTGGCAGCTTGCGGGCGTTGTCGGTGTTCATGCCGCGCAGCACCTCAATGGCATCAAGCACGTTTTTGGCGGCGGGCGCGGCCCGCAGCTTGAGCACGGCAAGGAATTCCGGTGCATAGCGGCGCAGGGTGGCGTAGCTCTCGCCGATGCGATGCAGGAAATCGAAGTCATCGGGTTGCGCGAGCTTCTGCGCCTCGGTGACGCTCTCGGCAAAGGAATCCCAGGACATGACGGCCTCGATGGCGGCAAACGCATCGCGGCCTGATTGCTTGGCGTCGATCAGCGCCTGACCGATGCGCCCGTACAGACGTACCTTGGCGTTGATGGCCTTGCCTGACGCCTGGAACTGCTGCTGATGCTTATTCTTGGCAGCGTTAAACAGCTTACCCAGGATGCGGTCGTGCAGGTCGATGATTTCGTCGGTGACGGTGGCCATGCCCTCGGTGGCCAGCGCCACGAGAGTGGCGTAGCGCCGTTGCGGCTCGAATTTGGCCAGGTCGGCGGGTGTCATCTGGCCGCCCTCGCGGGCAATCTTGAGCAGGCGGTTCTGGTGAACCAGCCGCTCGATGCCGGTAGGCAGATCGAGTGCCTGCCATGCCTTGAGGCGTTCGATGTGTTCCAGCATATGCCGCGAATTTGGCTTGGCCGGAGACTGGCGCAACCAAGCCAACCAGGTCGTCTTGCCGTTGTCCCGGCGCTTGAGCAGATCGTCGAGGCGGCGGCGATGCGCGTCCGCCAGTGGTTCGGCCAAGGCGTCGTAGATGCGCCGGTTAGCACGGGTGATCGCCTCGGCACTCGCCCGCTCGACGGCGTTGAGGGCGGGCAGAATGACCGACTGCCGCCGCAGGTGCCCGATCAAGGCGCTGGCCAGCACGATGCCTTTGTCGGTTTGCATCGCCAGCTCGGTCAGCATCTGGACGGCCTGCCGGTAATGGCTCATGGTGAAGGGCCGGAAACCGAACACGGTTTGCAGCTCGCTCAGGTGCTCGCGCCGGGTCTGCTCCCGCTGGCCGTACTCGTTCCAGCTTTCGACGCCGACCTTGAGCTGGTCGGCGACCAGCTTCAACAAGGGCGGGAACGGTAGTTCATCGACGCCCAGGATGACGCCGGGAAAGCGCAGGTAACAGAGCTGCACCGCGAAGCCCAGCCGATTGGCTGGCCCGCGCCGCTGTCGGATGATCGAGAGGTCGGTATCGTTGAATGTGTAATGTCGGATCAGGTCGTCCTTGGAGTCCGGCAACGCCAGCAGGCTTTCCCGCTCGGCGGCGGACAGGATGGAACGACGTGGCATATTTACTGATCCGTTCTCAAGTATTGATACAGGGTTTCGCGACTGATTCCGAATTCACGAGCAAGCTTGGTCTTTTGCTCGCCAGCCTCGACACGTTGGCGCAGTTCGGCAATACGCTCAGACGACAGGGATTTCTTCCTGCCACGGTAAGCCCCGCGTTGCTTGGCGAGCGCAATACCCTCGCGCTGACGCTCGCGGATCAGGGCGCGCTCGAACTCGGCGAACGCGCCCATCACCGAGAGCATCAGGTTCGCCATCGGAGAGTCTTCGCCAGTAAAACTGAGGTGTTCCTTGACGAATTCGATATGCACGCCGCGTTGTGTCAGCGTTTGCACGATCCGGCGCAAATCATCGAGATTGCGCGCCAGGCGATCCATGCTATGCACCACCACGGTGTCGCCGGTGCGGGCGAAGCTTATCAGCGCTTCCAGTTGCGGACGCTTGACATCCTTGCCGGATGCCTTGTCGCTAAAAGCGCGATCAACCTTGACGCCTTCCAGTTGCCGTTCCGGGTTCTGGTCGAAGGTGCTGACCCTGATATACCCAATGCGCTGTCCAGTCATGGAATTCCCTGCAAAATGTCAGGGAAGACTCTATGACCTTCAACGAGATATGTCAATAAATTCAAAATTCAATCCTATCCTGACGCAATTTACACATGGCATCTGACATCAGGTTAGGGTATGCCTCAACCTGACGGCGGCGAATCACAAGCGTCCGGTTTGACGCTGGTTTCGGTCGCAGTGCTGGCCCGCGCCTGGAAGCGCTGATAGCACTCCAGCCCGCAGAAATGCTCCACGTACTCGGCCCCTTCCGGCGTGAAGGCGGCATCGAGCGGGATTTCCTTGCAGCACACGCAGCAACTGGTGCTCGGTTCATTGGCGTTCATGGTGGTGTTCCTCCATTGGTTGACGAAGCCGACGAAGGCCGCCGCCGGCATCGGCCTGGCGAACAGGAAACCCTGCACCGTGTCGCAACCCGCCTGCCGCAACCACGCAAGGCAGTCGGGTGTTTCCACACCCTCGGCTACCACCTCCATTGTCGTTTTCAGAAGACGGCTGCACTGAACGTCAGAAGCCGACTGCACTATAGCAGCGGAGGGGTTGGATCCATCAGGCAACGACGGGCTGCTGCCGGCCATCAGCGGACGCAGGGAGGACTTTCCGCAACCGGCCGTTCGATGCGGCACCGATGGCCTTCGCGCAGGGGTAGTGAATCCGCCAGGATTGACTTGCGCTGCCCTACCTCTCACTAGTGAGGGGCGGCAGCGCATCAAGCGGTGAGCGCACTCCGGCACCGCCAACTTTCAGCACATGCGTGTAAATCATCGTCGTAGAGACGTCGGAATGGCCGAGCAGATCCTGCACGGTTCGAATGTCGTAACCGCTGCGGAGCAAGGCCGTCGCGAACGAGTGGCGGAGGGTGTGCGGTGTGGCGGGCTTCGTGATGCCTGCTTGTTCTACGGCACGTTTGAAGGCGCGCTGAAAGGTCTGGTCATACATGTGATGGCGACGCACGACACCGCTCCGTGGATCGGTCGAATGCGTGTGCTGCGCAAAAACCCAGAACCACGGCCAGGAATGCCCGGCGCGCGGATACTTCCGCTCAAGGGCGTCGGGAAGCGCAACGCCGCTGCGGCCCTCGGCCTGGTCCTTCAGCCACCATGCCCGTGCACGCGACAGCTGCTCGCGCAGGCTGGGTGCCAAGCTCTCGGGTAACATCAAGGCCCGATCCTTGGAGCCCTTGCCCTCCCGCACGATGATCGTGCCGTGATCGAAATCCAGATCCTTGACCCGCAGTTGCAAACCCTCACTGATCCGCATGCCCGTTCCATACAGAAGCTGGGCGAACAAACGATGCTCGCCTTCCAGAAAACCGAGGATGCGAACCACTTCATCCGGGGTCAGCACCACCGGCAAGCGCCGCGACGGCCGAGGTCTTCCGATCTCCTGAAGCCAGGGCAGATCCGTGCACAGCACCTTGCCGTAGAAGAACAGCAAGGCCGCCAATGCCTGACGATGCGTGGAGACCGAAACCTTGCGCTCGTTCGCCAGCCAGGACAGAAATGCCTCGACTTCGCTGCTGCCCAAGGTTGCCGGGTGACGCACACCGTGGAAACGGATGAAGGCACGAACCCAGT
>NZ_VTZO01000042.1:0-3672 GCF_008369545.1 Pseudocitrobacter sp. 73 | reverse complement strand
TTAAATAAAGCACGCTAAGCGTGCGTGGAGGCTGGCACCCAGCGGTACAGCGTCGGAATGGACACGCCGAGGTTCTTGGCCACGTCCTTGGGCGGCACCCCGCTGGCCAGCAGCTTCTTGGCCGACTCGATCTTGCTGTCGGTCATCTTCGGCTTGCGGCCGCCTTTGCGGCCGAGCTGCTTGGCGACTTCCAGCCCGGCGCGGGTGCGCTCGACGGTCAGCTCGCGCTCCATTTCGGCAAGGCTCGCCATGACGTGGAAGAAGAACCGCCCGGATGGTGTGCCGGTGTCGATGGAGTCGGTGAGGCTCCTGAACTGGACACCGTGCTTGTGCAGATCGCCGACCAGATCGACCAGTTGCTTGACCGACCGGCCCAGCCGGTCGAGCTTCCAGACGACCAAAGTATCGCCTTCGCGCAGCATTTCGAGCGTCTTGGCCAAGCCAGGCCGGTCTGCCCGCGTGCCACTCACCTTGTCCTCGAAGACCTTTTTACATCCGGCCTTGCTCAAGGCTTCGCGTTGCAGCTCCAGGTTCTGATCCTGCGTCGAGACGCGCGCATAGCCAATCAACATGGCTTGTCTCGCGCCCGGTCGATGCGTTCCTGCATCGCCTGCATCACTTCTTCGTGGGTGTACGATCTGGCGTTGGCGTCGGTGGCTTGCCGCAGGGCTTCCTCAACCTCGCGCGTCATCCGCTCGTAATCCTCCGGCCACAGCGCTTGCTCCATGCGCAGCGACGCCTGACCCAGCAGGTGCAGCAGGCTGAACAGCCGCATGTCGTTGGTGGCGACGATGCGCTCCCGAATCTGCTCCTGAATAGCTTCGCTAGCCCGATGCGCTTGTGGTGTGGCAGTCCCCTCGTAGTCAGCGGGGAATTCCGCTTCCTCGGCAATCCTTGCCCAGGCGCTGGCCAGCGCCTCGATGGTTGACGTGCTCATTTCCGCCGCTCCTGTGCTCTTTGGCGAATCAACCGGCCAAGGGGCCTCGACGCGAAAACCAGCAGCATCACGCCTATCGGATACCAGGTCGAGAAGACCACCAAGGCATCGAAGGCTGGCCGTCCGGTGTTGGTAGGCAGTACGGCGGTCACAGCCATCAACCCGCCGACCGTCCAGATGATGCGCCACACGTAGGGCATCACGCGGGGCACGTAGCCGTCATCGAAAGCGGTCTGGTAGTAGCGGCGCAGGCCGCGCTCGGCAAGCGCCTGGCGCTGCCGCTCCGACAGCGCATCCGTCCGGCCATACCAGCGCCGGAATGGTGGACAGCGCAGCAGCAAAGGGGTGAAGAGGATCATCACCGCCACGATCGCGACACCCCACGCCATGACGGCGCCGGCATCGGGCCGCTTGGCGTTCTCGATCACGGGCGCGAAGACGCCCGGAGCACCGATCATCCAGAACAGCGCAATGTGCTGATGGAAGGAGAGCTTCATTTGCTCATCCACTTGCGCAGCAGGCGCTTTTTCAGGGAGGCGCGTTCTTGCGGGTTGCGTCCCTTGTGATTGGCGATGCGATCCGCCGTGGCGGCCTGGCGCTTGACGGGCCAGTAGGAGCGGCCATCCTTGCCCATCGACCAGACGCTGCTGGCCTGGTTTTCCAGCAGGGGCAGATGGGCGCTCAGGGCTTCGGGCGACGCGCTGGTCAGCGCCGTGCGCTCACGGGTGCGCCAGCGCTGATGCCAGAGCTTCTTGTCCTCGCGCTCGCTGCCGCAGGTCGTGTGCCCGACGATGGGTGTTTTGCGGCGGCTGCGGCTCATAACGTAGTGGTCTCCAAGAACATTCAGGACTGATCCCAGGCGTCGATGGTCAAGACCTGATCGGCAGGACAGGCGGCTACGCGGTCGGGAACTGGATGGTGTTCAGTCTCATGCCGACCCCATTCGATTGATCGCGTCGCTTGCGGCACGCTGCGACGCAAGGAGGTTTGCGACCTGGTTTAGCAGCCGTGTCCGCTGCATGTCTGTTACCTATCTCCCCGACCGCTCATTGGACCAACTCCAGAGATTGGGCTCTATCGCTCAGCCAATACGAAACCGGCATTGGCTGATGCCACAACCGAGACTAACACAAATGGCTCGGTACCTGTATTTCGCGCCCCGTGCACTTGGCCCGGTCTTGCCACGGCTATCTCACCTTCCCTGAGGGCACGAACAATCCCATTGCCCTGAAAGTAATCAGCCATTCCCGACAAAACAGTCCACGTGTCTTGGCCGTGAGGATGAATGTGAGCCGCAATTTCCTGCCCGGGATGGACATGCCAAACCACGATAATTGAGTCTCGGGTTTCAAGCACAACGGAACGAATAGGCTCGCCTTCGGACGGCTGAACATACTCGGCTACAGAAAATATTCTCGATTCAACAGTCATCGGAGATTCCTCTTTCACAGTTGTCGTTACGGTCTTCATCGTCGGCATCCTGACGCACGGCGGGCAATTGCTGGAGCAACGCCGGCAGCCATTCCTGTACCGTCTCCCACACCACATCGAGGTTGATGTCGAAATAGCCGTGAGCCATGCGATTACGCATATTGCGCATGCTGCGCCACGGCACGTCGGCATGCGCCTGGGTGAACTCGACGTAGCCATCCATCACCTTTGTGGCCGCCTCGCCGATGACGATCAGGCTCATGATGACGGCCTGCTGGGTGCGCTTGTCGGCCAAGAAGTCGTCCTTGGCCATCCCTTCCACGAAGCTGCGCGCATCGGTTGCGGCCTGCTGAATGTGGTCGAGGTAATCGGGCAGGCGGTTCTCGCTCATATCGGTTGCGCCTCCGCGAGCACCTTGGCCCGGAACTTCGGCGGCAGGTCGCCGGGAGTCAGCAGATCGACGTCAACGCCGAGCAGCGATTTCAGTTCTTCTTCCAAATCGCCCAAGTCCAACAACGTGGCACCGGGCAGCGCATCGACCAACAGGTCGAGGTCGCTGCCATCCCGGTCGGTGCCATGCAGCACCGAGCCGAAGACGCGCGGGTTCGCGGCGCGAAAGCGGCCTACCGCTTCACGCACTGCGCTTCGCTTCATGTCAAGCACAACAGACGGTCGCATGGGCATCCTTTCTTATCGAAACTCGTTGAGATGATATGCAATCAAGAATAGAATTTCAAGAACTATTTTCGAGAATCGCAATGCCTTGATTCCCGTGCCGCGCCGGTTGCCTTGGCGGGCTTGTCACAAACCTACGTTTTCAAGAAGAAGGAAACCGCATGCCCCGCCGTTCGATCCTCTCCGCCGCCGAGCGCGAAAGCCTGCTGGCGTTGCCGGACACCAAGGATGAGTTGATCCGTCACTACACGTTCAGCGAAAGCGACCTCTCCATCATCCGGCAGCGGCGCGGCCCGGCCAATCGGCTGGGCTTCGCGGTGCAGCTCTGCTACCTGCGCTTTCCCGGCGTCATCCTTGGCGCTGATGAGCCACCGTTCCCGCCATTGCTGAGACTGGTCGCCAACCAGCTCAAGGTCGGCATCGAAAGCTGGGACGAGTACGGGCAGCGTGAGCAGACCCGACGCGAGCACCTGGTCGAGCTGCAAACGGTGTTCGGCTTCCAGCCGTTCACGATTGGCCACTACCGGCAGGCTGTCCAGTTGCTGACCGAGCTGGCCATGCAAACCGACAAGGGCATCGTGCTGGCCAGAGCCTTGATGGGGACGATAGAGAAAACGGAATCTATGGTC
>NZ_VTZO01000041.1:0-1303 GCF_008369545.1 Pseudocitrobacter sp. 73 | reverse complement strand
TATGCTGAGGACAGGCTTTCATTCGGAGAACTATCATGGAAAACATTGCGCTCATTGGTATCGATCTGGGTAAAAACTCTTTCCATATTCATTGCCAGGATCGTCGCGGGAAGGCTGTTTACCGTAAAAAATTTACCCGGCCAAAGTTGATCGAATTTTTGGCGACATGCCCCGCTACAACCATCGCAATGGAAGCCTGTGGCGGTTCTCACTTTATGGCACGCAAGTTGGAAGAGTTGGGGCATTCCCCAAAGCTGATATCACCACAATTTGTCCGCCCGTTCGTTAAAAGCAATAAAAACGACTTTGTCGACGCCGAAGCTATTTGTGAAGCTGCATCGCGTCCGTCTATGCGTTTTGTGCAGCCCAGAACGGAATCTCAGCAGGCAATGCGGGCTCTGCATCGTGTCCGTGAATCCCTGGTTCAGGATAAGGTAAAAACAACCAATCAAATGCATGCTTTTCTGCTGGAATTTGGCATTAGCGTTCCCCGAGGAGCTGCCGTTATTAGCCGACTGAGTACCATTCTTGAGGATAATAGTTTGCCTCTTTACCTCAGCCAGTTATTGCTGAAATTACAACAGCATTATCACTATCTTGTTGAGCAGATTAAAGATTTGGAATCCCAGTTGAAACGAAAGTTGGACGAAGATGAGGTTGGACAGCGCTTGCTGAGCATTCCCTGCGTCGGAACACTGACAGCGAGTACTATTTCAACTGAGATTGGCGACGGGAAGCAGTACGCCAGCAGCCGTGACTTTGCGGCGGCAACAGGGCTTGTACCTCGGCAGTACAGCACGGGAGGTAGGACGACATTGCTGGGAATTAGTAAGCGAGGTAATAAAAAGATCCGAACTTTGTTGGTTCAATGTGCCAGGGTATTCATACAAAAACTGGAACACCAGTCTGGCAAATTGGCCGATTGGGTCAGGGATTTACTGTGCCGGAAAAGCAACTTTGTCGTCACTTGTGCTCTGGCAAACAAGCTGGCCAGAATAGCCTGGGCCCTAACGGCACGACAGCAAACTTATGTAGCATAACGGCAGAAATACACCGGTTTAAAGAATTACTGATCTGGTTTTGCGAATACTGATATTGATGATACTAACGGCCCACCGGCCTGTTGAGGAACCTGTAAAACGGAAAGGCTCATTGAAGCCGTATATTTTCTGGAGGTTCATCAGGCGCGGAACTCATCAAGGCGCGGGAATAAAATCCCATTCAGACGCCGGATAGATTCAAGCAAGCCAACTTGTCGTCAAAATCGGTGTTGCAAAAACGGGAGTGACCATAGATTCCGTTT
>NZ_VTZO01000040.1:0-1269 GCF_008369545.1 Pseudocitrobacter sp. 73 | reverse complement strand
TGGAAAACATTGCGCTTATTGGTATCGATCTGGGTAAGAACTCTTTCCATATTCATTGTCAGGATCATCGTGGGAAGGCCGTTTACCGTAAAAAATTCACCCGACCAAAGCTAATCGAATTTCTGGCGACATGCCCGGCAACAACCATCGCGATGGAAGCCTGTGGCGGTTCTCACTTTATGGCACGCAAGCTGGCAGAGTTAGGGCATTTTCCAAAGCTGATATCACCGCAATTTGTCCGCCCATTCGTTAAAAGCAACAAAAATGACTTCGTTGATGCTGAAGCTATCTGTGAAGCAGCATCACGTCCATCTATGCGTTTCGTGCAGCCCAGAACCGAATCTCAGCAGGCAATGCGAGCTCTGCATCGTGTCCGTGAATCCCTGGTTCAGGATAAGGTGAAAACAACTAATCAGATGCATGCTTTTCTGCTGGAATTTG
Organism: Pseudocitrobacter sp. 73; assembly: GCF_008369545.1. Lineage (NCBI taxonomy): Bacteria > Pseudomonadati > Pseudomonadota > Gammaproteobacteria > Enterobacterales > Enterobacteriaceae > Pseudocitrobacter > Pseudocitrobacter sp. 73. Next base: position 828 of record NZ_VTZO01000040.1, on the reverse strand, counting down.
GTATCAGCGTTCCGCGAGGTGCTGCCGTTATTAGTCGACTGAGTACCCTTCTTGAGGACAGTAGTTTGCCTCTTTATCTCAGCCAGTTACTGCTGAAATTACAACAGCATTATCACTATCTTGTTGAGCAGATTAAAGATCTGGAATCTCAGTTGAAACGAAAGTTGGACGAAGATGAGGTTGGACAGCGCTTGCTGAGTATTCCCTGCGTTGGAACGCTGACTGCCAGTACTATTTCAACTGAGATTGGCGACGGGAAGCAGTACGCCAGCAGCCGTGACTTTGCGGCGGCAACAGGGCTGGTACCCCGACAGTACAGCACGGGAGGTCGGACGACATTGTTAGGGATTAGCAAGCGGGGCAACAAAAAGATCCGAACTTTGTTGGTTCAGTGTGCCAGGGTATTCATACAAAAACTGGAACACCAGTCTGGCAAGTTGGCCGACTGGGTCAGGGAGTTGTTGTGTCGGAAAAGCAACTTTGTCGTCACCTGTGCTCTGGCAAACAAGCTGGCCAGAATAGCCTGGGCACTGACGGCGCGACAGCAAACTTACGAAGCATAAAGGCAGAAATACACCAGTTTAAACAATCATTCATCTGGTTTTGCGAATACTGATATTGATGATACTAACGGCCCACCGGCCTGTTGAGGAACCTGTAAAACGGAAAGGCTCATTGAAGCCGTATATTTTCTGGAGGTTCATCAGGCGCGGAACTCATCGAGGCGCGGGAATAAAATCCCATTCAGACGCCGGATAGATTCAAGCAAGCCAACTTGTCGTCAAAATCGGTGTTGCAAAAACGGGAGTGACCATAGATTCCGTTTTC
>NZ_VTZO01000004.1:0-310025 GCF_008369545.1 Pseudocitrobacter sp. 73 | reverse complement strand
TCAGGTCTGAGCTAATACAGTTCATATTTGAACTGCCAAAAATACTATATTAGAGGTGGAATTTCTCTAACTGTCTGTTCTGTATTGAGAAATAAAGCTCCGAGCATTTACCCAATAGATACCAATTAAAAAATAAGACTTTGATTGATTTTATCAATTAGACATGTCCGTAATTACCGACCCGAAGGCCGGTAGTTGATAATATAAAAGTGCGCATATATTTTATATTTTCAGGATAATATCAAAAAGTATATTATCCAGATCTTGAGAGTATGAGTTACTTCCATTCCTCAGAATAAACAGCATCAGATGATCTCGGCCCAGGTATAGCCTGAGATATTGAAATCCTTACAGGGAGATTAAAGGCTGAACCAAACGCCACAGCATCACCTCTTGGCAAGCCTGAAATCTGCCTTAGTATTTGCTCATTTTCACTTTCCATCGCATATCGCAAGGCCTGTAAATCTCGTTCATTTGTTAGACGTAATGAAAACCAATTTGAGCACATTGCCAAGACTGTTGGTGACAACTCTGATGGACGTTGAGTACTAACAATGAGCGAACATTTAAATTTTCGCCCCTCTTTAGCTAGTCTTTCATAAGCTTTTATCTGTGAATCAACTTCAGCATAAGGATCTCTTAGGTAATGGTGAGCTTCTTCTAGAAGCAGTGCTGTTGGATAAGATTTTTTTTGCCCTCTATGAAATAACACTTCAGCGAACATTTCAAGTAATGCACTAAGCAACATTGGAGCATGATCTTGGGCAAGGTTTTTCATATTAACAATATGTACACGCCAACCATTATTTTCTCCCTTTTCCTTTCCAAAAAAATAGTCAACTTCATCCTTCATTGCCTTCTCCCAATGCAACCCTCCATCTGCTAAATCAGCGCCTCCCTCAAGATCTACCACGGATCTAAACCGTATATCTTCGGAAAGCTGCTGTATGATTTTAACTAAAGGTAATACATTGCTATATCCAAAAGCATCCCGTTTACTTCCACCATTTCGCTCTGCTGCCACACAACCAAACTCAGCGACAAGATTCGCTAACCCCCGAAATGGCGGCCAGACATCGGTTCTTTCAAGATGCCGTTTTCTCAATAAATCCAACCACTCTGAAAGCTTGTTTTGTTCTGTATCTCTACAATCATCATATAATTGATAAGTTTCATTATTCCTATTTTTGAGATATATTTTCCTGCGGGCAAAATGAGTTCTGTTAATGGCACTAAGAGCATTCCGCAATGCAGGTAACTGAGTTTTATCACTCGGTCTCAAGAGTTTAATTAAACCAGAAAACCCTAGAGCTTGGTAAGGGATTTTCCTGTAAGTATAAAATTCCTCAGAAAATAAATCACCTTCGTTTTGAGGCTGTGGTAATATTTCCTCACCTTTATTCTCCCCTAATATTGTATGTTTAACATTAGGAACACCTACAAATGCCTGAGAATACTCACCATTGATATCAAAAATAACAATTCTTGAATTTGGGTATTTCTCAACAACTTTTCGTGTCAGTAATGCATTGAAATTTGACTTACCATAACCTGTACTGCCTAAGACAGCTAAATGGCGAGTCAATAATTTATCAACACTCGCTAAAATCTTTACAGATTTCGTTCTTGAATCTAAACCGAGCTCGATCGCCTTATCAATATCATCTTTATCAATACTATATATTATATTTAAGAAATCGGATGTTAGAGGAACTGCTGAGGAACCTAACGCTGGCAATCTCCAATCTTCAGATATAAAAACATAGCCTTCATCATCGCGCTTAACAAATCCTATAGCATAGGCTATTATTTGCCTTAACGGGATATCTGATAAGTCTGACGTTCCTACATTTGCTTTATGAGCCTTATCCGCCTCAACAAATGCCATATCAGTTACCCTTGCAACAACCAAAATGTTGCCTGCATCAAATCCGATTAAATCACCTGGTTGTGTAACTGAACTAATCCCCTCCCTATGCGAAGCCAACCTCCCTTGCAAACCCTCGTGAAGGTTAACTCTTATTTTCTCACCTTCTAACCCAACAACATAACCAATTGCTGAAAGCTCTGAAATTTTAAAATGGGACATTCCCCTCTCCTTTTGATAATTTTGCAATTGCTTCGACGAGATCCTCTACAGTATTTTCCCTAGGGAAAAGAACAGGATAAGGAAGATGTTTAACAAAACTATCAAAGTAAGCTTCTGGAGCCCCACCAATAATAGTAACCTGATTAAAAGTCATGTTTTTTAAATTTACAACCGCTTTTTCACTTTCAGAAGCATTACCATCAGCAACCGCATTGATAGCCGAAACTAATTCTGGATAATATATAACAACGTGGAATGATGGGTTTAGAAGGGCTCCTAACACTATTCTATTAATATGATAATCACCAAAGCCAAAACCATTAATAAATAAAGCAGTCTGCGGTTTCGAAAGAAATTCACCAAACCGTCTAAACATTTCTCCATATACGAAACCAATGGTATGGCTATATTTATTTGCGCCCGGATAGATTAGATGCTGCCCATATGAGAACCCTCTACCATTTATTATACTATCTATATAGTTATCATATGCTTGGCATGAGCTAATCTCATTGACTGTAAGATAATCATCTTGATACCAAGTGAGCGAACCATGGAGTTTATAAAGATATGCATGATAATGACCGAATCGTGCCTCGCCCTTTGCGTTAACGTTTCTGAAGGCCAAATCAAAATTTTGAGGATAAAACTGCCTCGTATGCAAACCTGAAAATCCATTAAACAACTGTATTCCTAGATCTTCAGCAGCCCACTCTAAAGCCAAATCATAATTTGTTGTAAAAAGTGATGGTGCAGACTGACCTGGTTGCCTGTTAGATATTAATTTTGAGATCAATTCCTTATGGAATTTAAATTTTTCACTTTTACCTTGATTTTTATTTCTAAAATCCTCCCCTGTTAATAATGCTGCTTTAGTCACCTCCTTATATAAAGAATTTAATATCAACCCAACTTCTTCATATTCTTGTTCATTATGCCTGGTTTTAGCCACTGATAAAAACTTAGTCACTTCATCAATTAATAGCTCAACATTTACAATATCATTGTCAGAATCATTTTTATTAACAAGTAAATATTTTTGTAAAAGCAGCTCTACTAACTCTGGATAATCAGCTTTGAATGATTGCCACACTTGCTTCATAGTGTTTCCACCACAACCTACTGATGCCCCCGCTCCGAGAAGTACACCTACATTATCAAGTTGACACAAAGAATAAATGTGAGAGCGAAAATCATCCTCACTAATAATTTTACCGCCTTGATAAATAATCATAAATATCCTTTTAATCTGACTTCAGAAATGGATAGAACGTATATCTATAGTATCAGTCACATCATACTCATTTTGAAATTTAGTTTCAATTGATTCAATGAGTTATGACCAACATCTTAGGTTGGCATATCCATCAATTAACAATTTCCGTATTATTTATCTTTTAATGAACCGCTTCGACATCCTGTTGAAAATTCTAAGGACTTCATGTGGCTTATGAAACCATGACTAACATCGGGATGAACTAATCAACGGGAAGCAGGTCATCAATTGCTGCCCAAGTAGGTCTGATAGCACGAGGCAATAGAATTTGTGAGCCTCGCCTCATCGTGATGTGCAAAAAATGCCGTAACTGAAATTAGTGCGGTAACTGGTGATGGAATTCTTTCGAATCTTATAAACATAAAACAAGGCAGGGGTAAGCTGATCGTTTCCCTTGTTGCCAGAAGCGGCCCCATTGATAATCAGCAAGTTTCTTCACTCATATATGTAGACTAATGTTTTGTCAAGCTCGGTTCGAACTATCGAGTTTATCAGTCAAATCGGTCAAATTGGCAATCAACAACCTATAACAGATCAGCTATCAGCATCCTACTGAAACCCTTTACCAGTTATAAACAGAATTAATACAACAAATATCCTTTTTGCAAACAATATCTTAACATCGCTATTTGGTAGTCACACTGCTAATTCTTGATGTTGAGTGAACACGGTCTCCCTTGCCCGTCTGGGTTTTTCCACGTTCTTTTGCCAAGTAGGATAGCCAATAAACTGGACCTTCGAGTGTCTCCGGTTCATTTCTACGGATAACATAATGGCCTGAATATTTACTTGATGATTTTGCATACTCAACCAATGATGCATTCCCACCTGTGAGTTTCATCCAGATCTCAGCAATCAACCCACCCACACCGGATTCCACATTTCCCAGACTCTTCACCAGCCTATGCGGAAGGGCTATCCAAAAATGGTAATGCTCATGTATCGCCTTTTCTCTTTCCCGAACCCAGCCAAAGGCAAATTTTTTGATCGGTTCGGATATACTTTTGGGACGTCGTAATTTGGAACCCAGCCGTTCTCGTAAGGATTTACCTAACAGACGCACCCATTCATTACTAACACTTACTGGTGTTCCTGCCGGGACTCGTAGATCAAAACGAGAAAGAAACACACGGCTGTAGTGGTGAGTCATAGCATCGAGTTCTTCAAGGATTGGTTTAAGGATATCCAGTCTTACACCAGAATTTGTTGTCGCGTTAACCTTGTATACATATCCCTTGTGATACAAGCAATTACCTTCTAAAACAGGGTATCGACCAAAATCATGATAAACATAACGGTAAAGAGTAGGTCTTTCTAAAGTACTAAGTGTCATCAGCGACCTCCAAAGTCTGCTTTAAAGCCCCCAATGGGCTGACACTTGTATTTAGTTACTACCTATTACCACTCCAGAACGCCCCTCCCTAAGAACACTAAAGCCCAGTGAATTCGGGCGCTCTCATGACACGTACCACATCATATTTTTTCGATCAAAGTTTACTGACATTGCCAGGGATTCTAAGCACGGGTCGACAATAGCAATCTAAATTTCATGTAAGGCATTTTCCAAGGCTCGATCCGCTCCATATTCATCAACATGCTACTATGACACTTACACATCCCTCATAAACGCAATGTAAAGCATTGTGGCGTGATTTCTTGATAAAAAGTAGATAGGGTACATAAGAGAACAAAAATGCCACATAGAGCATCTGAGGCGATATGAGAGCATTGTGAATATTTTGTAGATTCAGAACATGAGGAAACCAGAGTTAATGGCTGTTAAGCAAAAGGAATCAACCCGCATAAAAATATGTAATCAGTTGATTTTATTAATTAATTACAATATCGAACAATATAATGAGATACGAGCGAAGCGAGTTTTCACGAACGAAGTGAAGTGAAATGTCCATAATCCATTATAGTATTTTATATATAGGGAAAAGTGGACATTTTGGTATGATTTTTAATCATGTGTATACCTTTTAATGATTAGTGACATTAACATCTTCGCTTCGCTCCGATGTTTGTCGGGCTTCGCCCTCCAAATCAAACTCGATAGAGTTCAAATAATATATCGATTTACTTAATCGTTCTGTACTGTTCCGTAAAACGCCTCATCCACCAGCTGATCCTGGTTGCATAAAAAATCAAAAATGCTATTCAGCAGCAGTTCCAAAGTGACTCATAAAAATCAACGTCTACTCTAATCAGTAGGAGCAGTTCCCTCTTCCAACTGTAAGAGATAGATCATAGCTTCTTCACGGCTTGTAAAACACATATCAAGTGAAGGTCGCAAACTACCGCAAACTTGAGGACGCATATCAGATCCAAAAATATTACATAAGTTATCTTCTGATAGTTGGACGCATCTTACATTCGCAGGTTTTCCATGAGGCATACCAGGAATTGGACTCGATATCGAAGGCGCAATGCAACATGCACCACAATCAATACGACATTGCATCTACCTCTCCTATAACCTTCGGTTTGCTTATGACATAAACAGGATACCAAACATGACGATAGCCTGACTTTTATCTTAAAAAATTAAACAATTGACAATTAGGCTAGCCTTACGGCATATCAGGGATAGGGCTGGAAATCGAAGGCGCAGTGCAGCTGGCCCCACACTCTATTCGGCATTCCATGAGGACCTCACAATTTATCTGTATTTGAATATAACATTAACACACTGCCACAATCGGGTCGATAGCATGCAACCAGCACCTATTCCTCTATAAAATAATCATCTGCCTTCTTATATGGGTTAATGTTCCTTTAAAATTGCAGTAAAATCCATGAGTTACACCACCCTAATTTAGGATGAATTAAGCCCCTCGATTTACAAGGAGTTACTATGAGCTTCTACATAAAGAAAAGCATTCGCGTTGGACCGATGAGATTTAACCTATCCAAATCAGGAGTCGGTGCATCTATTGGTATAAAAGGACTGAGGTTTGGTACTGGTCCTCGAGGAAATTACATCCACATTGGTGCTGGCGGAGTCTATTATCGTGCTTCGCTTTCACCAAGCATGGTTCCACAGAACAGAAAGAAGGTTCACCATATACCCGACGAATCCCCAATAGAACATGACACTACACATGCTGACCTGCCCCCAGGATTAGATACAACCGTCAGTTAGTAAGGTCGGTTTGTTTACCTTCACATTTTTCATTTCGCCACCGTGCTGCAAACTCTGATGGCGTCTGATAATTCAGTGCTGAATGTGGACGACACTCGTTATAATCCTGCCGCCAGTCATTAATGATTTTCCTTGCGTGAACGATATCGCTGAACCAGTGCTCATTCAGGCATTCATCGCGAAATCGTCCGTTAAAGCTCTCAATAAATCCGTTCTGCGTTGGCTTGCCCGGCTGGATTAAGCGCAACTCAACACCATGCTCAAAGGCCCATTGATCCAGTGCACGGCAAGTGAACTCCGGCCCCTGGTCAGTTCTTATCGTCGCCGGATAGCCTCGAAACAGTGCAATGCTGTCCAGAATACGCGAGACCTGAACGCCTGAAATCCCAAAGGCAACAGTGACCGTCAGGCATTCCTTTGTGAAATCATCGACGCAGGTAAGACACTTGATCCTGCGACCGGTGGAAAGTGCGTCCATGACGAAATCCATCGACCAGGTCAGATTGGGCGCCGCCGGACGGAGCAGCGGCAGACGTTCTGTTGCCAGCCCTTTACGACGTCTTCTGCGTTTTACGCCCAGGCCACTGAGGTGATAAAGCCGGTACACGCGCTTATGATTAACATGAAGCCCTTCACGGCGCAGCAACTGCCAAATACGACGGTAGCCAAAACGCCTGCGCTCCAGTGCCAGCTCAGTGATGCGCCCTGATAAATGCGCATCAGCAGCCGGACGGTGAGTCTCATAGCGGCAGGTCGACAGGGATAAACCTGTAAGCCTGCAGGCACGACGTTGCGACAGACCGGTCGCATCACACATCAGCATCACGGCTTCCCGCTTCTGGTCTGTCGTCAGTACTTTCGCCCAAGAGCCACCTGAAGCGCCTCTTTATCCAGCATGGCTTCGGCAAGCAGCTTCTTGAGTCTGGCGTTCTCTTCCTCAAGCGACTTCAGGCGCTTAACTTCAGGCACCTCCATACCGCCATACTTCTTACGCCAGGTGTAAAACGTGGCATCTGAAATGGCGTGCTTACGGCAGAGCTCACGGGCAGAAACGCCGGCTTCGGCCTCGCGGAGAATACAGATGATCTGTTCGTCGGAAAAACGCTTCTTCATGGGGATGTCCTCATGTGGCTTATGAAGACATTACTAACATCGCGGTGTGTTAATCAACGGGGAGCAGGTCAATGCACCTCTTGAGGAAATCGAGTCATCTCATATCTCGGAAATCGTTGATTCAAGTTCCCGAGAACTGCTTGACGAGTTGAACAACAAACGCAAGAAGTCACGAATATGGCCCTTGGTCATGTGCCTTTCAATTGCGCTGTTACTTTACGGTTTTTCACAGGCATTGCCTGAGTGGTGCCTTGCTATAGGATTTATCGCAGGGATAGCAATCTCTGTTTTTGCTTACATGTACGATCAGCTAAGAAAGACTACTGTTCTTTTTTATGACTTTGATGATCAAATGATGGCATGTTACCAGCAACTTCATGATAGTGGAGCCAAGCTCGCAAGCTGCTCAAAAATATGGCATATAGAAGCTTCTGGTGCCGTTTATGACCCCAAGTATCATGCCGGGGCTGGTAACTTACTACGCAGAAAAGTAACCTCTATCAGCAAATCAAAGCCTCCCTATGTGAAAACAAATATTGAGACGATTGCTATCAATGTCGGTCGCCAAACATTACATTTTTTTCCAGATAGAGTACTCGTTTATGACCGTGAAGGTGTAGGCGCTGTTGGTTATAACCAGCTATTCGTTAATGTTGGTGATAGTCGATTCATTGAAAGCGAAGGTGTACCTGTAGATGCCATAGTCGTTGGCAGAACATGGAAGTATGTGAACAAGTCTGGAGGCCCTGACAGAAGATTTAAAGACAATTCAGAACTTCCTATATGTCTGTATGAAAACCTTTCGTTTACAAGTCATTCTGGACTAAATGAGTTGTTACAACTGTCTAAAACTGGCTATGGTGAAAGCTTTTCACGCTCAATTGAAACACTTAGCAAAAAAGTCATTTCTGCTTAGCTATGTCATTTTTAAACTGCGAACAATTGACTATTAGGCTTGCCATTTGGCATGCCAGGGATCGGGCTGGAGATAGATGGCGCGATGCAGCAGGCCCCACAATCCGGGCGACATTCCATAATGTAGACTCTTATCAGGGGCGCAATGGCGCGCACAGTATCACCTTTTAGCGGAAGATAGCAAAACCCTTCAATTCCTCTTGCCTGAAAGGCCCGTCGCGAGTACTTTTACGCGATATTTTTGACACCCTTGTACACAGGATAAATGCAATGCCAAGAGCGAATGAAATTAAGAAAGGTATGGTGCTGAATTACAACGGCAAACTGCTGATTGTAAAAGATATTGATATTCAGTCACCGAGCGCCCGTGGCGCTGCAACGCTGTATAAAATGCGTTTCTCCGATGTGCGCACCGGCCTGAAAGTTGAAGAGCGTTTTAAAGGCGACGATATACTCGATACCGTTACGCTGAACCGCCGCTTTGTTGACTTCTCTTATGTTGACGGTAACGAATACGTCTTTATGGATAAAGAAGACTATACCCCGTACACCTTCACTAAAGATCAGATTGAAGAAGAGCTGCTGTTCATTCCTGAAGGCGGCATGCCGGATATGCAGGTTCTGCTGTGGGACGGCCAGCTGCTGGCGCTGGAACTGCCGCAGACCGTTGATCTGGAAATCGTCGAAACGGCACCGGGCATTAAAGGTGCGTCTGCGAGTGCACGAAACAAACCGGCTACGCTGACCACCGGCCTCGTTATTCAGGTTCCTGAATACCTGAGCGCGGGCGAAAAAATCCGTATTCATATTGAAGAAAAACGTTATATGGGTCGCGCGGACTAATCGCGATGCCTACGCCTGATGCGCTTCGCTTATCAGGCCTACAAGGTCGGTGCAATTCATCAAATTGTTTTCACGTGTAGGCCGGGCAAGCGCAGCGCCCCCGGCGAGCACGGCGAAAATGCCTGATGCGCTTCGCTTATCAGGCCTACAAGGTCGGCGCAATTTATCAAATTGTCTTCACTTGTAGGCCGGGCAAGCGCAGCGCCCCCGGCAATTATGCAGGCACCCGCATTAACGTAAAAAAGCCAGCTCAATGAGCTGGCTTTTCATATTCTGAAACCGGATTACAGTAGATCGCGGAATTTAGTCGCTTTCAGCGCCATCTCAACGCCGCGCACTTCCGCCAGCCCTTTCAGGCGACCAATCGCGGAATAACCTGGGTTGGTTTTCTTTTTCAGATCGTCAAGCATCTGATGACCGTGGTCCGGACGCATCGGAATTGGGCGCAGATCGCCAGCTTTCTTACGACGCTGCTCTTCAGTCAGAATCGCATCAACCACCGCAACCATGTTCACATCGCCCTGCAAATGCGCTGCTTCGTGGAAGGTTTTCGGGTTGTCTTCACGGCAGGTAGAGCGCAGGTGCGTAAAGTGAATACGATCGCCAAAGGTTTCAATCATTTTCACCAGGTCGTTATCGGCGCGCACGCCATAAGAACCGGTACACATGGTGAAACCGTTATTGATACTGTCGACGGTCTCTTTCAGCCACTGCATATCTTCGATGGTCGAAACGATACGCGGCAGGCCAAGGATCGGACGCGGCGGATCGTCCGGGTGAACCGCAAGGCGCACGCCGACTTCTTCCGCAACCGGCACAATCGCACGCAGGAAGACAGCCATGTTTTCACGTAGCTGATCTTTGCTGATGTGATCGTACTCAGCCAGACGCGCACGGAACTGATCAAGGGTATATCCCTCTTCCGCACCCGGCAGGCCAGCAATGATGTTGCGGGTGAGTTTTTCAATGTCCGCGTCGGTCATCGCGTCAAAATAGGCTTTCGCCTGCTGCTGTTCTTCGGCAGTGTAGTCGGCTTGCGCGCCTTCACGCTTCAGAATGTGCAGTTCAAAAGCAGCAAACGCGATTTGATCGAAACGCAGCGCTTTGGAACCATCTTCCAGCGTGTATTCGAGGTCCGTACGCGTCCAGTCAAGGATCGGCATAAAGTTGTAGCACACGGTATCAATGCCGCAGGTCGCCAGGTTGCGAATACTCTGCTGGTAATTAGCAATCCAGGTTTTGTACTCGCCGGATTGTGTTTTGATATCTTCGTGAACCGGAATACTTTCAACAACAGACCAGGTCAGCCCTTTTTCCGCCAGCATCGCCTGACGTTTTTGAATTTCTTCGACCGGCCAAACCAAACCATTCGGGATGTGGTGCAGTGCCGTCACAACACCCGTTGCGCCAGCCTGACGCACATCATCAAGGGAAACCGGATCATTTGGGCCATACCAACGCCATGTTTGTTCCATCGCCTCAACCTCTCAACTTGTTATACCAATAAAATGTTCGTTAATGACGACTACCATACATGTTTATTCGTACTGGTCAAACATCTCCCCCGCAATGATTGATCTGGCTCACATTCCCCGGATAAATTCGGCACACCAGTTTAATTTGCTGTCATACAACTTTACACTGACATTGTTAATTTCTGGTTAATCGGACGTGTGAACAATGAAAACAATCGCCAACAGTACGCTCCCTGAGAATGTGCAACTGCCTCATTATGATAGAAAAGCTTTGCGCTCGCGGATCGTGCATTTTGGTTTTGGAGCCTTCCATCGCGCGCATCAGGCGCTGCTGACTGACCGGGTGCTTAATGCCGAAGGCGGCGATTGGGGGATCTGCGAGATCAGCCTGTTTAGCGGCGACCAGTTAATGAGCCAGCTTCGCGCGCAGGATCATCTGTTCACAGTGCTGGAAAAAAGCGGTGACGGTAATCAACCGATCGTGATTGGCGCAGTGAATGAATGTCTGAACGCCAAACTGGATTCGCTGGCGGCGATTATTGAGAAATTCTGCGAGCCGCAGGTGGCGATTGTTTCGCTGACGATCACAGAAAAAGGCTACTGCATTGATCCGGCGACCGGGCAACTGGATGTGAATCAGCCCCGCATCGCACACGATCTCGTCCATCCGCAGGAGCCCCACTCTGCGCCGGGCATTCTGGTCGAAGCCCTGCATCGCCGCCGCGAACGCGGGCTTTCCGTTTTTACGGTGCTCTCCTGCGACAATATTCCGGACAACGGTCACGTGGTGAAAAACGCCGTACTGGGCATGGCACAACAGCGCGATCCGGCATTGGCAGCATGGATAGCTACGTATGTCACCTTCCCCGGCACCATGGTTGATCGCATCGTTCCGGCGGCCACCGATGCGTCGCTTGCGGAAATCACCGATGAGCTGGGCGGCGTGAACGATCCCTGTGCGATCAGCTGCGAGCCATTTATTCAGTGGGTTATTGAAGATAACTTTGTGGCGGGCCGCCCGGCGTGGGAAATCGCCGGAGCGCAACTGGTCGATGATGTATTGCCATGGGAAGAGATGAAGCTGCGCATGCTCAACGGCAGCCACTCGTTCCTGGCGTATCTGGGGTATCTGGCGGGCTATCAGCATATCAGCGACTGCATGCAGGACGCCGATTTCCGCCTCGCGGCGCATCGTTTAATGATGACGGAGCAAGCCCCCACGCTGAAGATAACCGATGTGGACTTAGGCGCTTATGCCGACAGCCTGATGACCCGATTTAGCAATCCCGCACTGAAGCATCGCACCTGGCAAATCGCAATGGACGGTAGCCAGAAGCTGCCGCAGCGCCTGCTGGATGGCATTCGCGTACATCTGGCGCAGGGCACCGCGTGGCCGCTGCTGGCATTAGGCGTCGCGGGCTGGATGCGCTACGTCAGCGGCATTGATGATGCAGGTGAAAAAATTGATATTCGCGACCCGTTATCGGAGAAAATCGCCCGGATCGTTACCAACAGTCGTGATGAAGAGCGCGTTGTCGCTCTGCTCACGCTCAGTGAAATCTTTGGCACTGACCTGCCGGGCAACGCGACATTTGTCGAAAACGTCCAGCAGGCATGGCAGCGCCTGGTGCAAACCGGTGCGCGTCAGGCGCTCATCACCACCCTGAATAGTTAACAATTTCTGCTTTTATGCGAAGAGAAATCATTTCTCTTCGCGAATCACTTCTCTTTTCATCGCCTTTTCGCCAGGATTAACGCAACCCGTAGCAACGTTGCAGATTTTGATTCTGGAGTTTTCGTGACAAAGACCAACCTGATAACCGGCTTTCTCGGTAGTGGCAAAACCACCTCCATCCTTCATCTGCTGGCCAATAAGCCCGCCGATGAGAAGTGGGCGGTGCTGGTAAATGAGTTCGGTGAAGTAGGCATTGATGGCGCACTGCTGGCCGATAGCGGTGCGCTGCTCAAAGAGATCCCCGGCGGTTGCATGTGTTGTGTGAATGGTTTGCCGATGCAGGTAGGCCTGAATACACTGCTACGTCAGGGAAAGCCTGACCGCCTGCTCATTGAGCCCACCGGGCTGGGTCACCCCAAACAGATCCTCGATATTCTCACCGCCGCCGTCTATGAGCCATGGATTGACCTACGGGCGACGCTTTGTGTGCTTGACCCGCGTCAGTTGCTGGATGAAAAAGTGGTGCTGAACGAGAACTTCCGCGACCAGCTCGCCGCCGCCGATATTATCATTGCCAATAAAGGCGATCGCGCGACAGAGGAAAGCGAGCGGGCGATGGAAAGCTGGTGGCTACAGTACGGTGGCGCGCGCCAGCGTGTGAAAGCCACACAGGGTAATATTGATATTGCCCTGCTCGACCAGCCGCGCAGCAACCTCACGGAACTTCCCACCAGCGACGCGCACTCACACGCGCACCCGGAGAAAAAAGGGCTTGCAGCGCTCAGCCTGCCGGAACATCAACGCTGGCGTCGCAGCCTGAACAGCGGTCAGGGCTATCAATCCTGCGGCTGGATTTTTGACGCCGACACCCTCTTCGACACGGTAGGCATTCTCGAATGGGCGCGCCTGGCTCCCGTGCAACGCGTCAAAGCGGTCATGCGTATTCCTGAGGGGCTGGTGCGAATCAACCGCCAGGGCGCAGATCTGCACATCGAAACGCAGAGCGTCGCGCCGCCGGACAGCCGCATCGAACTGATTAATGATGCGGACGCCGACTGGAATGCGCTGCAAACGACTCTGTTGAAGCTCCGTTTAGCGTGAAAGGGCTAAGGTTGCGGTCGTTGTTGAATTAAGGTGATAAAAAATGAAAACGCGATATCCGTTAATCCTGCTGCTGAACGCTGCGGGCATAGCGCTCTTTTTATGCTGGTTCCTGCCGCCCAACCATGGCGTCTGGTTTAATGTTGATTCCGCGATTTTCCACTTCTTTAATCACGGTCTCGATGAGAGCCGGGCTTATCAGTGGTTCCTCGCGATTATCAACAATCGCGCCTTCGATGGCTGCTCGCTGCTGGCGATGGGCTGCCTGATGCTTAGCTTCTGGCTGAAAGAGGATGCCGCTGGCCGCCGCCGGATTATTATCATTGGCCTGGTCATGCTGCTTACCGCGGTGATTATTAACCAGCTGGCGCAGAATTTGATGCCGGTTAAGCGCGCCAGCCCCACGCTATTTTTCCCGGATACGCATCGGGTGAGCGATTATTTGCACATTTCAACCAAGGATGCCTCGCGGGATAGTTTCCCGGGCGACCATGGCATGATGCTGCTCATTTTTTCAACATTTATGTGGCGTTATTTCGGCAAAAAAGCGTTCGCTATTGCGCTGACTATTTTCGTGATTTTCGCCTTCCCGCGCGTAATGATTGGCGCACACTGGTTTACCGATATTGCCGTCGGTTCTCTGACTGCGGTGTTGATTGGCATTCCGTGGGTATTGATGACGCCGCTCAGTGACAAAGCAATATCGCTGTTTGAGCGCTATCTTCCGCGTTTCAATATGGCGCGCTCCGAAAATAAATAACGGACGTTATAAAATTGTCATCAGGGATCGTTTTAGATCCCTGATTTATTTCTGCCGATGAATCATTCCGAATGACATTTCACCTCACGAATATTCGCCTTATGAATGAGTGGGTTGCCTATTTTTCAGACTAAATTGACACTATTTTACGCATTCACAAATTTTAACTTTCTGTATCACAATTTCTTATAAGAAATCCTGTAAAACCACTCGCAATGCCCTTGTCAATCGGGTAATCTCAATCGCGTTTGCCAATAATGAGCAATTATTTTCATAGTGAATAATTTTGTGCGCTAGTCCACAGATCTGACTTTAAAGAATTGTCTCATTGTTAGCGTGTATTTAGTCTCAGACGCGTTTGGCATTTTTTATAACGACATTGTCGTTAAGGACTTCAAGGGAAAACACATAAAATGGTCAAATCTCAACCAATCTTGAGATATATCTTGCGAGCGATTCCAGCAGTAGCAGTTGCGGTTCTGCTTTCTGCCTGTAGCACAACAAAAGACACCGCCAGGAATATGCATTCTGAGACGCATGCTGTGGGCACCAATGATGCCTCGTCACTGCAAGCCTCTCAGGATGAATTTGAATCAATGGTCCGTAACCTCGACGTGAAATCACGTTTGATGGATCAATACGCAGGCTGGAAAGGCGTTCGTTATCGTTTAGGCGGTGACACCAAACGCGGCGTTGATTGCTCCAGCTTTGTACAGCGCACCTTCCGCGAACAATTTGGTTTAGAGCTGCCGCGTTCAACGTGGGAACAGCAGGAAACCGGTAAATCCGTTTCTCGTAGCCAGCTTCGCACCGGCGATTTAGTCCTGTTCCGTGCAGGGTCCACCGGTCGCCATGTCGGCATCTACATCGGCAACAATCAGTTCGTTCACGCGTCTACCAGCAGCGGTGTAACGATCTCCAGCATGAATGAGCCATACTGGAAGAAGCGCTATAATGAAGCGCGCCGAGTTTTAAGCCGCTCTTAATATCACTTGCTGTCAGTATCCCTTGATTGACCGCAAGCATAAGAAAGCACTGCTCTGGCAGTGCTTTTTTTTTCTAATGATTTGGCGAAGCCTATTTAATTAACCGAGACACGCAACCTTTATGCTAAGCCGTAAAACGCTGTTAAGCCGCAGAATCGCCATCACCAGCCTGATGGTTGGCGTCTTTTTTGCCCTGTTGGCAGGCGGTACCCAGTTTCTTGTCTCTTACCACCAACGTACTGAGCAGTTTGACAACACCATCACCGAGCTGAAGACCTATCTCAATAGCTACTTTGGCGAAGTCCTCAATACTATCGATACCCTGCAACCCTTGACCATGAGTTCGTGTGAGAATGTCTCTTCTGAACTCACCTCGCGCGCCGCATTTAGCCTTAATATTCGCGCCTTTCTGCTGGTGAAAGATGGCCATGCGTTTTGTTCATCGGCCACGGGTCCGCTGGATATCGCGATTAAAGATCTCGTCCCCTCTCTCGACCTTTCACAAAACCAGGCGATGGCCATTTTGCCCGGCACGCCCATGATGCCCCATCGCCCTGCGTTTATTTTGTGGGACCGAAGCCCACTGTTGGCTGACCGGGGCATATTTACGTCTATCAATGCCAATCTGATGCCATGGATACTGAATTCGTCGAAGCAGAGTCAATACAGTGGCGTCGCGCTGGTGATTAATGGCAATACGGCGATCTCGACCTTTAGCCACCAGCCCATGGCGCTGACCAGCATTGAAAAAACGCCCATTCGTCAGGCCAAAATCAACGGCGTTCCGCTGGAGATTTACCTGTATGGCAACGAAATCGCCACGGACAACCTTCTCTATTCTCTGCTGCTTGGCGCAATGTGCGGCCTGCTGACAGGCATTCTGTGCGCTTATATCATGACCATAAGAATGCGGCCTGGCCGTGAAATTCTCACGGCTATCACCCGAAACCAGTTTCATGTGGTCTACCAGCCGGTGGTGCATGCCAGCGATTTGCATATTGGCGGCGTAGAGGTGCTGATGCGCTGGACGCATCCGGTTGCAGGCAATATTCCGCCGGATGCCTTCATCAGCTTCGCTGAGGGGCAAAATTTGATAGTGCCTCTCACCCGCCATCTTTTTGAATTGATCGCCAAAGATGCGCCTGCCCTGCAAAAAGTTCTGCCGCCAGGTGCAAAGCTTGGGATAAACATCTCACCAAACCATCTGCACGCAGAGAGCTTCAGGCAGGATATTCGTCATCTGCTTGCCAGCCTGCCTGAAAACTATTTCCAGGTGGTGCTGGAACTCACCGAACGCGACATGCTCAACGAGAAGCAGGCTGTAAAACTGTTTGAATGGCTGCATAGCGAAGGCATTGAGATTGCTATTGATGATTTCGGCACCGGCCATAGCGCGCTGATTTATCTTGAGCGCTTTACGCTGGATTATCTGAAAATTGACCGCGGATTTGTCAACGCCATTGGCACGGAAACGGTCACCTCGCCGGTACTGGATACGGTGTTGACGCTCACGCATCGGTTGAATCTGGTGACCGTCGCAGAAGGCGTAGAGACGCAGGAACAGGCAAACTGGCTGCGCAACCACGGCGTGGATTTCCTGCAGGGCTACTGGATAAGCCGCCCGCTCACGCTCACTCAGCTTGTTGAAGCACATAATGAGCCTGCGAAATATTTCACAAGCCGCTAAGGGTCAATTATGATTCAAGGACATCAGGAACGGATCATAAAGGGAAGGTAGCCCGGTGATATTTGTGCGCATGTGTCTCGTGCTGTTGGCGCTGAGCAGTTTTTCCCTCGGCGCACAGACGATTAAAGAGAGTTACGCGTTTGCTGTAATCGGCGAACCGAAGTATGCCATTAACTTTAGTCACTTCGATTACGTTAACCCGGCAGCCCCAAAAGGCGGCACGATCACGCTCTCATCCATTGGTACCTTCGATAACTTTAACCGTTATGCACTACGCGGCAATCCTGGGGTGCGTACGGAATCGCTCTACGATGCCCTCTTCACCACCTCCGACGATGAACCGGGCAGCTACTACCCACTGATTGCCGAAAGCGCCCGCTATGCAGACGATTACTCATGGGTGGAAGTCAGCATGAACCCGCAGGCCCGCTTTCATGATGGCTCGCCCATTACCGCCCGCGATGTCGAGTTCACCTTTCACAAGTTTATGACCGAAGGGGTGCCGCAATTCCGTTTGGTCTACAAAGGTACGACGGTCAAAGCTATTGCGCCGCTCACGGTACGTTTCGAACTGGGCAAGCCGGGTAAAGAGGATATGTTAAGCCTCTTCTCTCTGCCGGTAATGCCAGAGAAATTCTGGCGCGACCACAAGCTTAGCGATCCACTCTCTACCCCACCGCTCGCCAGCGGTCCCTATCGCATTACCGACTGGCGATTAGGGCAATATATTGTCTATTCGCGAGAGAAAGATTACTGGGGCGCGAATCTACCCGTCAACCGTGGCCGCTGGAATTTCGATACGTTGCGCTACGACTATTACCTCGATGACAACGTCGCCTTTGAAGCATTTAAGGCGGGCGCGTTCGATATGCGTAATGAAAGCAGCGCCAAAAACTGGGCCACGCGCTACATCGGCAAGAATTTCGCCAGCGGTTATATCGTTAAAGAAGCGCAAAAAAATGAGGCCGCCCAGGACACGCGCTGGCTGGCATTTAATATCCAGCGCCCCGTCTTTGCCGATCGCCTGGTACGCCAAGCCATCAGCATGGCCTTTGATTTTGAATGGATGAACAAAGCGCTTTTTTATAACGCCTACAGTCGCCCTGCCAGCTATTTCCAGAATACAGAGTACGCGGCACGCCACTATCCGAACGCCGAGGAACTCACGCTGCTGGCGCCGATGAAAAAGGACCTTCCAGCTGAAGTCTTCACCACCATATATCAGCCGCCAGTCTCAAACGGTGATGGGGCAAACCGCCAAAACCTGCTCAAAGCGGGCGATCTGCTCACCCACGCGGGTTGGGTGCTGAAAGACCAACAGCGCATAAATGAAAAGACCGGTCAGCCGCTGCGCTTCGAACTGCTGGTCGCCTCTGGCGGTAATAATCAGTGGGTACTGCCGTTCCAGCGCAATCTGAAGCGCATCGGCGTCGATATGTCTATTCGCCAGGTGGATAACTCTCAGCTACTCAGCCGCTTGCGTAAACGCGATTACGACATGATGCCAAGCCTGTGGCGCGCCACGCCGTGGCCCAGCTCCGACCTGCAAATCTCCTGGTCTTCCGAGTACATCAACTCAACATACAACGCGCCCGGCGTCGCCAGCCCGGTCGTTGATGCGTTGATCAATCAGATAATCCAGGCGAAAGGTGACGAGAAAAAATTGCTGCCGCTGGGTCGCGCGCTGGATCGCGTCTTAACCTGGAACTTCTACATGCTGCCAATGTGGTATATGGCGGAAGATCACGTCGCATTCTGGGATAAATTCTCGCATCCACCGGTTCGCCCCCTCTATGCCAGCGGCTTTGATAACTGGTGGTATGATGTCAATAAAGCGGCAAAACTGCCGGAAGCCCGGCGCTAAGGAGAAGAGATGAGCGCCTATTTGCTCCGCCGCTTATTGCTGATTATCCCGACGCTGTGGGCAATCATCACGCTTAACTTTTTTATTGTCCAGATTGCCCCCGGCGGCCCGGTCGATCAGGCCATTGCTGCCGTTGAATTCGGTAACCCGGGTGGCTTGCCCGGTACGAGCGGCGGCGGCTCCGGCGGTGGTCATGCACGCGCGGGCGTGGGTAATATCGCCGACAGCCAGTATCGCGGCGGGCGTGGCCTTGACCCGGAAGTGATCGCCGAAATCACCCAGCGCTACGGCTTTGATAAACCGCTGCACGAACGCTACTTTAAAATGTTGTGGGATTACATCCGCTTTGACTTCGGCAACAGCCTGTTTCGTAACGCCTCCGTTTTACAGTTGATGAAGGACAGCCTGCCCGTATCAATCACGCTCGGCCTGTGGAGCACGCTGATTATTTACCTGGTGTCGATACCGCTCGGTATTCGCAAAGCGGTGCAAAACGGCAGCCGTTTCGACACCTGGAGCAGCGCACTGATTATTATCGGCTACGCTATTCCGGCGTTTCTGTTCGCTATCTTGTTGATTGTGTTCTTCGCCGGCGGTAGTTATTACGACCTGTTCCCGCTACGCGGGCTGGTATCGGCTAATTTCGATACGCTTCCCTGGTATCAGAAAATCACCGACTACCTCTGGCACATCACGCTGCCGGTGCTGGCGACGGTAATTGGCGGCTTTGCGGCGCTCACCATGCTGACCAAAAACTCGTTTCTTGACGAAATTCGCAAGCAATATGTGGTCACCGCCCGCGCCAAAGGCGTGAGCGAGCACAACATCCTGTGGAAGCATATTTTTCGTAACGCCATGCTGCTGGTCATTGCCGGTTTTCCGGCCACCTTTATCAGCATGTTCTTTACCGGTTCGTTGTTGATTGAAGTGATGTTTTCCCTGAACGGACTGGGGCTTCTGGGCTATGAGGCGACCGTCTCGCGCGACTACCCGGTGATGTTTGGCACGCTCTACATTTTCACGCTAATTGGTCTGCTGCTGAATATTGTCAGTGATATCACTTATACGCTGGTCGATCCGCGCATCGATTTTGAGGGCCGGGGATGATGCCGTTAAACCCAATTAATCAGGCCCGCTGGGCGCGCTTTCGTCATAACCGCCGCGGCTACTGGTCGTTATGGATCTTTTTGATCGTCTTCGTATGCAGCATGTGTTCCGAACTTATCGCCAACGATCGCCCTTTGCTGGTGCAGTACAAAGGCAGCCTCTACGTGCCGCTGGTGAAAGAGTACAGCGAACAAACTTTCGGCGGCCAGTTCGCCACCGCCGCCGATTACCAGGACCCGTGGCTGCGTAAGCAGTTGAGCGAAAATGGCTGGGTGCTGTGGGCGCCCGTTCGCTACGGTGCAACTACCATCGACTTTAATACGGATCTCCCCTTCCCTTCGCCGCCCTCCTCGCAAAACTGGCTGGGCACCGACGCCAACGGCGGGGATGTGCTGGCGCGTATTCTCTACGGCACACGCATCTCAATTCTGTTTGGCCTGATGCTAACGATTTGTTCAAGCGTAATGGGCGTCGCGGCCGGCGCGATTCAGGGCTATTACGGCGGTAAGATTGACCTGTGGGGGCAACGCTTTATTGAAGTATGGTCCGGCATGCCAACGCTGTTCTTAATTATTCTGCTCTCGAGCGTCGTGCAACCGGGTTTCTGGTGGCTGCTGGCAATAACCGTCCTGTTTGGCTGGATGGCGCTGGTCGGCGTAGTACGCGCGGAATTTTTACGCACGCGAAACTATGACTATATTCGCGCGGCACAGGCGCTGGGTGTGAGCGATCGCAGCATTATTTTCCGCCATATGCTGCCCAATGCGATGGTCGCCACCCTCACCTTCCTGCCGTTTATTTTATGCAGCTCGATTACCACGCTAACTTCGCTGGATTTTCTTGGCTTCGGCCTGCCGCTGGGGTCGCCGTCATTGGGTGAATTGCTGTTGCAGGGCAAGAATAACCTTCAGGCCCCGTGGCTCGGCATCACGGCATTTCTTTCCGTTGCCGTGCTGTTGTCGCTGCTGATTTTTATCGGCGAAGCGGTCCGCGATGCTTTCGATCCGAATAAGGCGGTTTAAGATGAGTCATCCCCTCCTTGAAATAGACAATCTTTCCATCGCCTTTCGCAATCAGGGCGTCACGCGCACGGTGGTCAGCGATCTCTCTTTACAGATAGACGCGGGCGAAACGCTGGCGCTGGTTGGGGAATCGGGCTCGGGAAAAAGCGTCAGCGCGCTCTCCGTTTTGCGCCTGCTGCCGCAGCCGCCGGTGAGCTACCCTGGCGGCGATATCCGTTTTCAGGGGCAATCTCTTCTTCATGCCAGCGAACAGACGCTGCGTGGTGTGCGCGGCAACCGCATTGCGATGATTTTTCAGGAGCCGATGGTTTCACTGAACCCACTACATACGCTGGAAAAACAGCTCTACGAAGTGCTCTCCCTGCACCGGGGTATGCGCAAAGAGCCCGCGCGGGCGGAAATGTTAGATTGTCTGGACAGGGTTGGCATCCGTCATGCCGCTAAACGACTGGCGGATTATCCGCATCAGCTTTCCGGCGGCGAACGTCAACGCGTGATGATTGCGATGGCATTGCTGACGCGCCCTGACCTGTTGATTGCTGATGAACCCACCACCGCGCTGGATGTGTCGGTACAGGCACAAATTCTCACCCTGCTGCGCGAGCTAAAACGCGAGTTAAATATGGGGCTGCTGTTTATCACCCATAATCTGAGCATTGTACGCAAGCTAGCTGACCGGGTGGCGGTCATGCAGCAGGGCCGCTGCGTTGAGCAGAATAGCGCTCAGGCGCTGTTTGCCGCGCCGGTTCACCCGTATACCCGCAAGCTGCTCGACAGCGAACCGTCGGGCTCTCCGGTTCCTTTACCGGCGGATGCCGCCACGTTGCTGACGGTGACCGATCTCAGCGTCGAATTTCCGATTCGTAAAGGCGTCCTGCGCCGCATTGTCGATAACAATCGCGTGGTGAATAACGTAAGCTTTACCCTGCGCGCGGGCGAAACGCTGGGGCTGGTTGGAGAATCGGGTTCCGGTAAAAGTACCACGGGGCTGGCGCTGCTGCGGCTTATTGCCTCAAAAGGCGAAATCCAGTTTGCCGGGGAAATGTTGCAGGGCCGCAGCCGTAAGCAGCTCCTGCCGCTGCGCCATCGCATTCAGGTGGTCTTTCAGGACCCGAACTCGTCGCTTAACCCGCGTTTGAACGCACTGCAAATCATTGAAGAAGGTTTACGGGTACACCACGCGGCATTGTCGGCAGCGGATCGCGAGCAGCGCGTGATTCAGGCCATGCAGGAAGTGGGGTTAGATCCCGACACGCGTCAACGCTATCCGGCGGAATTTTCCGGCGGTCAACGTCAGCGTATCGCCATCGCGCGGGCGCTGATCCTGAAACCGGAATTGATCATCCTCGATGAACCCACGTCATCGCTCGATCGCACCGTTCAGGCGCAGATACTGGCATTATTGAAGGAATTGCAGAAGAAGTACCGGCTGGCGTATATCTTTATCAGCCACGACCTGCACGTGGTACGGTCGCTGTGCCATCAGGTGATTGTGCTGCGACAGGGAAAAGTGGTCGAACAGGGTGAGTGCCAGCGCGTTTTCGCTGCACCAGAGCAGGATTACACCCGCCAGCTCATTACGCTGAGCTGACGATTAAAATGGATTATTGCCAGAGAACGTTTCGGCAATCGCCACGCCAAAATTTTTCAACCGACAAGTTGCGGCACATTCGTCCTGACGTTTAACAAACAGGCATGGCTCCCCTTCACACTCCAGAACGGAGCTTTCCAGCGAGATATCCGACAGCGCCTGGCTTAAGGTATGCATCACCGGCCAGGCATTATCACCATCCGGGCTCAGCAGCTTAAGGGCCACCAGGGCATTTTCGTTGCTATCGCCACTTTGCGGAATCGGTTCAACTCTTGAACCTGCGAAACCCGCTGCCCAGCGATAATCCTGAGGCAGTCGATGTACTATTGAAAGCTGTAATGTGGTCACGTTTTTTTCCCCGGAAGCAATTTACTTCACAATTATTTTACATCCATATTAACACATTGTTGACAAATCGTCCTGCATCCAGAAAAAAACGCCTGTAACTACGGCTTATTCATTGACTGAGTGATTATTTTTGTCGCGACAAGCGAATTGGGTCATGCTTTTCGGCGCTATATGTACCCGTTTCTGTGATCCAACACAACCTTTTTATCTACAACAATGTGACTTTTTACATTATTAGATTTTACATAAAAGAAACATACATAAGTACCATGAATAGTACTTCGGTTGATATGCATCAAAAAAAAGGGGCGAAAAATCGCCCCTTTATCAAAATGTTTGTACTACGCACATTTTCTCCGACGGCTGGCGTAAAGCAGGAAAAAGAGCGAACAGCTTGCACACAGCCCAATGGAGAGAATCATCGGCCAGGCGGAGTTGAAGGTTGCCAGCGACAGCAGCGCGCCAATGATAGCGCCAATACCGAAGCGGAAGGTTCCGGCAAGCGACGACGCCGTGCCTGCCATATGCGGGAACTCGTCGAGAATAACGGCCATCGCATTTGAGGAGACCATCGACACGCAACCGACAAATACCGCAATCCCTAACACCAGCGACCAGAATCCGACGTCCAGCAATGCGCACGCCACCATCCACACCGCCATGGCAAACTGTACAAACAACCCGGCGCGAAACATATTTAATGCCCCGACCCGGCGCACAATACGGCTGTTGATGGTGGTCATGATGAACAGGAAGACGATATTCAGCGCGAAGTAGTAGCCAAAATGCTGAGGCGAAACATGGTTAAGCTCAATATAAACAAACGGCCCAGCACTCAGAAACGAGAACATCGCGGCAAAGCTAAAACCGCTCGCCAGCATATACGAGAGTACGCGTTTGTGACGGAACAGTGAGGCGAAGTTGCCCAGCACCGTGCGCAAATGAAACTTCTGCCGCTTCTCAACGGGCAGCGTTTCCGCGATAAAGAACCAGATAGCCAGCGACGCCAACAGTGCAGCCGCCGCCAGTATCCAGAAGATCGCCCGCCAGCTAAACCAAACCAGCACTGCCCCACCGACCATTGGTGCCAACAGCGGCGCAATCGTCGTGACCAGCATGACAAACGACATCATCCTTGAGAACTCTTCTTTCGGGTAGATATCGCGCATCAGGGCGTTAATCACTACGCTTGCCGCCGCTGCCGCCAGGCCGTGGAAGAAGCGCATCACAATGAGCTGATCGATGCTTTTTGACAGCGCGCAGGCCATGGCGGCAACCGCAAAAATCAGCGTCCCGCCAAGGATAACCGGCTTACGCCCAAGGCTATCGGCCATCGGGCCGTACAGCAGTTGTCCGACAGCAAACCCCAGAATATAGGTGCTGAGGGTCATCTGTGCGCTTCCGGCCGGTACGCCAAACTGTTGTGAAATAACCGGCAGCGCCGGGAGATACATATCAATAGAAAGCGGCATCAGCATGGCCAACAGGCCAAGGATAAACACGATATTGAATGATGAAGGCTGCCTGGATGTCACAAGTTACCTCAATGTTAGCGTGGCGGTAGGCCGACGCTTGCGATTTCTTCTTCAGTTAACGGACGGTATTCGCCCGGCTCAAGGTCGTCGTCGAGTGCAATCTCACCGATACGTTCACGATGCAGACCCACCACATGGTTGCCCACGGCGGCGAACATACGTTTCACCTGGTGATAGCGGCCTTCGCTGATGGTCAGTCGCACCTGCGTCGGGGTAATCACTTCCAGCACCGCCGGTTTGGTGAGATCTTTCTCGTTGTGCAGTTGAACGCCTTTGGCGAACTGCGCTGCGGTATCGTCGCTGACCGGGTTTTCCAGGGTCACGAGATAGGTTTTTTCACAATGGTGGCGCGGTGAAGTGATACGGTGCGACCACTGGCCGTCATCGGTCATCAGTACCAGGCCGGTGGTGTCGATATCCAGACGCCCGGCAGCATGCAGTTTGTGCGCCACGGGTTCATCAAGGAAATAGAGCACAGTAGGATGATCCGGGTCGTCGGTTGAGCAGACATACCCTTCCGGTTTGTTGAGCATAAAGTAGCGCGGGCCGTGCTGCTGGGCCAGAGGGTTCCCCTCGTAAGCCACCTCATGTTCAGGAAGCAGTTTAAACGCCGTATCTCGCACAATTTCGCCATCCACGGTAATGTGGTTGCCGCGGATTTGACGCCCGGCAATAGCACGGCTGACGCCGAGTTGCTGAGCGATAAACTTATCAAGTCGCATGAAAATTTTTAGCCTGTATGATGCCGGGTGTCGGGCGACGCGCCCGAAAAATGGAGTTTTAACAACAATCAAGTATAACGGGGTTGTTATACCACTCAAGCGAAAAGATTCGTGGCATACTAATCGCGAGCAAAACCAATAAACGAGCCCCATGACTTTTACACTTCGCCCCTATCAGCAGGAAGCCGTCGACGCCACCCTTAACCACTTTCGCCACCATCAGCACCCTGCCGTAATTGTGCTGCCTACCGGCGCAGGCAAAAGCCTGGTGATTGCCGAACTGGCAAGACTGGCGCGTGGACGTGTGTTAGTCCTTGCGCATGTTAAGGAGCTGGTCGCGCAGAACCACGCCAAATATTGCGCGCTGGGCCTTGAGGCCGATATCTACGCGGCGGGCCTGAAGAAAAAAGAGAGCCACGGCAAAGTGGTGTTTGGTAGCGTACAGTCCGTCGCGCGCAATCTCGACCATTTCAGGAGTGAATTTTCGCTGTTGATCGTCGACGAGTGCCACCGTATCAGCGATGACGACGACAGCCAGTATCAGCAAATCCTTGCCCACCTGAAGAGCGTAAACCCAACGGTACGCCTGCTAGGGCTGACCGCCACGCCCTTCCGCCTGGGAAAAGGCTGGATTTATCAGTTCCATTATCACGGTATGGTACGCGGCGACGAAAAAGCCCTTTTCCGTGATTGCATCTATGAGCTACCGCTGCGCTATATGATTAAACACGGCTATCTGACACCGCCCGAGCAACTTGATATGCCGGTAGTACAGTACGATTTCAGCCGCCTGCAGGCGAACAGCAACGGCCTGTTCAGCGAAACGGATCTCAATCGCGAACTGAAGCAGCAAAAACGCATTACGCCGCACATCATCAGCCAGATTGAAGAGTTTGCTCAGGACCGCAAAGGGGTGATGATTTTCGCCGCCACCGTTGAGCACGCACGCGAAATCACCGGGCTGCTGCCCGCGAACGATGCGGCGCTGATTACCGGTGAAACGCCCGGCCCGATGCGTGATGAACTGATTGAAGCCTTCAAAGCGCAGACGTTTCGTTATCTGGTGAACGTGTCGGTATTAACCACCGGCTTTGACGCCCCGCATGTTGATCTCATCGCTATCCTGCGGCCAACCGAATCAGTGAGTCTTTACCAACAAATTGTCGGTCGCGGCCTGCGCCTGTCGCCGGGAAAAACGGACTGTCTGATTCTGGACTACGCCGGAAATCCTCATGACCTTTACGCCCCGGAAGTTGGCGCGCCAAAAGGCAAAAGTGACAACGTGCCAGTCCAGGTTTTCTGCCCCGGCTGCGGCTTTGCCAATACCTTCTGGGGCAAAACCACCGCTGACGGCACGTTGATTGAACACTTTGGCCGCCGCTGTCAGGGTTGGCTGGAAGATGACGAAGGGCACCGGGAGCAGTGCGACTACCGCTTCCGCTTCAAAAATTGCCCGCAGTGTAATGCGGAAAATGATATCGCCGCCCGCCGCTGTCGGGAGTGTGACACCATACTGGTCGACCCGGACGATATGTTGAAAGCGGCGTTAAAGCTGAAAGATGCGCTGGTGCTGCGCTGTAGCGGCATGGTGCTTCAGGACGGCGCGGATGACAAAGGCGCGTGGCTAAAAATTACCTACTACGATGAAGACGGTGCCGATGTAAGTGAGCGCTTCCGTCTGCACACACCAGCGCAACGTACCGCCTTTGAGCAATTGTTTATGCGCCCGCATACCCGCGTACCGGGCGTGCCGCTACGCTGGATAACTCCTTCCGACATCATTGCCCAACAGGCGTTATTACGTCACCCTGATTTTGTCGTCGCCCGTCAAAAGGGACAGTTCTGGCAGGTGCGCGAGAAGGTTTTCGACTACGAAGGCCGCTTCCGTCGCGCCAATGAATTACGCGGATAAGCGCGCTTTTGATTGATGCGGGGCGCATTTAAGTATAAAATGCCGCCCGCTTTCACATCCGTGAAGCAGATCATTTGCCTGCTGCTGGGTCGCCTGTAGCAGGAACAATTAAGAGAGATTTAAATGTTTACTATCAATGCAGAAGCACGTAAAGAGCAGGGTAAGGGTGCGAGCCGCCGCCTGCGCGCAGCTAACAAGTTCCCGGCTATCATCTATGGTGGTGAAGCTGCTCCGGTTGCAATCGAACTGGATCACGACAAACTGTGGAACATGCAGGACAAAGCTGAGTTTTACGCAGAAGTTGTTACCATCGTAATCGATGGCAAAGAAGAAAAAGTGAAAGTTCAGGCTGTACAGCGTCACGCTTACAAACCGAAACTGACTCACATCGACTTCGTTCGCGCGTAATCGCTGACAAGTTGTGAAGAAGCCCCGCATTGCGGGGCTTTTTTGTGGGCGGTGCTTATTTGCCGCCAACGCGACGCTGAAGCTGATCGCGCAGGTTCGGCGGCGTGCCTTTAATGGTCAGCGTGTCGGTTGCCGGGTCCCAGAAAATACGCTCACCCAGCAGCAGAGAGTCAAAGTTAATCGTCAAACCGCCACCGCTACCGGCAAACTTCGTCAACTGACGCAAAGTACTGCGGTCCGCCGGGAAGCTCTCTTCCAGTTCATAGCCTTTTTCAGCCGTAAACTCGCTAAAGCTCACTTCGCTAACGCCGGAAATCTCTTTGGAAAGTGATTCCAGTTCAATCTCTTCGCCCGCCTGCAACTGCTCATTGCAGTAGTCGTAAACCTGCTTGCGCACGGTCTGACGCTCGTTTTTATCGAGCTGTGCTTCGGCCGAGAAATCATCCAGCGCCTGCAACAGACCACGGTTTTGCACTTTAGCATTCAACCCTTCGCTGGCGCCGAGGAAATCCATAAAGAAATCCGCGACTTTACGCCCGACTCGCCCTTTCAGGAACGTCAGGTAACGGGTCGATTCCGGGTTAGTTTCCCACTCGGTTAAATCGATACGCGCCACAATATCCGCATGATTGATATCGAGATAATGCGTGGAGCTGATATCCAGCTGTTCGTTGACGCGCATGCTGCTGAGATTATTCAGCACCGCCACCAGCAGGTATTCCACCGCCAGATAGCGATAATGACAAAACAGCACAATGCCGCCGTCCGCAAACGGATATTTTGCCAGCTCATCGCGCAAACGACCGGTCGCCGCCCGGCTGAATGCCAGAAAATCTTCTTCGCCCTGACGCTGCAGGCGCAACGCCTGCGCCAGCTCGCTTTCTTCGTTAAACAGCCCGTAGGCCTTATTTTTAGCGCTGTAGACCCGATGCAGCTCCGCCATCATCTCTTCGACGGGCGCAGTGGGCTCCAGCAGCGAATCACGCAGTACCAGTTCAAGCGTCTGCTCATCGCGTTTGATAAGCTGGTGCAGCGCAATCTGGTCGATATCCAGACTCATGTTAAACTCTCCTTTTAGATCGGGTGTATTCAACCACCCCTTAGGCTGCTGTGCAACTTGCTCTTTCTTCCAACGCCTAATCCTTTCGCCCATGAGGAAAGGATGACGTTTAAGGCGAAAAAATGCGGAAAAAATGCTGGTGCTACGGTAATATATTGCCCTTCCATATATAGACAGATTTGATTTATGCCACAACATTCCCGCTACAGTGATGAACACGTTGAACGACTGCTCAGTGAACTGGTCAACGTACTGGAACAACACAAGACTCCAACAGACCTCTCTTTGATGGTTCTGGGGAACATGGTGACGAACCTGATTAACAGCAGCGTCGCCCCGGCTCAGCGCCAGGCTATCGCCCGCTCGTTTGCTCAGGCGTTACAGTCTTCTATTAACGACGACC
This sequence comes from Pseudocitrobacter sp. 73, assembly GCF_008369545.1. Taxonomy (NCBI): domain Bacteria; kingdom Pseudomonadati; phylum Pseudomonadota; class Gammaproteobacteria; order Enterobacterales; family Enterobacteriaceae; genus Pseudocitrobacter; species Pseudocitrobacter sp. 73. The sequence continues at coordinate 280,988 of NZ_VTZO01000004.1, read as the reverse complement.
CGGCGCACTAAGGGATACACACAACAGTTTATGGTGACTCATCGTCAGCCCTACCGAGAAAAAGTCTCCCAGATGGTTAGCTGGGGGCACTGGTTTGCTATGTTCAACATGTTGTTGGCCATGGTGCTCGGCAGCCGCTATCTTTTTGTTGCCGACTGGCCGACAACGCTTACCGGTCGCGTCTACTCGTACCTGAGCCTTGTCGGGCATTTCAGTTTTCTGGTGTTCGCCGCCTATCTGCTGATCCTCTTTCCGCTGACGTTTATCGTCGGCTCGCAGCGGCTAATGCGGTTCCTGTCCGCGATTCTGGCGACCGCCGGAATGACGCTGCTGCTTATCGATACCGAAGTTTTCACCCGCTTCCACCTGCACCTTAACCCGGTGGTGTGGGAGCTGGTTATCAACCCGGACCAAAACGAAATGGCCCGCGACTGGCAGCTGATGTTTATCAGCGTGCCGGTGATATTGCTTATCGAAATGCTGTTCGCTACCTGGAGCTGGCAAAAGCTGCGCAGCCTGATGCGCCGACGCCGCTATTTCCGCCCCGTCGCCTGGCTCTTTTTTGTGGCCTTTATCAGCTCGCACGTCATGTACATCTGGGCGGATGCCAACTTCTATCGCCCGATTACCATGCAGAAAGCAAACCTGCCGCTCTCTTATCCGATGACCGCGCGCCGCTTCCTGGAGAAACACGGCTTGCTGGATGCACAGGATTACCAGCGTCGTCTGGTTGAGCAAGGCGATCCGGAAGCGGTATCGGTGCAGTATCCGCTGAGCGAACTGCGCTACCGTGATATGGGCGCGGGGCAAAACGTCCTGCTGATCACCGTCGATGGTCTGAACTATTCACGCTTCGAAAAACAGATGCCTTCTCTGGCCCAGTTCGCCGGTGAAAACGTCAACTTTACCCAGCATATGAGCTCGGGCAATACCGCAGACAACGGCACCTTTGGCCTGTTCTACGGCATTTCACCTGCTTATATGGATGGCGTGCTCTCGGCGCGTATTCCGGCGGCGTTGATAACTGCGCTGAATCAGCAGGGTTATCAGCTGGGTCTGTTCTCATCCGATGGCTTCAACAGCCCGGTTTACCGTCAGGCGCTGCTGTCGGACTTCTCGCTGCCGCCAAGTAAATCGCAAAACGACGCGCAGACGGCAAATCAGTGGATTAACTGGCTGGGCCGCTACGCTCAGGAAGAAAACCGTTGGTTCTCGTGGGTATCCTTTAACGGCACCAACCTCGACGACAGTCAGCAGCAAGGCTTCACCCGCCGCTATGCCGCGGCCGCCGCCGATGTCGATACACAAATTAACCGCGTGCTGAGCGCGCTGCGTGATTCCGGCAAGCTGGATAGCACCGTGGTGATTATTACCGCAGGTCACGGCGTGCCGTTGGGCGATGAACGTGAGCAGTTCGACTGGTCACGCGCGCGCCTCCAGGTACCGCTGGTCGTTCACTGGCCAGGCACCCCGGCGCAGCGTATCGACGCCCTGACCGAGCATAAAGACGTGATGACCACCCTGATGCAACGTTTGTTGCACGTCAGCACGCCAGCAAATGAGTATTCGCAAGGGCAGGATCTCTTCAGCGCCACGCGTCGCCACGTTTGGGTAACTGCTGCAGATAACAACACGCTGGCGATTACGACCCCGCGCTTTACCGTGGTGCTCGACCATAATGGTCATTACCAGACATGGAACAGCGACGGCGAGAAAGAGCGCGAGCAAAAACCGCAGTTGAGCCTGCTGCTGCAGGTGCTGACTGAGGAAAAACGATTCATCGCTAACTGATTGATTACTTATGCATCAATCGCGCGTTCGCTGGCTTGCAATCAGCAACGAAAAGGGTACTATTGCCTCCACGTGTCGGCACGTAGCGCAGCCTGGTAGCGCACCGTCATGGGGTGTCGGGGGTCGGAGGTTCAAATCCTCTCGTGCCGACCAAAAGAATTTTCTGATACGTTTTTAAACGTACAGTACCCCTTAAGAGCCCGCATTCTCTCTGAGTTTGCGGGTTTTTTAATGCCTGCTTTTCACCTCTCTTCCCAAAATGTGTCCCCGCTCACCAACCTCGCCTAATGCAGGGTTTGTCCTGTTTTACGTCATTTCTGTCCGTTGACTGAAAAGGGCTTCCGGCATGATATGGAGCCTCGAGTTTCATACCAGTCCGCCAGAGGCTGGAACCACCTGCAACCCGAGGATAAAAACAATGAGCCATCAGGTCACCCTACGTTTTGAAGACGGCGCGACGCATTTTATTCAATGTCTTACCGGTGAGTCTGTCGCCGATGCGGCGCTGCGTGCAAAAATTGCTATTCCACTCGACTGCCGCGACGGCGTGTGCGGCACCTGCAAAGCGACCTGTGAATCAGGTCAGTTTGCGCTCGGCGATTATGTGCCTGACGCACTCTCCGACGATGAAGTGAATGCCGGACACGTGCTGACGTGCCAGATGCGTCCGTCAAGCGACTGCGTGGTGCAGATTGCCGCTACGTCTGATGCGGCAGGAATCAACAGCACCGCGTTTACCGGGCGTATCACCACCTGCGAAGCGCTCTCGCCCACGGCAATCACGTTCTCGGCAGAACTGGAAAACCGCAGCGCGCTCCGCTTCCTGCCGGGTCAGTACGTCAATATCCAGGTGCCTGGCAGCACGCAAACGCGTTCCTACTCATTTAGCTCAGGCCCTTCGTCCAACAAAGTGTCTTTTCTGATCCGCAATGTTCCGCAGGGCTTAATGTCCGGCTATCTCCGCGAGCAGGCCAAACCCGGCGATGCCATTACCTTTCGCGGGCCGATGGGGAGTTTCTATTTGCGCCCCATCGAACGCCCGCTGTTATTCCTCGCGGGCGGCACGGGGCTCGCGCCGTTTTTGTCCATGCTGGATAAGATCGCTGAAGAAGGTGATGTAACGCAGCCTGTCCATCTGATCTTCGGCGTCACCCACGACGAGGATCGGGTTGAGCTGGATCGGCTTGAGGAGTACGCCCGGCGTCTGCCTAATTTTAGCTATCTCTGCACGGTCGCCAGCCCTGAAAGTGCGTCGCCGCACAAAGGGTACGTCACGCAACATATTACTGCCTCGCAGCTTAACGGCGGCGATGTCGATATTTATCTCTGCGGGCCGCCGCCAATGGTGGAAGCTGTACGTGACTGGCTGGCTGCGGAAGGCGTTAGCCCGCGTAACTTCTATTATGAAAAGTTTGCCGGAGCCGGACAGGTGGTGCAGACGGGGGAAGAACATATTGCCCCGGAGGACGTCGATGACACGTTTGATCTACGTCTGGCGCTGGAGCTGGGTGCGGTACAGCTCACCCTGGGGCGCTTATCAGGCGCACAGTTGCTTGAATTCCGCCGGCTGGCCGACGCTACCGCGCCGTTTGTTGTCGGTAAGCGTTTTAGCGATGTCACGCGCTACGCGCAGGCCAATCATGCGTTTCACCTGTTCCTGATTGAAGCATCAAACAACGCCCCGTTGATTGCCCTCTATAAGCAACTCGCGGTACAGGACTACATTGGTCGGGCACTGCGGGATGACATTGAGATCGTGGGCGATATCGTTCAGCAGCACCGGGATCTGGTTAGCGCATTTGAGTATGGCGACATCAATGCCGCGCGCGAAGTCATTGCACAACATGCCCTTCATTCCAAAGCGACCATGAGCCGTGCGTTGGGCAAAAAATCCGCGCCTGCTGCCTTAGCACACGTGCCGCAACCGGAGCCCGCTCGTTGCCCGTTCGCGGCAATGGCTGAACAGCCGCCCTACTCTCATGAGCTGAGCTGGCCACAAGAACTGCAACCCTTCAAAGTGGTGGACGACGGTTCGCAGGGCGATCCGTACGAACATTATCGCTGGATGCGCGAGCATGCCCCGGTGTTACGCTGCCAGTCTGCCACCTCGGATGTCTGGTTCCTGTCGCGCTACGATGACGTCTGGCAGGCCATTCGCAACCCGAAACTCTTCTCATCAGAAGTGGTTAGCCCGCCGCCGCTCACTTTTCTGACGCTGTATGATGCGCCCGATCATACGCGCCTGCGTAAGATTGCTCAGCCCTCCTTTATGCCGCTGGCCATTGAGCCGTTTGCCGCCGAGATCGAGCGCCGCGCGGAGGTATTAATCGATGCGTTGATCGCCAAAGGCGGTGGCGATGTGGTGGAAGAGTTCGCCATTCCGCTCAGCATCGCCACCATCTCGGCGATGATCGATGTGCCGAATGAAGACGAAGAAAAGATGAAGTTCTGGTCGGACGAAACCTTCAGCTACTTCGGCCGCCTGGCGCGTAACGCCCCCGGCACCGGCACCGATGAACAAAGCGCCATGGCCTTCTTTGCCTATCTGAAAGAGGCCATGGAGCGACTTTACCTCAGTAATAGCCAGTCGATTGGTGGCCATATCGCCCGCATGTGGAAGGAGGGTCTGCTCAGTGAAAAAGAAGCTAAAGAGCTGTGCGCCTTCGTCTTTATCGCCGGGCACGACACCACTACCATTCTGGTTGCGAATGCCTTTCGCATGTTCGCGGAACATCCGCATCTGGTGCAGCGTATTCGCGAAAACGAAGCGGATGCGGATAAATTTGTCGAGGAGGTGGCGCGCTATCGCGGGACGGTGCAGCGCGTCAGCCGCATGACCACCGAAGCCACCACTGTGGCAGGCGTTGAGTTGCCCAAAGGTGCGGTGGTGCGATTGTTGCTCTCGTCCGCCAATCGCGACAGCCGTAAGTTCGCGGACGGCGATACCTTTAATATCGACCGTGATACTTCCGGTCATTTGGGTTTTGGCAACGGGATGCATAAATGTCTCGGCCAGCCGCTGGCGAAGCTTGAAACGCTGATCGCCACCCGACTGGTAGCGCGTAAAGTCTCAGCTATTGCGCTCGATCCCGCGCAGCCTATCGAGTACGTTCGCGGCAATAATCTGACTAACTCCGGGCCCGCGCATTTGTTTGTGAAGCTGCGCTAATCAGCCAGACCGGCTTTCTTTATGGAAGCCGGTTTTCTCTGCGATAACCGCCCCTGCTCTCGCAGGCGATATTCCGTAGGCCGCAGGCCAGTTTGCTTGCGAAAGAAGCGGCCAAAATAGGCTTCATCGCGAAATCCTAATTCCGCCGAGATTTGCTTGACGCTAAACGAGGAGTAGACCAGCAGACGCCGCGCTTCGTGCACCGCACGCCGATCGATGGCTTCAATCGCCGAAATACCGAATGCTTCCCGACAGATTCGCGTCAGTTGCCCGGTGGAAATTCCCATTGCCGCCGCATAATGAGCCACGGGTTGTCGCTGTCGACAACGTTCATCCAGTAAGGCACGAAAACGTTCAATCCTGGCGACCAGCGCCGCCCTTGCAGGGTTGCCCGCCAGCTCCGCTTTTTCACTTAAACGCGCGATCTGCACAAACAGCGCAATGGTCAGCGCCAGCCCGGCGGTGTATTGCCAGCGCTCGCTGTTCTCCGCTTCCCGGCCAATCGCGTCAAAGAGCGTTTCAAGACGCACCCCGCGCCGATGGGCGGTATCTACCGTCAGCATCGCGGGCGTACGCACAAAGTCCAGTAAATCCGGGGCGGCGGTCAGCGCGACCGATTCGATTGCCGATTGCGCTGTGGTAATAACGTGACCATCAACATCGTCGCTAAAACGAAATCCGTGTACTGCGCGAGCGGGAACGACGACCAGGCACGGTGCGTTAAAGGCCCAGACTTCGCCGTCAATGGTCGCTTCGCCGCTGCCGCGCGTAACATACAGTGTCTGAATCAGAACATCGTGGAAGTGGGGCTCGATATCAAAACCAAAGCGGCTGGCGCGCGAGGGAATGCGCTCATAATGCACCATATCCAGCGACGACTGTCCGGGTTCCGCACCATAGAGCGCGTAGTTAGGTAGCGCACGACGACGCGGCCAGTCAATTAACATAGGTCACCCGGAAGTTTGTATAAAAGACTCTTTTATAGGCAGGATTTCCGCATCCCGCCTGGCTGAGTGTTTAAAACCTCGATTCAGCCCCGTATTTCGTGAAAGACATCCTTCAGCGCCAGATGCTGCAACAACATGATGGTTTTCCCGTCCACAATTTCACCGCGCGTAATCGCCGCCAGCGCTTGCTCAAAGGGCCACTCCAGCACTTCAATGTCTTCGCCCTCTTCCGCCAGCCCACCACCGTCACCGGTACGGTCGCGCTCGCTGTATTCCGCGATGAAAAAGTAGAGTTTCTCCGTGACCGAACCGGGGCTCATATAGGCTTCAAAAACTTTTTCCAGGTGGCTCACTTTAAAGCCGGTTTCTTCTTCAGCCTCCGCCAGAATCCGCGCTTCCGGCGACGCTTGATCCAGCAGCCCCGCCGCCGCCTCAATCAACAGACCTGAGTGGCCGTTCACCGAAACCGGGAAGCGAAACTGTCGGGTCAGTACCACACTTTTTTTCTCGCGGTTATAGAGCAGGATCGTTGCGCCATTGCCCCGGTCATAGACCTCACGGCTCTGCGTCTGCCAGCTGCCGTCACGGCGCTGTACATCGAAGGTATATTTTTTCAGTACGTACCAGTTATCAGATAGAAGCTGTTCCTGAACGTTGCGAAGGCGTGGCGTGTTATTGTGCATTTTTATTCCTCAGGTGAATGACAAAAACGATAATGTCATGCACAATCGTGCAATATCAAGATAAAACGTGAAGAGAAATATTCATGCTCGCCAGCCAACGTAAAAAAGCAATTCTCGAACTGCTCGCGCAACATAAGCAAGTTTTATCCAGCGAACTGAGCCAAAGGTTCCTGATTTCAGAGGACTCTATCCGGCGTGATTTACGGGAACTGGCGGCTGAAGGTCTGTTGCAGCGCGTTCATGGTGGTGCACTGCCCGCATCAGCCGCAATAGCGCCAATCGAAACACGCAAAAACGTGCAAAACCGTTCAAAGCAGATAGTGGCAGAAAAAGCGGTAAAACTGATACAACCAGGTCAGGTGGTGATGATTGATGGCGGAACCACCGCCCATGAACTGGTGGCGCGCCTACCACGGGATATCGCCTTTACCGTCGTCACTCACAGCCCAGGGATTGCCGTCAGTCTGATCGATCACCCACTGGTGGAGGTGATCGTCATCGGCGGGAGATTGTTTAAACATTCTGTTGTGACAGTGGGATCGGCAATGATCGATGCCATCAGTCATATCAATGCCGACCTCTTTTTTATGGGCGTGACGGGCATTCATGCCAGCGCAGGCTTTACCACGGGTGATTACGAAGAAGCCTGTGTGAAACGCGCCCTGTCGCAGCGCGCGGCAGAAACAGTAGTCATGGCCTCGACTGAAAAGATGAACGCCGCTTCCGCTTTTGCCATCGGCCCGCTTTCCCTTGCCAGCGCGATTATCATCGATGGGGAACCCGATGCCACGTTACGCGAAGCCTGTGCAAAACAGCAGATAGAACTGCTTTGATCCTGACAGCGAGAAACTTCGTTTTCGGATTAATACGCAAAACAGTTCACTACTCTTAATGCAAAAATCAGTAAATGGCACTTAACATTCACGACAATGATGATAATCTTGCCGATGAACTACTGATAAAAAGGATTCACAGTGAAAAACACATTTACGCTCGCTGCTTTACTACTGACCGCTGTTTCGCTTTCTGCCACGGCGGCAGAGCAACCGCTGGAAAAAGTTGCGCCTTATCCGCAAGCGGAAAAAGGCATGAAGCGCCAGGTGATTCAGTTACCTGCGCAGCAGGACGAATCAGCGCTGAAAGTTGAGCTGATGATTGGTAAAACGCTGGAAGTCGACTGTAACCGTCACCGCCTGGGTGGCAAGCTGGAAAGCAAAACGCTGGAAGGTTGGGGTTACGACTACTATGTTTTTGATAAAGTTGGCGAACCGGTCTCCACCATGATGGCCTGCCCGGACAAAACGAAGACCAAACAGTTCGTTGCGGCGTATCTCGGTGACGACGGCATGCTGCGTTACAACAGCAAACTGCCGATCGTGGTCTACACCCCGGATAACGTGGAAGTGAAATACCGCGTCTGGAAAGCCGAAGAAGAAGTTCATAACGCTGTAGAGCGTTAATAAGTTGCAAGAAGCCCTGAAAATATCGGCTTCATATTGATGACAACGTTCAAAAAGAGCGCAAACAGTCCCCTCGCCCCTTTGGGGAGAGGGTTAGGGTGAGGGGAACAGGCCAGCACTGATGCGGATATTTACCCTCACCCCGGCCCTCTCCCTGGAAGGGCGAGGGGGAAAACCGTGCCCATATTAACGTCTGAGCCAGTTTGTCAGAAATCTCAAGCCCCGTATTCGGGGCTTTTTATCATTTACAGCGCAATATCCGCCATCTCATTCACCACCACCGGCTGCGATTTTGTCTGCGGTTGCGGGGTAGGATCGGCATCACGAACCGGCACGTAGCTCAGTTCCAGCACTTCACTGGTGTGCGCCAGAGTCTCTTCAATCGCCTGCGGATGTTCGTTCAGGCGCGAGCCGTAAGTCGGCACTACGGCTTTGATTTTCGTCTGCCAGGCTGCGGTCTGCATTTTCTCGTGGAACACTTTTTCCAGCAGTTGCAGCATGATTGGCGCAGCGGTGGAGGCACCCGGCGACGCACCGAGCAGTGCCGCCACGGTACCTTCATCGTCGCTCACCACTTCTGTGCCCAGACGCAGAACGCCGCCTTTCTGCGCATCGCGCTTGATAATCTGCACGCGCTGCCCCGCCTGCCACAAGCGCCAGTCGCCTTTCTGCGCCATCGGATAGTATTCACGCAGCGCGGCGTGACGATCCTTATCTTTCTGCAGCACCTGGCTAACCAGATATTTCACCAGATCGAAGTTGTCCATTCCGACGTTGATCATCGGCATGATGTTCGATTTGTTGATCGACGCCAGCAGATCCCACAGCGATCCGTTTTTCAGGAAGCGCGTTGAGAAGGTCGCGAATGGCCCGAACAGAATGACGCGTTTGCCGTCAATCACGCGGGTATCAATGTGCGGCACCGACATCGGTGGCGCGCCAACATCGGCCTGACCATATACTTTCGCCAGATGATGATTCACCACCTCGGGGTTTTCACACACCAGGAACTGGCCGCCAACCGGGAAGCCGGCATACTCTTTCGCTTGAGGAATTTTGGTCTGTTGCAGCAGTTTCAACGCCGCGCCACCCGCGCCGATAAAGATAAATTTGGCTTTAATCGTGCGTTTCGCGTGGCTGTTATTGGCATCGGATACGGTGATGGTCCAGCTCTTGTCCGCATTCTGACGGAAACGACGCACCACCGTATTGAGTTGCAGACTGAAGTTTTTATGCGCCTGCAACGAGGAAATCAGCTGGCGGGTAATTTCGCCATAGTTCACATCGGTACCGGCTTCGGTGCGTGTCGCGGCAATTTTTTGCTGCGGATCGCGCCCTTCCATCACCAGCGGCGCCCACTCTTTAATCTGTTGATGATCTTCGGAGTAGCGCATACCGCGGAACAGCGGGTTCTGCTGCAGCGCACGGTAGCGCGCGCGCAGGAAGTTGACGTTCGCATCGCCCCAGACAAAGCTCATATGCGGAACGGTGTTAATAAAGGATTTCGGCTGCGTGAGGACGCCGCGCTTCACCTGATGCGCCCAGAACTGACGAGAAACCTGGAATGCTTCGTTTATATCAATCGCTTTTTCGATGCTGACAGAACCGTCCGCTTTCTGTGGCGTGTAGTTCAGTTCCATCAGCGCCGAGTGGCCGGTGCCTGCGTTGTTCCAGCCGTTGGAACTCTCTTCCGCGACGCTTTCCATTTGCTCGACCATGGTGATCGACCAGTTCGGTTCCAGCTCTTGCAGCCAGGTACCCAGCGTAGCGCTCATAATACCACCACCGATCAACAAAACATCCGTCTCGTGTATAACGCGGGAGTTGGTTTTGGCCACATCAGAAGCAGTATCGGAACCCGCTTTCTGTGCATTGGGTACAGCTGTCTTTTTCTTCATTGTAGGGAGGCCTTACTTGAAATGCGATTTGTTACACGCAGGTAAAAACAATTCGTGGGTATACGGTATCACCAGCAACAAAAAAATTAAATATTGTTTAAATTTTAAGTTGTGTTTTGAGACCTGTTATCAAAATGTTTAATAAATGTATACGTCAATTAAATTTTTGTATTGGCATTCTGTGACATAGAGCGGTAAACTGCTCCGTTTTGTGATAAATAGCACGAAAGTACGGCTTATAGAAAACCGGCTATCGATAACCAATGAAGATCCTATGTCAGACACCCCTTTTGCTCCCCAGGATGATCGCCTCCTTTCCGTAATGCGCTCGCCCAAACTGCTGCTACGTGAAACGCTGGCTGGCGTCATTACCGCGCTGGCATTGATCCCCGAAGTCATCTCTTTTTCCGTGATTGCTGGCGTTGACCCCAAAGTCAGTTTGATCGCCTCGGTCGTGCTGTGCCTGGCAATGTCCTTTCTCGGCGGGCGTCCGGCGATGGTGACTGCCGCCGCCGGTTCTGTGGCGCTGGTCATCGGGCCAATGGTGCATCAACACGGCGTGGGATACATCTTGCCCGCCGTGGTGATGGCTGGCGTGATTCAAATTCTGTTCGGCCTGTGCGGTATGGCACGGTTGATGCGTTTTATTCCTCATCCGGTGATGACCGGTTTTGTCAACGCGCTAGGCGTGCTGATCTTCTTCGCGCAAGTGCCGCATTTCTGGAGCCGTAATCCGCTGATTATCGCGCTGTTCGTCGCGACCCTATTGATTGTGCTGTGGGTGCCGCGGGTGATTAAGAGCGTGCCATCACCGCTGATTGCCATCGTGCTGTTAACCCTTTTCACCGTCACCAGCGGTCAGCTACTGCCCACCGTAGGCGATGAAGGTTCGATGAGCGGCGGCCTGCCAGGCCTGACGCAGTTACTGGTGCCGCTAAATCTCGACACCCTGAACATCATCTGGCCCTGCGCGCTGAGCATTGCGTTTGTCGGCTTAATGGAGTCGTTGCTGACGGCAAAGCTGGTTGATGATTTGACCGCGACGCCGTCAAATAAAGCACGCGAAAGCGCCGGGCTTGGCATCGCCAACATCCTGGCCGGTTTTTACGGTGGCATCGCGGGTTGTGCGATGATTGGTCAGACGATCGTCAACGTGGAGATGGGAAAAGGCCGTAGCCGCGTTTCAACAATCATGGCAGGCCTGGTATTACTGTTGTTAGTGACGGCATTAAGCAAGGTGATGGCTGATATTCCGATGTCGGTACTGGCCGGTATTATGGTGATTGTGGCGTTCAAAACCTTTAGCTGGCACAGCATCCAGCCTGCAACACTGAAACGCGCTCCATGGCCAGAAACCGTGGTGATGGTGGTCACGGTCGCGGCAACCGTCAGCACCGGCAATCTGGCGATTGGCGTGCTGGCGGGCGTGGTCTGCATGGTGCTGATCCCTGCCCGCCTGAAAGCGAAACTGGCTGCTAAAGCAGAAAAATCGTCGCCAGCCCAAGGAAAATAAAGAAGCCGCCGGTGTCGGTGATCGCGGTGATCATCACGCTGGAGCCTACCGCCGGGTCGCGGCCAAACTTCACCATGATCATCGGGATCAGTACGCCCATTAGCGCCGCGACCAGCAGATTCAGCACCATCGCCAGCGTCATCACCGCACCCAGGTGCGGGTCGCTGTAGAGCAGCCAGGTGACGCAGCCCATGATCCCGCCCCACACCAGGCCATTAATCAACGCCACGCCCATTTCACGCAGGATCAGAAATGAGAAGTTGCCCGGCTGGATCTGCTGTAGCGCCAGCGCGCGCACGATCATGGTAATCGTCTGGTTTCCGGTGTTACCGCCAATGCCTGCGACGATCGGCATCAACGACGCCAGCGCCACCAGTTGTGAGATGGTATGTTCGAAGCCATCGATGACGCGCGAAGCAATAAAGGCGGTGCAGAGGTTGATGGCCAGCCACGCCCAACGGGTTTTCACCGCTTTGGTCACTGGCGCAAATACGTCCTCTTCGGCACTCAGGCCACCCATGCGACGCAGATCGCTATCCGTTTCTTCATAAACCACGTCAACGATCTCATCGATGGTCAAACGTCCCATCAGTTTGCCCTGCTGATCGATAACCGCGGCGCTGACCAGGTTGTCACGTTCGAAGGTACGGGCCACCTTTTCCGACTCTTCTTCCGGGTGGAAAGCCACCGGTTCGGATTCCATTACCGCTTCAACGGTGCTTTGTGCCGGGCTGAGCAAAATGGTGGTCAGTTCAAGTTCGCCTACCAGCGTCATATCGCGCCGGGTGACGAACAGTTTATCGGTGTTTTCCGGCATTTTTCCGAGCCGCCGCAGGTAGCGCTGGACGGTCGCCAGCGTCACTTCCGGGCGCACGGTAATGACTTCGAACTCCATGATCGAGCCGACGCGATCGTGGGCGTAGTTCATCACCTGACGCACGCGGGCGCGCTCGGACGGCGGGAGCGTTGCCAGCAGGCGTCCGGTTAAATCGCGTGGCAGATGCTGAACCAGGTAAATCTGTTCATCGATGTCCAGCGTTTGCAGTGCATCGAGCAACGCCCGGTCGCTCATATCGTCAATGAGGTCGTCCCAGACGTTCTCCGATGCTTCAAGCAACACTTTACCGCGCTTGTCATCTTCCACCACGTTCCATAACGCGTGACGCTCATCGGAGGGCAATGCCTCCAGAACGTCCGCCAGGTCCGGGCCAGGAAGATGCGCCACCAGCGCGCTCACTTCCGCAAGATCGTCGATAAGCGTACTTTCATCATACTGCTCGGCGAGCGTCAGTTTACCCAGCAGAACAGAAGTAATGGCTTTATCGGTGGTTAAGAGCCAGATAAGGCGCGCACGCTCTTCATCACGCAGCTTTGCGCTGTTTTTCATTATTGCGGACATTGCCGGTCATCCTTTCGGTCATGTGAATGCCCGGCAGGTCAGCCGGGAGCATTAAGCATAGCGTGGAGTAATGTAAATAATAATAAACAGCATTTTAAAACCCATAAAAAAAGCGGCGAATGCCGCTTTTTTCATCAGGTTATGCCGTTCGGGCGACCGCATCGCGCGAGGCGGCGTCGCGCTCCTCGCCGGTCAACTCACTCAATTGACCATTGCGCATCTCCAGCAGACGATCGGCATGGATGAAGTAGTGGTCGTCGTGGCTGATAGCGAAAACAGTTTTGCCCATCTGTTGCATCAGCGGGAGCAATATTTGGTAGAACTCGCGGCGGAAGTGCGGATCCTGATCGGCGGCCCACTCATCCAGCATAATGATGTCTCGCTCTTCCGCTAATGCCAGCAGTAGCGCCACACGCTTCTTTTGCCCTTTCGAGAGTTTAAGGTCAAGGATTTTGCCGTTTTCCAGCTTCACCTTATGCCCCATTTTCAGCTGTTCCAGCCACTTATCCACCAGCGCCGGGTCGGCCTGTTTTCCTTCCGGCCCCAGCAACTGGTCAAACAGCCAGACGTCGGTGAAGACCGCTGAGAACAGCTTACGGTAATCTTCCGGTTTGTCCGCAGCCAGCGGTTTACCGTCCAGCAGTATCTGTCCTTTAACCGGTTGATAGAGACCGGTAAGCAGCATCGCCAGCGTCGATTTACCGCTGCCGTTGCCGCCAATCAGGAACACCAGTTCGCCGCGATGGAGCGTCAGGTTAATCGGGCCCACGGCGAAGGTGTTGTCTTCATAGTGAAACTCCACATCGCGCAGTTCGAGCGTTTGCCAGTTTGGATACGCTTTTGGCACCGGGAATTCCGCCTGGTAAGGTGCAAGCGAGAAGGTGTTGAGCTTTTTGAACGCCACCTGGGCGCTGAGCAACGTCGGCAGCGCGCCAACGGCCGATAACAACGGTGTGCGCAGGAACAGCAGTGTCAGCGAGTACGTCGCCGCCACGGCGGTATCCGCCCAGCCCAGGCTGTTCGCCATCCAGAAGACCAGGCCGATGGCGCCCAGCATCATAATATTCGACCAGTTCACGGCGCTCAGATGGAAGGTGTCGGCACGCACAATATGGTGACGGTAGCTTTTTGCGTCCGGAATATAGAGCTGATTAAAGACATACTCTGCGCGTTCCCGGTTGAGGGTGAGCTCTTTGCGCCCTTCCAGCACGGTCTGATAATCCTGATACAGCGCATCTTCCGTCTCACGCAGAATCGCCATATGTTTGTAGACCCGCGCCACCAGCACAAAACCGCCCCAGATGGTCAGCGCCATCCACAGTGCGGTCACCAGCAGCATTTTCGTCGACAGAAATGCCAGGTAAGCGGCGGAGCCAAAGGTCAGGATAATCCCCTGCACCAGTTCCGGCAGGCGGACGAAAGCGATGGTGATCGCACGCACATCGCTGGTCAGGCCCGCCAGCAGCGCCGCGCTGCCGAGTTTTTCGATGCGTTCGACCTGGGTGTCCAGAATACGTTTAATGAATTCGCTGCGCAGACGGTAAACAAAGTGATGTCCGAGCGTGGTCAGCGCCAGTTGCGAACCCAGCGTAACCGCCATCAGCAATAGCAGCAGCCCGAGAAACTCTGGCAGCACCGTCAGCGACATATCGACCGTCGTGATTAAACGCAGGTTAATGAAGGCAATCAGCCCAATCCCTAACGCCGCGCTCAGCAAACTCAGTGCCATAACGGCAATAAATGGCCAGCGGTACTGGCGCCAGACAAGCAGGAGAAGTTCCATAAAACAGCAACCCGGAAAAGAAAAACAGCGTGCAGTGTAAACTGCCGCGCGAGTACATCAAGAATAATTCTTATTTTTATTCTTTATTACCCGCATGGCGAAAGGTGAGGTTATAGCGCAGTGGGCCAACCTGTGGATGGTGGCCCGGTTTGAGCGGCTGAATGCCATGATAAAAGAGGCGCGATTCGCCGCCCCACACCACCACATCGCCATGTTCCAGCAACACGCGCTGGAGCGGACAGTTACGCTTAAGGCCGCCAAACTGGAACACAGCAGGCAAGCCCAGCGAAACCGACACAATCGGTGCGCTCAGCGTGGCTTCGTCTTTATCCTGATGCAGCGACAGTTTCGCACCCGGAAGATAGCGGTTAATCAGGCAGGCGTCCGGCGAAAAATCAGCATAGCCCGCCTGCGTCGCCGCCTCCAGCGCCAGCCTGCGGAAAACATCCGGCATGGACGGCCAGGATTTACCCGTCAGCGGATCGCGCGGCGTGTAGCAGTAACCGTGGAGGTCGGTGCTCCAGCCCAGCGGGCCGCAGTTGGTCATCGCCACCGACATGGTATAGCCGCCGGGCGTTACCATCTGGCGAAACGGTGACAACGCGGCGATCTGTTCAATCGCCGCCAGCAGTTCACCGGCCTGGCTTAGCGCCTGACGACGAAGGATGACTGCGCCTGCCGCCAGCAGTTCCTGCCAGGGGGCTTCATCAGCAAAGAGATCGAGCATTATTTTCCTCCGGCATTTTTCTCATCCGCCAGCAGCGCGGCTTTTCGCCCCACGCCCCAGCGGTATCCCGACAGGCTGCCATCTTCACGTACCACGCGATGGCATGGAATAATAATCGCCAGTTTGTTCGCTGCGCAAGCACCGGCCACCGCGCGAACGGCCTTCGGATTGCCAATGGCCGTGGCAATTTGCTGATAGCTGCGCGTTTCACCCAGCGGAATCGCGCGTAACGCCTGCCAGACCTGCTGTTGAAAGGCGGTGCCGCGAATATCCAGCGGCAAATTCAGCGTTAACTGTTGAAAATCCAGACGCCTCACCACCTCATGAATTTGCTGATGAAAAGCCGGGCTCCCCTGCTGTGATTGCGCCGAGGGAAAAAGTTGCTGAAGCTCTGCCGTCAGTTGCGCATCGCTATCGCCCAGCAGCACGGCGCAGATACCACGTGCACTCAACGCCACGAGGCAGCGACCGAAACGGCACTCTTCCAGCGCATAATGAATAACGGCCTCTTCACCACCGCGTCGATACTGTTTTGCCGTCATACCCAGAAGCTGGTCGGCATGGCGATAGTAGCTGCTGCTGTCCGGAAAACCGGCATTGAGTACGGCATGGGTCACCGCCTCGCCTTCCGCCAGCGCTTCACGCAAACGTCGGGCGCGCCACGCTTGCTGCCACGCTTTTGGCGTGACGCCGGTGACCGACTTAAACAGACGGTGGAAATGGTAGGGACTGACAGCGACCGCCTCGGCTAGCGTATCAAGGGTGACGGGCGCATCCTGTTCGAGCATCCGGCAGGCTATCGCCACTTTGTTCACTTTTTGCAACTGGGGATCGAGCGTATTCGGCTGACAGCGTTTGCAGGGGCGAAAACCCGCCTGCAGCGCCGCATCAGCATCAGGATAAAATTGCACATTCTGGCGCAACGCATGACGCGCTTTGCAGGAGGGACGACAAAAAATACCGGTGGTGCGGACCGCAAAGACAAACTGCCCGTCGGCACCGGCATCGCGCTCAAGCACCGCCTGCCAGCGGCGCTCATCAGTATGGAAAGTGTGAGATGTCATATCAGGCTCCTCCAGTAAGTGTACGACGACTTTGCCCTGGAGGAGACAGCAAAAAACCAGCAATCTTGCTTTTTAATTTTTACCGTTTACCAAAAATGCTTTGAACTGCGGCGACATCCAGGTGGTGAAGTTATCACCCTCTTTCATGATCATATACACCGCCAGCCCCTGCTCGCGCACCACTTCTTTGGCTTTTTCCGGGCCGAGAACCATTAGGCCGGTATCCCAGGCATCGGCTTCCAGCGCCGTCGGCGCAATCACCGTCACAGAAACCAGTTTGTGGGTAATGGGTCGGCCGGTTTGTGGATCGATGACATGAGAGATTCGCTGCCCGTCCAGCTCATAATAGTTACGGTAGCTGCCGGATGTGCTGATCCCGTGACCGTTGATATCGACAATCGCCTGTACGGCGTTCTCTTTATCCGTCGGTTTTTGAATCGCCACGCGCCACGGGCGACCTTCCGCGTTCATGCCCCGACTCGACAGCGCGCCGCCAACGGAGACCAGGTAACGCGAGATCCCCTCCTGGCCCATCAGGCGCGCAAGATGATCCGCCGCATAGCCTTCGCCAACGGTCGAAAGATCAACATAGAGTTCCGGGAGATCTTTTTGCAGATACTGGCGACCTGCGGTGTTAATCACCGTCAGATGCTGCAAGCCGGTTTTGGCTTTTGCCGTATCGATTTGTTCCTGTGTTGGCGTGCTGACCGGCTGTTTATCCGGACCAAAGCCCCACAGATTCACCAGTGGGCCTACAGTAATGTCCATCGCGCCCCGGGTTTTTTGCCCGATGCGCAGAGATTCGGTGACGATATCCGCCATGGCTTCAGTAACCGGCCACGGCGCGGTGCTGGAGGAGACGTTAAATCGCATCAGCGCGGAGTCGTTTTTCCACGTCGAGAGTAGCTGGTCATCACCATCAAGCTGCGTCTGGATTTTTTCACGCAGTTCATCAGCGCGTTTTTTATCGATATCCACCACGCTCACACGCCAGAAGGTGCCCATGGTCTTGCCTTCGAGCACCGTTGCGGTTTCTTTTAACGGCGCGGTGGTACTGGCGTTATCGCAGCCAGCAAGCAGTAACGCGGCGCTCACCAGAGCCGCACGTAAGATATTCATTTCCATCCGGTATTATTTCTCCTGCAATGCGCGCAAGAGTACACCAATTAACTTAAACAAGGCATAAAAAAAGGAGCCTTTCGGCTCCTTTTCTACAGGTTAACAGTCGATTAGAACTGGTAAACCAGACCCAGTGCTACGATGTCATCGGTAGAGATGCCAGCAGCGCGGGTGAAGGTGTTGTCATCCAGCAGGTTGATTTTGTAATCAACATAGGTAGACATGTTTTTGTTGAAGTAGTAGGTCGCGCCAACATCAACATATTTAACCAGATCCTGGTCGCCGAAGTCACGACCACCAGCAGTTACGAGGTCTTTGCCTTTAGACTGCAGGTAAGCAACGGACGGACGCAGACCGAAGTCGAACTGGTACTGTGCAACAACTTCGAAGTTCTGCGCTTTATCAGCGTAGCCACCGAAGTTAACGTCACCGAAACGAGTCGCGTTGTAAGTCTGGGTGTACTGTGCGGCCAGGTAGATGTTGTTCGCATCATATTTCAGACCACCGGTGTAGGTCGTCGCTTTGTCGCCACGGCCAAATGCCAGGTTGGTGTTTTGATCGTCAGTACGTTTAGAGCTGGCAATCGCACCACCGACGCTGAAGCCTTCGCCGATGTCATAAGACAGGGAGCCACCGAAGCCGTCACCGTTCTGTTTCAGTTCTTTACGACCGTTGTTGGTCTGACCTTCGCCAGATTGGCTGCCGTTTTTACCCTGATACTGCAGAGCAAAGTTCAGGCCATCAACCAGACCGAAGAAGTCAGAGTTACGGTAGGTAGCAACGCCGTTAGCACGCTGCTGCAGGAAGTTGTCAGAACCGTAGGTGTCGCCGCCGAATTCCGGCAGAACGTCGGTCCAGGAAGTGATGTCGTAAACAACGCCGTAGTTACGACCGTAGTCGAAGGAACCTGCATCACCGAAGCGCAGACCGGCGAATGCCAGACGAGTCCATGCCTGATTGCCGGAGTCTTCAGTGTTGTTCGCCTGAACGTTGTATTCCCACTGGCCGTAACCGGTCAGTTGGTCCTGGATTTGAGTCTCACCTTTAATGCCAACACGCATGTAGGTCTGGTCGCCGTCAGCGCTGTTATCATCGGAGAAGTAGTGCAGACCAGCGATTTTACCGTACAGATCTAATTTGTTGCCGTCTTTGTTATAAATTTCAGCCGCATTTGCTGCGCCCGCTACCAGCAGTGCTGGTACCAGGAGGGACAGTACTTTAACTTTCATGTTAATAACCCTCTGTTATATGCCTTTTTATATGCCACTGCTTACTGGTCAACCCTCATTAACCAGTCGGCAAACCCATTGTGCTGCAAAATGCAGAATAATCCAACACCAAAATGATACTAAAACCTTAAAGGTGTTTCATTTATCCACATAGATGTTTCAAAATGTAAAAATCGCGGAACTTTTTTTCGCACAAATGGGTAAGATAAATAGCACAGATAAACAAAGAATTTTGAAATAGTTGTTGATAATCAATGCATTAAAATTGGTTACGGGTTTAGCACTGAATGGTAAAACAAAAGTTTCACCCGCAACTAAAATAGATATCGCTATCATCATTAACTTTATTTATTACCGTCATTCAGTTCTGAATGTCTGTTTACCCCTATTTCCACCGGATGCATCGCATCCGGTTTTTTTTTACCTTTCTTTACGTAACTTTAATCCCTGTATGCTAACCCTCGGGAATTATAACGGTCATTAATTAATCACCAACAAAATCAATAACAAATTAATAACATAATTTTCACGTAATAATTTCGGGTTAATTCCTGCTGGCATTACCTGGCGCAAACGCGATGTTGCCTCTCCATCACCTCTTTATTTCCCCTATTTCTCCCCCCTTTCAGGGGCTGAAAACCGCTGAAGTGTGGCAATTGGCACAGTTCCCTTTATACTGCCTGCTGTACTGTCACCTGTTACAGAGAATTTGACGTGGGTTCGCCACGCAAAACAGGTTAAGACGTCCCACGCTCACCTATGTCTGAGCATATTCTCATTCAGATGCCGTTATGATGGGTTACACACGCCAATGAGTCAGTCTGACAAGAAAACGTCCGGTAAATTTTCCCTGCTGCCGGGCAGCATCACCCGCTTCTTCCTGTTAATGATCATCGTGTTGCTGGTAACGATGGGCGTGATGATTCAGAGCGCGGTTAACGCGTGGCTGAAGGACAAGAGCTATCAGATAGTCGACATGACCCATGCCGTGCATAAGCGCATTGATACCTGGCGTTATGCAACCTGGCAGATCTACGACAACATTGCCGCCGCCCCCTCTACAGCAACGTCCAGCGAAGGGTTACAGGAAACGCGTCTTAAACAGGACGTCTACTATCTGGAAAAGCCGCGACGTAAAACCGAGGCGCTAATTTTCGGCTCCCACGACAGCTCGACGCTGGAAATTACCCAGCGCATGTCCACCTATCTCGATACGCTTTGGGGCGCAGAAACCATCCCGTGGTCGATGTATTACCTGAACGGTCAGGACAACAGCCTGATCCTGATTTCTACGCTGCCGCTAAAAGATCTCTCTTCCGGGTTTAAAGAATCTACGGTGGGTAGCATCGTCGATTCGCGCCGCGCCGAGATGCTCCAGCAAGCGAATACGCTGGACGAACGTGAAACCTTCTCCTCTTTGCGGCGTCTGGCCTGGCAAAACGGTCATTACTTCACTTTACGCACCACTTTTAACCAGCCGGGGCATCTTGCGACGGTAGTGGCGTTCGACCTGCCGATTAACGATCTGGTGCCGCCGGCGATGTCTCTGGACAGTTTCCGCCTCGAACAGGACCCGTCGCAGAACGCCCTGCGCAGTCAGGATAAAGAGCCCAGTGATAGTGTCGCAATTAACTTCAACAGCTCGCGTATTGAGATCTCTTCATCGCTGAATTCGACCGGCATGCGTCTGGTGTGGCAGGTCCCGTTTGGCACGCTGTTGCTGGATACCTTCCAGAACATCATGCTACCGCTGCTGCTGAATATTAGCCTGCTGGCGCTGGCGCTGTTCGGTTACTCCACGTTCCGTCATCAGACGGGCCGCAAAAGCGCCGCTACCGCGCCGGTGTCGGGTGCCAACAACGAACTGCGTTTACTGCGCGCAATCAATGAAGAGATTGTCTCACTGCTGCCACTGGGGCTGCTGGTGCACGATCAGGAATCGAATCGCACCTTAATTAGCAACAAAATCGCCGATCACCTCTTGCCGCACCTGAACCTGCAAAACATCACCAGCATGGCGGATCAGCATCAGGGTGTGATTCAGGCCACCATTAATAATGAGCTGTACGAAATTCGCCAGTTCCGCAGCCAGGTTTCGCCACGGATGCAGATCTTTATCATTCGCGATCAAGACCGCGAAGTGCTGGTGAATAAGAAACTTAAGCAAGCGCAGCGTCTGTATGAGAAGAACCAGCAGGGCCGCGCGGCCTTTATGCAAAATATCAGCGATACCTTAAAGCAGCCGATCAAGACGCTGGCCGCCGAGGCCGCCGCGATAGATACCACTGAAAGCCAGAAGCTGGCGAACAACGCCGATCTGCTGGTGCGTCTGGTTGATGAAATTCAGCTTGCCAATATGCTGGAAAATGACAGCTGGAAAGGCGCATCCACACTCTTCTCGCTACAGGATTTGATTGATGAAGTGGTGCCTGAAGTCCTGCCCGCCATCAAGCGTAAAGGCCTGCAACTGTTGATCAACAACCAGCTTCCAGCCAAAGAGCAGCGCCATGGCGATCGCGATGCCTTGCGCCGTATTCTGTTGCTGCTGATTCAGTACGCGGTAACTACGACTCAGATTGGCAAAATCACGCTGGAAGTGAATGCCGATGAGTCTGCGGGCGAGCGTCTGACCTTCCGCATTCTGGACACCGGCAACGGTGTGTCGCACGGTGAAATCGATAATCTGCATTTCCCTTACCTGAACGACACCCAGTCCGACCGTTACGGTAAAGCGAACGCCCTCACCTTCTGGCTGTGTGATCAACTGGCACGCAAGCTGGGCGGGCATTTGAATATAAAGGCGCGCGAATCGTTAGGTACCCGTTACTCACTGCACGTTAAAATGGCCGCGCGGGAGGAGGACGGCGAACAGGAAGAGCGTCTGCTGGATGATGTCGTTGCGATGGTGGATATCACCTCTAACGAGATTCGTTCCATTGTGACCCGCCAGTTAGAGAGCTGGGGGGCGACGTGCATCACGCCGGACGAAAGGGCGACGAGTCAAGAATTTGATATCTTTTTAACAGATAATCCGTCTAATCTTACTGCTTCGGGCTTGCTTTTAAGCGATGATGAGGCTGGGATACGCAAAATTGGCCCCGGCCAATTGCGTGTTAACTTCAATATCAGTAATGCTATGCAGGACGCGGTCCTTCAGCTTATTGAAGAGCAACTGGCACAGGAAGAGGTCACGGAATCACCTCTTGGCGGCGATGAAAACGCCGAGCTTCAGGCCAGCGGCTATTATGCGCTGTTTGTTGATACGGTACCGGAAGATGTTAGCAGGCTGTATACTGAATGCGACGCGCGTGATTTTGCCGCGTTGGCACAGACAGCCCACCGCCTGAAGGGGGTGTTTGCTATGCTTAACCTGGTTCCTGGCAAGCAGTTGTGTGAAACGCTTGAGCATTTAATTCGTGAGAAAGATGCTCCGGCCATAGAAAAATATGTCAGCGACATTGACGCCTACGTCAAGAGCTTGCTGTAGCAAGGTAGCCTTTATTATGAACAATATGAACGTAATTATTGCCGATGATCATCCGATAGTTCTGTTTGGTATTCGTAAATCACTGGAACAAATCGAATGGGTCAATGTTGTCGGCGAATTTGAAGACTCCACCGCGCTGATTAACAATTTACCGAAACTGGATGCACACGTCCTGATCACCGACCTTTCCATGCCGGGCGACAAATATGGCGATGGGATCACGCTTATCAAATACATTAAGCGTCATTTCCCGGGTATTTCCATTATCGTCCTGACCATGAATAACAACCCGGCGATTCTGAGCGCCGTGCTGGATCTGGATATCGAAGGTATTGTCCTGAAACAGGGTGCGCCGACCGACCTGCCAAAAGCGCTGGCCGCGTTGCAAAAAGGGAAGAAATTCACCCCGGAAAGCGTCTCTCGCCTGCTGGAGAAAATCAGTGCGGGCGGTTATGGCGACAAACGTTTGTCACCCAAAGAGAGCGAAGTATTGCGCCTGTTTGCAGAAGGCTTCCTGGTAACCGAGATTGCCAAGAAACTGAACCGCAGTATCAAGACCATCAGTAGCCAGAAGAAATCAGCGATGATGAAACTGGGTGTGGAAAACGATATTGCGCTGTTGAACTATCTCTCTTCTGTCACGCTTTCCCCGACAGATAAAGAGTAATACTCTAAGAATGAATCCCCCGGCCAGCCGGGGGATTTTTTTATCTTATGATTCCCGCGTTTTTCTCACCCGCGCCGCA
The DNA here is from genome assembly GCF_008369545.1 of Pseudocitrobacter sp. 73. NCBI lineage: Bacteria > Pseudomonadati > Pseudomonadota > Gammaproteobacteria > Enterobacterales > Enterobacteriaceae > Pseudocitrobacter > Pseudocitrobacter sp. 73. Next base: position 257,973 of record NZ_VTZO01000004.1, on the reverse strand, counting down.
TAGACCGCCAGTGTTTGCTTCAGCACATCCAGCGTCACCGGTTTTGACAGGCAGCTATCCATCCCTGACTCCAGACAGCGCTGTTTCTCTTCCGCCAGCGCGTTGGCAGTCACACCGACAACCGGTAGCGTCAGGCCAAGCTGACGGATACGCTGCGTTAAACGATAGCCATCCATATTTGGCATGTTGACGTCGCTCAGCACAATATCAATATGATTTTTGCTCAGCACATTGAGCGCATCAACACCGTCATTCGCTGTCATACACTGATAACCCAGCGTACCCAGTTGATCCGCCAACAGACGACGGTTGATCGGGTGATCGTCCACCACGAGGATCATCATATCGTCGTTACTGTCGGCAGACACATCATGCGCCGATGACAACTCTGCGTGATCCGCATTACCCACTTTAATACGATAAATACGCCCCAGCAGGGTCATTAACTCGTGCGGCGAAACAATGCTGTGCACCCATTCACCCGGTGCTCGTTCGAGAGGAATACCGATATGGCGACGGCAGAAGATTACTACCGCCCTGCCCGTCCATGGTTTTTCCAGGTCATCGTCTGTTATCAGCAAATCATCCGGCGTCGGTTCCTCGCCCTCGTAGCGCTGAACATCCACGCCGTGCCAGGTCAGCAGCGTTTCAATAAACTGATACAGAGATTCGTTGCGAATCGCCAGCCAACAGCGTTTTTGCGCCAGCGCGTCAATCACCAGCGGCGTGGCAGCCTGCGCGCCATACAACGGTATACGTACCGTAAACTGGCTCCCCATGCCCGGTTCAGTATCAACGGCAATATCACCGTCCATCATGTTGATGAGCTTCTCACAAATCGCCAGCCCCAGCCCGGTGCCCTGGAAGTTGCGCTGCACGCCCGTTCCTACCTGGAAGAACGGGTCGAACAGGCGTACCACCTCTTTCGCCGGAATACCCACGCCGGTATCACGGATACTGATACTCAGGTAATCGCCTTCACGCTTAAGATGCAAAATAATGCAGCCAATATCGGTGAACTTAATAGCATTGCTCAGGATATTGGAGATAACCTGCTGCAAGCGCATCGGATCGCCAAGCATCTGCGGCGGCACGTTGGGCTCGATAAAGCAGTACATTCCGACCCGTTTACGCACGACCAGCGGCAGATAGTTGGCGGTAATGTGATTCATCACCTCTTTCGGCGAGAACTCGCGCGGCTCGATTTTCAGCTGTTCAGATTCAATTTTCGAGAAGTCGAGAATGTCGCTGATGATTTTCAGCAGCAGGCCAGAGGAGTTGTTCATCGCCGTCACCAGACGCCCGACGCCTTTCGGCAACTCTTTGGTTTGCAACAAATCAAGGTTACCGATGATGCCGTACAGCGGCGTGCGCAGTTCGTGGCTGACGGTGGCGAGGAACATCGATTTCGACTGGCTGGCCTGTTCTGCCGCCTGCGCCATTTCCTGTAATGACTCTTCCATTTTGACGCGCGAGCTGACATCTACCAGCACACAAATCGCCACGTTTTCATTGCGATATCGCGAATGCACAAAACTGATTTGCAGGTTGGTATTGTTACTGGTGAGCACATCGACAAAGTTAAACTGCTGACCGCAGATAATCTGTGTTAAGCGCTGCCGGTCTTCGTGCGTCAGCATATTCAAATAGTTATGCGCCAGTTCGTTACTCAGAATATTGGTGCCATCCTGAGTACGCAGAATACAAATCCCGACCGGCGCAGAGGCGACGATTTTACGGTTGAACTGCTCATGCTCTTCCAGACGCTGGGCGTCTGACTCGGCAGGAATAAATATCCGCCGCTCGTACATTCTCGCCATCGTGAACAGCCCTACCCCGGTCAGGATGTTGAGCAGTACGGCGTTGAGAATCAGCATGCGGATGCGCTCAAGCACTAAATCAACCGGTACGGAATAAACAATGCTGAGCGACGATGGCGGCAGATTCTTTTTCAGCACCAGCTCGCGAAAGCCGCTGCTGTAGCCAAACCACGCGCGCTCCTGCATCCAGCGCTGATCGATGCGCAATTTGCTGTCCGGCCCGGTGAGCGAAATCAGCGAATCGCCGTTTTCATCAAGAATAGTCACGCCAATCGGTAAACTTCCCGGCGTGAAGAAGTTTTCCATGCGGATGGTTTGTTCAACGCCCAGCAGCGCCTGCAAACGGTTTGCCAGATACACCGGCGTTAAGGCATAGAAATAGCCGACGCCCGGCCGCGGGCCCTGGCTTATCCAGAACAGGTTGCTGCCGCTCTCATCCTGCGGCGCACTACGATACTTCACGATGCGATCGTGCAGGGTTTTCAGCGCCTGATTACGTTCAATCGGCATATCCCGCAGGCCAAAGTTCGCCATGCACAGGTTTTCACTGCCAATTAAAAAGACGCGGTTGAGGTCGTAGGCAGCGGAGAAATTGTCACGCCAGTAGCGCAGGAACCAGGCAAGCGACTCCAGCGAGCCGCGCCACGCATCGTCCAGCGCGGAACAATCGGAATCGGCAAACAGAGGCTCGAAGTCCGGGACTTCAGTATTCTCTTTTATCGACGCGGGAGGCAGCACGCCGTTCGTTGCCGTAAGACGGTTCTCGGCAATGTACTTCAGTTCTTTGATGACATCCGACGTACGCTGGATATAGCGCTGCGCCTGATCGGAACTCAGGTTAAATTCCTGACGTATCTCTGACTCTTTCTGATGCAAGGCATTCACGATATAGAAAACCGACGCGAGGGCAATCAGCAACCAGAGTAGCAGCGCCAGGGCCCGGAACAGGTAGCGTGAGACTTTAAGCGTCGTGCGAAAGGAGACAAGATATTTCAAAGGGGCGAAACTCCGCCATCAAAGGCTAACAGGATGTGGTTAAGGTAACGGGAAAACCCATTTGCCGCAACGCAGAAAAAAGGCCGGTTTATAACCGGCCTTTATTGTTACGTCTCACGATTTACTCGTCAGCGTCATCCGCTACGTCGTCATCGGTGTCCGTTTCCGGTGCGATTTCATCGTCACCTTCTGCGGCGCTGCCATCGATGGCGTCGAGTTCTTCGTCATCAACCGGTTCAGCCACACGTTGCAGACCCACAACGTTTTCATCTTCCGCGGTACGGATGAGGATAACGCCCTGGGTGTTACGACCGACGATGCTCACTTCGGAAACACGCGTACGCACCAGCGTACCGGCATCGGTGATCATCATGATCTGATCGCAATCGTCAACCTGCACCGCGCCCACAACGGAACCATTACGCTCGGTCACTTTGATCGAGATAACGCCCTGTGTCGCACGTGACTTAGTCGGATACTCTTCCGCCGCAGTACGTTTACCGTAACCGTTCTGGGTGACGGTCAGGATTGCGCCTTCGCCACGTGGAATGATCAGGGAAACAACTTTGTCCTCACCTGCCAGTTTAATGCCGCGTACACCGGTTGCCGTACGACCCATGGCGCGGACGGCGTCTTCTTTGAAGCGCACTACTTTACCGGCTGCTGAGAACAACATAACTTCATCAGAACCGGACGTCAGGTCAACGCCAATCAGCTCATCGCCTTCGTTCAGGTTCACGGCGATGATACCGGCAGAACGCGGACGGCTGAATTCGGTCAGCGCCGTTTTCTTCACGGTACCGCTGGCGGTCGCCATAAAGACGTTTACGCCCTCTTCGTACTCGCGTACCGGCAGAATGGCAGTGATACGTTCGTCGGCTTCCAGCGGCAGCAGGTTGACAATCGGACGGCCACGCGCGCCACGGCTGGCTTCCGGCAACTGATAAACCTTCATCCAGTACAGACGACCACGGCTGGAGAAGCAGAGGATCGTGTCATGGGTATTGGCCACCAGCAGGCGGTCGATAAAGTCTTCTTCTTTAATACGGGCTGCTGATTTGCCTTTACCGCCACGACGCTGCGCTTCGTAATCGGTAAGAGGCTGATATTTGACGTAACCCTGGTGAGACAGGGTGACGACAACATCTTCCTGGCTGATCAGATCTTCGATGTTGATGTCTGCGGTGTTAGCGGTGATTTCAGTGCGACGGTTGTCGCCAAACTGCTCACGCACCAGCTCCAGCTCTTCGCGGATCACTTCCATCAGACGATCGGCGCTGCCCAGAATGTGCAGCAGTTCGGCGATCTGTTCCAGCAGCTCTTTGTATTCGTCGAGCAGTTTTTCATGCTCCAGGCCGGTCAGTTTCTGCAGACGCAGATCCAGAATAGCCTGCGCCTGCTGTTCGGTCAGGTAGTATTTACCGTCACGTACGCCGAATTCCGGCTCCAGCCACTCAGGACGCGCCGCGTCATCACCCGCACGTTCCAGCATGGCGGCAACGTTGCCCAGAGCCCACGGCTGTGCGACCAGGCCTGCTTTTGCTTCAGCAGGGGTCGGCGCACGACGGATCAGTTCAATGATCGGGTCGATGTTCGCCAGCGCAACAGCCAGCGCTTCGAGGATGTGCGCACGGTCACGCGCTTTACGCAGTTCGAAAATGGTACGACGGGTCACGACTTCACGACGGTGACGTACGAACGCGGAAAGAATATCTTTCAGGTTCATGATCTTCGGCTGGCCATGGTGCAGTGCCACCATGTTGATACCGAAGGAAACCTGTAGCTGGGTCTGGGAGTAGAGGTTGTTGAGAACCACTTCGCCCACCGCATCGCGTTTCACTTCAATCACGATGCGCATACCGTCTTTATCAGACTCGTCACGCAGCGCGCTGATGCCTTCTACGCGTTTATCTTTCACCAGCTCGGCGATTTTCTCGATCAGGCGCGCTTTGTTCACCTGATACGGAATTTCATGCACGATGATGGTTTCGCGGCCAGACTTCACGTCCGTTTCCACTTCCGCGCGGGCGCGAATGTAAATTTTGCCACGACCGGTACGATAGGCTTCTTCAATACCACGACGACCATTAATGATGGCCGCTGTAGGGAAGTCCGGCCCCGGGATGTGTTCCATCAGCCCTTCAATGCTGATGTCTTCATCATCGATATAGGCCAGACAGCCGTTGATCACTTCCGTCAGGTTGTGCGGCGGAATGTTCGTCGCCATACCGACTGCGATACCGGAAGAACCGTTCACCAGCAGGTTAGGGATTTTAGTTGGCATGACGTCCGGAATTTTTTCCGTGCCGTCATAGTTATCCACGAAGTCTACCGTCTCTTTTTCGAGATCGGCCATCAGCTCATGGGCAATTTTCGCCAGACGGATTTCCGTATAACGCATTGCCGCCGCGGAGTCACCGTCGATAGAACCGAAGTTACCCTGGCCGTCAACCAGCATGTAACGCAGTGAAAATGGCTGCGCCATACGGACGATGGTGTCATACACCGCGGAATCACCATGGGGATGGTATTTACCGATTACGTCACCAACGACACGGGCAGATTTTTTGTAGGCTTTGTTCCAGTCATTGCCCAATACGTTCATGGCGTAAAGTACGCGACGGTGTACCGGCTTCAGGCCATCTCGGACATCTGGCAGCGCACGGCCAACAATGACCGACATCGCGTAATCCAGATAGGAGCTCTTCAGCTCTTCCTCAATGTTGACCGGTGTAATTTCTCTCGCAAGGTCGCTCATCTAACCGCTATCCCTCTACTGTATCCCGGATTCAAAGGTCGCAAATTATAACACAACCGCGTAAAGACAGGTAAACCTATAGCGTTCTGCCAGAGCTTTATTCGCATCGTTGTGCTGATATACTCGCGGTAATAATGAAATAAGGACCAGGAGTGCCCATGAACGCCGAAAAAAACACGTTAGCGCCCAACGTTGACCATGATGAGATCGCCAAATTTGAAGCCGTGGCTTCGCGCTGGTGGGATCTGGAAGGCGAGTTTAAACCGCTGCATCGGATCAACCCGCTGCGTCTGGGCTATATCGCCGAACGCGCTGACGGCCTTTTCGGCAAGAAAGTGCTGGATGTTGGCTGCGGTGGCGGCATACTCGCCGAGAGCATGGCGCGCGAGGGAGCGGAAGTCACCGGCCTGGATATGGGCTTCGAACCGTTACAAGTGGCGCGTTTGCACTCGCTGGAATCAGGGATTCACGTCGATTACGTGCAGGAAACCGTAGAAGAACACGCGGCGAAACATGCACAGCAGTATGACGTCGTCACCTGCATGGAAATGCTGGAACACGTGCCGGACCCGCAGTCGGTCGTAAAAGCCTGTGCGCAACTGGTGAAACCGGGCGGCCATGTTTTCTTCTCCACCCTGAACCGCAACAGCAAATCCTGGCTGATGGCGGTGATCGGCGCGGAATACATTCTGAAAATGGTGCCGAAAGGGACGCATGATATTAAAAAGTTTATCAAGCCCGCCGAACTGCTGAGCTGGGTCGATGAAACCGGCCTGCGCGAGCAGCATATGATTGGCCTGCATTACAACCCGCTGACCAACACCTTTAAGCTGGCTCCGGGCGTCGATGTAAATTACATGGTGCATACCAAAAATAAATAGTTGTCTGCCCGCGCCTGCGCGCGGGCTTTTTACCATTTCGCCGTTAACGAAAGATACCCCACCGTCTGTGAGAAATCCTGCGTACCCTTTTGCCATGCTACATTGGCACGCAGCGACACGCGCTGGCTGAGTTGAGCCTGAATACCCATTTTTATCTCGCCACGCTTATCCCCGGCGTTATCGGTAATTTCACTGCCATCTTCATCAAGCGTGATGCCATGTGGCTCCCGAATATAATTCAGGTCCAGCGTCGGAGTCAGGTGCATCGCATTGTCCGGCTGTACATGCCATTCGCTGTGTAAACCCAACCGCATCTGCATATCATCATCCTGCTGTTGCTTAACCCAGGAATGATTCGATGCGGTGAAATCATCCTGCTTAACGCCCTGATAGGTAACCTGCACCTGTGGCTCCAGCATTGTCCCTCCACGTAATTTCCATTGATAGCCGCCTTCCAGCGAGGCCAGCACGCCTTTGCTGTGATAGCTGTCCTCCCCCGCCTGTGGCTCGGATACCTGATTATCAAACCACGCGTATTGAAGCCAGCTATCCAGCCAGGCCCCTTGCTGGTCGCGGCCATGCTGATACCATGTCGAGGTGATACCTACGCCATAGCCGTGGTTGCTATTGTCGGCCCGGGTATCGGTTACCTTTGAACGGCTGTCGCCCTGATTATCACTGTAGCTCCCTACGACACCCAGCAACCACTCTCCATCATCACCGACCTTTCGCGTCATGAGAGTGCCACTCAGTTGCACGGTGGAAAAATCTTCATGCTGCGCCAGTTGGCCTGCGGCAGTGTAATTATTGCGTCCCCCCACGACCCGCAGATAAAGCGGTTGCCCGTTCGCACCCGCATGATCGCGGCGTTCCATCATAAATGCCTGGTTGGCCGCGCGCAGGTTGTTCAGATACCCACCCATTTTGGCATTGAGCACAGGCTGGAACGCAGGAGAAGGGTCCGGCGTTGGATCAGGTGTTGGATCCGGTTCGGGAGGCAACGGAGGAGCCGGAGGTGCGGGCGGCGTGGGTGGTACTGGAGGTGCTGGAGGCACAGGAGGGGCAGGGGGAGCCGGTGGCACAATTTCCTGTGAACGCAGATACCAGTCATTGTTATCTTCAACGAGGGTGTAGTCATATGCCCCCATATTGATATAGCCGTTTCCTGCCAGGTTAAACTGCGCCTCGTTCTGGTAGCTGCCAGGGTCAGCGGCAAAATCAACAACTTTAATGCCAGTAGCGGTCGGTTGACCAATCCCTGAAATGGGGTCAATGACCACCGTCGTGCTGCCGGAGGTATTACCGTTAAGCACCAGCATATCGCTGGCTGACTCATCGCCATCCAGTTCGCTGTCCATCTCCAGCGTGCCGCCGCCGATATAATCACCGTTGACCGTCAGCGTATCGCCCGCCGTACCGTTCGCCATGCTGATGGTGCCAGAGGTATTGGTCAGATTGCCGTCCACAGTCACTCCAGCCAGGTTGGTGACGCTGTCGGTCTGAAGATTAGTGTTTAACGTACCGCTCAGCGTTACGCCGTCAGTGGCATTCACCAGCGTCCCCGTACCGCTAAATATCGAGGCATCTAACGCGCTGGCAGTATCCTGATCGGTAAGGCGAAGCACGGTACCGTCGGTAATATCGACGCTACCGGAGGAAGTCGTGTCAATGGATTGCACATCCTGATCCCTCCCGGTTTCAAAGGTTGCGCCCTCACCGACCCACAGTGAGGACGCATAGGGAATGATGTCTACCGCATCGCCTTTCAGCGTTCCGTCTTCCACCCGCACCGCCGACGTCGCCGTACCGCTGGCAGTCAGTTCAAGTGTCCCAGTGCCGGTTTTGGTGAACGTGCTGGTGCTATCCTGGTGTGCGCCCGTACTGTCGGCCATCAACCCGCCCCACTGGGTATCCACACCGTCTTCCACCCGGACTTCACCATCGGCGCGCATTTCGATATTTCTTGCGTGACCCGCGGTTGCTGAACGAGTATCGACATCGGCGGTGACGTCCATTTCGCTGTGCTGCTGAGGGTTGGTAAAAATCAGTGAGCGGTTGTAATCGGTATTGCCCAGTTGGGTGTTATCGCTGACCTCAAGGATGCCCGAGGCAATTTGCGTATTTCCCAGATAGGTATTGTCATTCGCCAGAGTGACACGTTTGTCGCCAGCCTCTATTACCACGTAGACGCCGTCATCAGCGCCCTCATCGCCACCAATATGAATATTATCCCCGCCATTGATATCAACGACATCATTTCGACCAATCACTGTCCCCCCGCTTCCGCTGACTTCAAGGCCATCATCGGGGGCGTCATTTCCGTTCCAGGTTGTAAAATCAGAAAGATCCAGGACGCCACCGTTTAACACAATCGCTTGCGGATTGGCCTGCATTGCCTGCAAATCATTTTGATTTCCCACAAGGGAGAGCACGGCATCATTCTCCACCACCACATCACCGGTTAAGGCCATCGATTGGGCGCCAGCCAGCGTATAACTTCCGTTTTGCGCGACAGTTAACTGGCCCGCGCCCTGAATCGTACCGGCAAACATACCGCTGTTGACGGTAACATTACCTCCGGCATCAATATTAAGTACTCCGTTTTCAAAGCCCGTAAGGGAGTGCACGAAAGTTTGCTGGGTATCTCCCACATTCAATTCAGCCTGATTCTGTTGATGCAGGAGACTGCCCACTTTTAACCCGTAACAGTTTTGCGGGTCATCCTGGCAATGTGAGTCGCCCACATTCATCATCGAATTACTCCGTCCAAGCGTTACCTCGCCATTTTGAATGGCCATTTGGCCGGTATAATTATTATTGTCGGCATTCAGTACCAGTTCTCCCGCCCCCTCTTTAACAACAAGCCCGTTCCCGGAAATAGAGTCAATGGCGCCATCATTATCGATATCGCCAATCACCATGGTCTTATTGGCTGCAATATCAAATTCCACGGCGCTATGACCGGTATACATAAAACCGCCTGCCGCTGCCGATGTGCTCCCGCTATAACCCTGCGCGCTGTTGTTATCATTAACCAGCACACCGCCATTTTGGTCATAACTTTCATCAAGAGAAATATCAATAAGATAAGGAGCACTTACACTGTTAGTATAAATTGCGCCACCTTCTCCTTCCGCCACATTATTGGTAAAGCGGGAATTATTAATGACAGTTACACCAGAAAAATGCGATTTATCACTTTCATTATCCGTGACATCCAGCGCACCACCATCGCCATCACTATAAGTGGTTGATGTATAGGCCTGATTATTATCAAATACATCATCGCTAAAATAGTTGCTGTTATTAATAGAATAAATTGCCCCACCTTTGCCATCGTTGGCAATATTCCCGGTGAAGAACGTATTTGTGGCAATGAGATCCGCATCACCGCTATCGTTCGTGCCCCCGGAATAGATAGCCCCGCCATAACCGCCCGCAATATTATTACTGAAGATTACGTGGTCAAGATTAATCGTCGTGTTTTCTTTAGCGAAAATCGCCCCACCATTATTATATTCTCCGCTCACATGGTTGTTGGCAAAGAGCGTCATTCCATTATTATTTTCCGGTGCGGCGCTGAAGCTCGCCCCTCCGGCAAGGAAAACCGCCCCGCCGCTGGTGTTTTCATTCGCACCCTCGAAGATGAGCCATTGGTCATCGGCTACGCGCCAGTTCGCATTACCCCCAGAGAGACTCTGGCGGCTGGTCTGACAACTGGTGATGACCTGGTCTCCCTGGCATGTCTGTACCGCCTGCGCCTGTATCACTGGCCAGGCCAGCACAGGGGGCAGTATCAGCAGGTATCCTTTCCTTCTAAAAACTCGCCTTTTTTTATTTCGCATAATCCAAAACCGATGGGTCAATACAGAAATTCATTTAAAATCGGACTCACAAATAAGCGAAACAAAGATTTGTAAAAATAATAACGACTACAATAAGAATTACCGCGCCGCATTTAATTATATTTAAAAAGAAATTAAGCAAATCTACACCGGAGAGCGCAAAAGTCGAAAATAATATATGCAATTTTAATGTGCAGATTTCTTTTGTACCGACAGCCAAACATGATAAACATCTTGTTAACATTTGCTGTTTAAGTAAACGGCTGATGAAAAATAACACACGGTTACATACGTTCATATTATGAACAACTGCAATGAGCGTCACTTTTTTGCATCAAAAACAGGTTAAAAATCAATTTTAGTAATGCATAATGAACAGGCAGTAAATCGACTGGATCAATAAGCGGTGTTATTCAGGCGTTCAAGAAATCAACGAACAGATATTTTTAACAAATTTTTCTCTTCCCATTGACTTTCCTGAACACCTTGTGTGACCTAAGTTGCGCCGGAGCCCGTTTTCTCCCCCTGACTTATCCACAATGTTATGCACTTGCAAGCGACCCATTTTCACACTATCTTGCAGTAAATCGTAAACACACCCCCTATATATAGTGTTCGCTGTGACGTACCTCACTACAGGTTGTTCAGGTGGCACTATTGCGGAGATAACTCAAACAGGTACTACATACATGAATCAGAGTCTGCTGGTGACTAAGCGTGATGGCCGTACTGAGCGCATCAACCTGGACAAGCTCCATCGCGTGCTCGACTGGGCGGCTGAAGGTCTGGAAAACGTCTCTATCTCTCAGGTTGAACTGCGTTCTCACATCCAGTTCTATGACGGGATCAAAACCTCCGACATCCATGAAACCATCATTAAAGCCGCAGCCGATCTGATCTCCCGCGACGCACCGGATTACCAGTACCTGGCCGCGCGTCTGGCCATTTTCCACCTGCGTAAAAAAGCCTACGGCCAGTTTGAGCCGCCGAAGCTGTTCGACCACGTACTGAAAATGGTTGAATTGGGTAAATACGACAATCATCTGCTGGAAGACTATACGGAAGAAGAGTTCAAGCAGATGGACTCGTTCATTGTTCACGACCGTGACATGACCTTCTCTTACGCTGCCGTCAAACAGCTGGAAGGCAAATACCTGGTACAGAACCGCGTGACCGGTGAAATCTACGAGAGCGCGCAGTTCCTTTATATTCTGGTTGCCGCGTGCCTGTTCTCAAACTATCCGCGCGACACCCGCTTGAGCTATGTGAAACGCTTCTATGATGCGGTCTCCACGTTCAAAATCTCGCTGCCGACACCGATTATGTCCGGCGTGCGTACCCCGACTCGCCAGTTCAGCTCCTGCGTACTGATCGAGTGCGGCGACAGCCTGGATTCCATCAACGCCACCTCCAGCGCGATTGTGAAATACGTTTCCCAACGTGCCGGTATCGGTATCAACGCCGGTCGTATCCGTGCGCTGGGTAGCCCGATTCGTGGCGGCGAGGCCTTCCACACTGGCTGTATCCCGTTCTACAAACACTTCCAGACGGCAGTAAAATCCTGCTCTCAGGGCGGCGTGCGCGGCGGTGCGGCAACGCTGTTCTACCCAATGTGGCATCTGGAAGTGGAAAGCCTGCTGGTGTTGAAAAACAACCGTGGCGTCGAAGGCAACCGCGTGCGTCATATGGACTACGGCGTACAGATCAACAAACTGATGTACACCCGTCTGTTGAAAGGCGGCGACATCACGCTGTTCAGCCCGTCTGACGTCCCAGGTCTGTATGATGCGTTCTTCGCCGATCAGGACGAGTTCGAGCGCCTGTACGTGCAGTATGAAAACGACGACAGCATCCGCAAACAACGCGTGAAAGCGGTTGAGCTGTTCTCGCTGATGATGCAGGAACGTGCTTCTACCGGCCGTATCTATATTCAGAACGTTGACCACTGCAACACCCACAGCCCGTTTGACCCGGCGATTGCGCCGGTGCGCCAGTCTAACCTGTGCCTGGAAATCGCGCTGCCGACCAAACCGCTGAACGACGTTAACGACGAAAACGGTGAAATCGCTCTCTGTACGCTTTCTGCATTCAACCTGGGTGCGATTAAGGATCTGAGCGAGCTGGAAGAACTTGCCGTACTGGCGGTGCGTGCGCTGGATGCGCTGCTTGATTATCAGGACTACCCGATTCTGGCTGCCAAACGCGGCGCGATGGGACGTCGTACGCTGGGTATTGGCGTCATCAACTTTGCATACTGGCTGGCGAAAAACGGTAAACGTTACTCCGACGGCAGCGCCAATAACCTGACGCACGAAACCTTCGAAGCCATTCAGTACTACCTGTTGAAAGCCTCTAACGAGCTGGCTATCGAACAGGGCGCGTGCCCGTGGTTCAACGAAACCACTTACGCCAAAGGTATTCTGCCGATCGATACCTATAAGAAAGACCTGGATGCAATCACCAGCGAGCCGCTGCACCTGAACTGGGAAGCGCTTCGTGAGTCGATTAAGACGCATGGCCTGCGTAACTCTACGCTTTCTGCCCTGATGCCATCCGAGACATCGTCGCAGATCTCCAACGCGACCAACGGTATCGAGCCGCCGCGTGGCTACGTCAGCATTAAAGCGTCGAAAGACGGTATCCTGCGTCAGGTTGTGCCGGACTACGAACACCTGCACGACGCGTATGAACTGCTGTGGGATATGCCGAACAACGACGGCTATCTGCAACTGGTGGGCATCATGCAGAAATTTATCGATCAGTCGATTTCTGCGAACACCAACTACGACCCGTCACGCTTCCCGTCAGGAAAAGTGCCGATGCAGCAGTTACTGAAAGACCTGCTCACCGCCTATAAATTTGGCGTGAAAACCCTGTATTATCAGAACACCCGCGACGGGGCTGAAGATGCACAGGATGACCTGGTGCCGTCTATTCAGGACGATGGCTGCGAAAGCGGCGCGTGCAAGATCTGATAATGATATTCCCCTCACCCCGGCCCTCTCCCGGAGGGAGAGGGTGAAAAGCGCACCGAGCCATTCCCTCTCCCTCCGGGAGAGGGTTAGGGTGAGGGGGCATTAAAACCACAGGACACATTCATGGCATATACCACCTTTTCACAGACGAAAAATGACCAACTCAAAGAGCCGATGTTCTTCGGCCAACCGGTCAACGTGGCCCGCTACGATCAGCAAAAATACGACATCTTTGAAAAGCTGATTGAAAAGCAGCTCTCCTTCTTCTGGCGTCCGGAAGAAGTTGACGTTTCTCGCGACCGTATCGATTACCAGGCGCTGCCGGAACACGAAAAACACATCTTCATCAGCAATCTGAAATATCAGACCCTGCTCGACTCCATTCAGGGCCGTAGCCCGAACGTCGCGCTGCTGCCACTGATTTCTATTCCGGAACTGGAAACCTGGGTAGAAACCTGGGCGTTTTCTGAAACCATCCACTCCCGCTCTTACACTCATATCATCCGTAATATCGTCAACGACCCGGCGATTGTGTTTGATGATATTGTGACCAACGAGCAGATTCAGAAACGCGCGGAAGGCATTTCCAGCTATTACGACGAACTGATCGAGATGACCAGCTACTGGCATCTGCTGGGCGAAGGCACGCATTCTGTGAACGGTAAAACCGTCACCGTCAGCCTGCGCGAACTGAAGAAAAAGCTCTACCTGTGCCTGATGAGTGTTAACGCGCTGGAGGCCATTCGCTTCTACGTCAGCTTCGCCTGCTCCTTCGCGTTCGCAGAACGTGAGCTAATGGAAGGCAACGCCAAAATCATTCGCCTGATCGCCCGCGATGAAGCGCTGCACCTGACCGGCACTCAGCATATGCTGAATTTGCTGCGCAGCGGCGTCGATGATCCGGAAATGGCTGAAATCGCCGAAGAGTGCAAACAGGAGTGCTATGACCTGTTTGTACAAGCAGCCCTTCAGGAAAAAGAGTGGGCAGATTACCTGTTCCGCGACGGTTCGATGATCGGCCTGAACAAAGACATTCTTTGCCAGTACGTGGAATACATCACCAACATCCGCATGCAGGCGGTAGGTTTAGATTTGCCATTCCAGACGCGCTCTAACCCAATCCCGTGGATCAACACCTGGCTGGTGTCCGATAACGTACAGGTTGCACCGCAGGAAGTGGAAGTCAGTTCTTACCTGGTCGGTCAGATAGATTCTGAAGTCAACACCGACGACCTGAGTGATTTCCAGCTCTGATGAGCCGCGTTATCCTTCGCATCTCTGGCACACAGTTGTTGTGCCAGGATGAACACCCTTCCCTGCTGGCCGCGCTGGAATCCCATAACGTTGAAGTTGAGTATCAGTGCCGTGAAGGCTACTGCGGTTCATGCCGCACGCGTCTGGTTGCAGGCCAGGTCGACTGGCTGACGGAACCGCTGGCGTTCATCCAGCCAGGGGAAATTTTGCCCTGCTGTTGCCGGGCGAAGGGTGATATTGAGATAGAAATGTAAATGGCCGCCCCTTGGGCGGCCATTTTATTACAGCGCGTAATAGTACGCTTTCACCTTTTCCCAGTCCGCTTTCGGAATCGGGTCGAGATATTTTTCCAGTTGTGAAAAGTCGTGTTTAATCGCTTTTTCGCGGCTCAGACGACGACGGCTTTTCTCCAGGTCGAGGAAACCCGCTTCCACCGTCCCTTCGGTTTTCACATAGATATGACGCACGTAGCAGCAACCGTGCTGACGATTCACGCTGTGCATCTTTTTGAAGGCAACAGCAACGGCTTTCAGCATGGCTTCGCGCACGTCGTCCGGGAAGGGCGTAACGGCATGCTGGTGATACCAGTCACCAATGCTGATAAAGCCTTTCATATCTTCGGTGACCAACAACGCGCGCCACTCACCATCAATTTTCATCGCTTTGCCGTAAACGATCTTCGGCACGATAACGCCCGCTTTTTCCAGATCTTTAATCACCGCGATTTCACGCACAATGGTTGGGCGACCAAACGGATAGCGAACCGAACGGAACAGATGCTGCGTCATGCGCTTCACGTACAGTTTTTTACCATCACGCTCAACACACTGGACGCCGCTCATCCCGTTGCGGCGGTAGTTTGGCTCTTCAACCCAGTCGCCTTCTGTTGCCCACCACTGATTAAATTCATCCAGTCCATTTGATACAGCCATTACTTGCCTCGCCCGCTAACGCTTAAAGATTACCAAAAGTTAATCATATAATAGCTTTGTCAAAGCTCTTAGCGTTTATCCGTTCATCTCATTTTCACAGGTGAAATGCGCGAAAACGAAAGCAATAAGTTCGAATGTGCGCAGCATCAAACAAATTCCCTGTAAATTATGGCTTACTGAAGACAAGGATATTGTTATGTAGGGGCAGGAGAATGCAGCAATCAGGGGAGTACGATGCGATCATCATCGGCGGTGGCGCAACCGGCGCGGGAATTGCCCGCGACTGCGCGCTACGTGGTCTCAGGGTCGTGCTGGTTGAACGTCACGACATCGCCACCGGCGCAACCGGGCGTAACCACGGTCTGCTGCACAGCGGCGCACGCTATGCCGTCACCGATAGCGAATCGGCCCGGGAATGCATCAGCGAAAACCGCATCCTGAAACATATCGCCCGCCACTGTATCGAACCCACTGGCGGGCTGTTTATCACCCTGCCGGAAGACAACCTCGACTTTCAGGCCACCTTTTTACATGCCTGTGCCAGCGCCGGTATTGACGCGCAGGCGATTGACCCACAGGAAGCGCGACGCATCGAACCGGGCGTTAACCCGGCGCTGACAGGCGCGGTAAAAGTCCCGGATGGTACCGTTGATCCCTTCCGGCTTACCGCAGCCAATATGCTGGATGCGCGCGAACACGGTGCGGACATCCTCACCGGGCATGAAGTCATCGGGCTTATTCGCGATGGCGCGAACGTGCGCGGCGTGCGGTTGCACAATCATCAAATACATGAAACGCGAGAACTCCGTGCGCAGGTGGTGGTCAACGCCGCCGGGATCTGGGGGCAACGCATCGCCGAATATGCCGATCTGAGCATCCGTATGTTCCCTGCCAAAGGGTCCCTACTCATTCTCGATCACCGTATCAACCAGCACGTAATTAACCGCTGCCGCAAGCCTGCGGATGCCGACATTCTGGTACCAGGCGATACCATTTCGCTGATTGGCACCACCTCCATGCACATCGATTACGACGAAATTGACGACAACCGCGTTACCGCGCAGGAAGTCGATACATTGATTCGCGAAGGCGAAAAACTGGCGCCGCGCATGGGCAGCACACGTATTCTGCGCGCATACTCGGGCGTACGCCCGTTAGTTGCCTGCGATGATGACCCGACCGGGCGCAACGTCAGCCGTGGCATAGTCTTGTTCGATCACGCGGAGCGCGACGGCATGGAAGGTTTCATAACCATCACCGGCGGCAAACTGATGACCTATCGCCTGATGGCCGAATGGGCCACCGATGCGGTGTGTCGCAAAGTGGGCAACACGACATCGTGTACCACCGCCACTACCCCACTCCCCGGCTCGCGGGAAAGCCAGGAGAAAACACTCCAGCGCATCATCTCGTTGCCTGCGCCGCTGCGCGGTTCCGTGATTTATCGCCACGGTGACCGCACGCCGGGCTGGATCGGCGACAACCGTCTGCATCGCAGCCTGGTATGCGAATGCGAAGCCGTGACGGCAGGCGAAGTACAGTACGCGGTAGAAAACCTGAATGTCCGCAATTTGCTCGATCTGCGTCGCCGAACCCGCGTCGGCATGGGTACCTGTCAGGGCGAACTGTGCGCCTGCCGCGCGGCGGGGCTGCTGCCCCGTTTTCACGCCACCAATGCCAGCCAGTCGCTAAAACAGCTCTCAGATTTCCTCAATGAGCGCTGGAAAGGCGTGCAGCCTATCGCCTGGGGTGATGCGCTGCGCGAAAGCGAACTGACTCGCTGGGTCTATCAGGGACTGTGTGGGCTGCAAAAGGAGCATCAGGATGAAATTTGATACGGTTATCATCGGCGGCGGTCTGGCCGGGTTACTGTGCGGGTTAACGCTGCAGTCACAAGGTTTGCGCTGTGCCATTGTCAGCCGCGGGCAAAGTGCGCTGAACTTCGCCTCGGGTTCGCTGGATCTCCTTAGCATGTTGCCCGACGGGCAGCCGGTCGAGGATATTCATCTCGGCTTGCAGGCATTAACACGGCTAGCCCCTGAGCATCCTTACAACAAAGTGGGTTGCGAAAACGTCCTGTCATACGCCCGTCAGGCGCAAGCGCTTTTCAACGATTGCGGTATCGACTTTCAGGGCGACGCAGGGCAAACACATCAACGTGTGACCCCGCTGGGTTTATTGCGCAGCGCCTGGCTCAGTCCTCGCGAGACACCACTCTTCCCGCCAGCAGCCAGTAAAGTCCGCGTTGTGGGAATAACCGGGTTTCTCGATTTTCAGGCTCCGCTTGCCACCGAATCATTACGCAAACAGGGTCTTGACGTCGATACGGTTGAAATCGACCTGCCGCAGCTGGATGTACTGCGCGAAAACGCCAGCGAATTCCGCGCGGCAAACATCGCTCGCCTGCTGGACCAGCCGGAACAGTGGCAACCGTTGTACGATGCGCTCGCTCCGCTGGCGGAGGGTTACGATGCCCTGTGGCTTCCGGCCTGTTTCGGCGCCAGTGATAGCCAGCTGTACGACTGGCTCTGCGCAAAGCTCAGCTGTGCGCTACATCTGTTGCCTACGCTGCCACCCTCCGTGCCCGGCATGCGTTTGCAGGCACAGCTTCAACGGCAGTTTATCCGCGCAGGCGGCGTCTGGATGCCAGGCGACGAAGTGCAAAAGGTGACGCTGGAGAATCAACACGCCACCGCCGTCTGGACGCGCAATCACGCCGACATTCCCCTACGTGCACGCTACGTGGTGCTGGCGAGCGGCAGTTTCTTCAGTAATGGGTTAGTCGCAAGTCGAGATACGATTCGCGAACCGGTGCTTAATCTTGACGTGATGCAGATGGCCACCCGCGCATTATGGTATCGCCCTGATGTCTTTGACTCTCAGCCATGGCAACAGTTTGGCGTCGCGACCGATGCGATGCTGCGCCCGGCCATTGCCGGCCAGCAACTGGAAAATGTGTTTGTGATTGGTTCAGTACTGGGCGGCTGCGATGCCATCGCTCAGGGCTGCGGCGGCGGTGTGTGTGCGGTGACGGCGCTTCATGCCGCGCAGCAAATCACCCTGTTGACAGGAGGTGAAGCATGAGTAGCGGCCAGTTCGAGAATTGCATCAAATGTACTGCCTGTACGACAGCTTGCCCAATCAGTCGGGTGAATCCGCGCTATCCTGGGCCGAAACAAGCGGGCCCGGACGGCGAACGGCTCCGCCTGAAAGACGGCGCACTGTATGATGAGGCGCTGAAATATTGTATCAACTGCAAACGCTGCGAAGTGGCGTGCCCGTCTGATGTCAAAATTGGCGATATCATCCAGCGCGCCCGAGCGCGCTATGACGTCACCACCCCGTCGCTGCGTAACCGCATACTCAGCCATACGGACCTGATGGGGCAGATGTCCACGCCGTTTGCCCCCCTGGTGAATGCGGCGACGGGGCTGAAACCCGTGCGTCATCTGCTTGATGCGGCGCTAAAAATTGATCATCGCCGCACGCTGCCGAAATACTCCTTCGGTACCTTCCGCCGCTGGTATCGCAGCGTGGCAAAAGAGCAGTCGCAGTTTGCCGAGCAGGTAGCCTTTTTCCACGGCTGCTACGTCAACTACAACCATCCTCAATTGGGCAAAGATTTAATTAAGGTGCTGAATGCGCTGGGAACGGGCGTTCAGTTGTTGAGTAAAGAGAAATGTTGTGGCGTACCGTTGATTGCGAACGGTTTCACCGATAAGGCGCGCAAGCAGGCGCAAAGCAACGTCGCGTCACTGCGCGAGGCCATTGAGGATAAATCGCTGCCCGTTATCGCGACGTCCTCAACCTGCACATTTACGCTGCGAGATGAATATCCGCATCTGTTGAATGTTGATAACGGCGGCCTGCGCGAGCATATCGACCTGGCTACACGCTGGCTGTGGCGAAAACTGGACGAAGGGAAAACGCTGCCGCTTAAACCGTTGCCGCTGAAGGTGGTATATCACACGCCGTGTCATATGGAGAAAATGGGCTGGACGCTCTACACCCTGGAGCTGCTGCGGCAAATCCCAGGGCTGGAGCTTACGGTGCTCGATTCCCAGTGCTGCGGCATTGCGGGCACCTATGGCTTTAAGTCGGAGAATTACCCCACCTCGCAGGCCGTCGGCGCGCCGCTGTTCCGCCAGATCGAGGAAAGCGGCGCAGATATTGTGGTAACGGACTGCGAAACCTGTAAATGGCAAATCGAGATGTCAACCAGCAAGCGCTGCGAACATCCGATTACGCTGCTGGCACAAGCGCTATCGACATAAGCAATTCCGCCTGCACAATACCGGTTTATGTGAAATCTGTAGGCCGGATAAGGCGGAGCCGCCATCCGGCAATGCCACCTGCACAATGCCTGATGCGCTTCGCTTATCAGGCCTACCGGTTTATGCGAAATCTGTAGGCCGGATAAGGTGGAGCCGCATCCGGCAATGCCACACCGCTATACCTTCAACGTCTCCACCACTTCAATCCAGCCGTGTTCGCTGGCGACATCCATCCCGTTAAGCCAGCGGCGTAGCATATTCATCGCCATCATGGCGCAAACCTGCTGGCGCACAACCAGGCTGTGGCGCGTGGTGTTGAACTTCACACGCAGCGCCCAGGTACCTTCTGCGGTGGAGAGCGCAAAGTTCAGATGCTCGTTTTCAAGCCCGGTCACCGACAACGCTACGCCGGCAAAATGGTTTTCGCGGCGCTCTTCCGCCCACCGTGCCGTTTGCGCCAGCGTCTCTTCCTGCGATGGAATCACCTCACTGGCCAGCAGCGGCGCACCCGCGCGTTGCAGCTCCAGCGCCAGCAGCCCGCCGGTAAACTGTTCGCTCAGCGTCAGGCTCAACTGCTTATCCTGCAATGCGCGAGAGAGCTGTTTCGGCAAGCCTTCGGTGCCTTCAAAAATCAGGCTATCGCCCGCCACCTCTTTCACTTCCGGCCACAGGGCTTCCATTGCCTGACGTTCACTCGCCGGGCCAGTCAGCTTGAGTTCAATAATCGGCATCGATGATCGATAGCCCATCGATACGCCCGCAGGCAGCGTCAGGTGATCGAGACTTTGCGCGAGATCGCTTTCAGAACGCCCGAACGTGGTGAGTCGCAGACACAGCGGCGGCTCGGGGATCTCAAAACGTGCGCGCAGGCGTGGCAAAATTTCTTGCTGAACCATCACCTTAAATTCAGACGGCACGCCAGGGGTGAAGAAAATCAGGCAACGGTTGAGCTTAATGGCAAAACCGCAGGCCGTACCCACCGGGTTATCAATAAACTCGGCGCTGGCAGGAATTTCCGCCTGTTTGCGATTGCTCGGCGCCATCACGCGGCCACGCTCTTTGAAGAATTTCTCCATCTGCGCCAGCCACGGCTCATGCAGTACCAGTGATTCGCCTTTCGCCGTTGCCGCAGCTAGCGCACTTAAATCATCACTCGTCGGCCCCAGACCGCCGTTAACAATCAGGACATCAGCCTGAGTACTGCGCTCGCGCAGAATCGACACCAGATCATCGAGTTTGTCGCCCACCGTGTTACGCCGGGAAAGCGGTAAACCTTGTTCAAATAAGAAATCAGCAAGCCAGGCCGCATTGGTATCCACAATTTGCCCGTATAAGACTTCATCGCCCGTAGACAGCATCTCTACGTTTATCATCGCTTTCTCCAGTAAAAGAGGACGATTTACTATAGCGCAAGGCGAGGAATAAAAACGAGAAAACTGGCGCGGCAGAGTGCCGCGCCGGGGAGAATCAGAAGTTAGCGCTGACGCCGACGTATGGGCCATCCGCCACGGCGCTGTCGCGATTGCCATCTTTGCCGGCGAGGTTGATATAGCGGTACCCCGCTTCCACACTTAACGGACGCATAAGCATAAAACGACCACCCGCGTTGGCTTCTTCGTAATCTTTTACGCCGCTGGAAAGCGAGTCCGGCGAGTAGTAATACTCACCAAACAGATGGAAGCGTTCACCAATTTGCCACTGCAACCCGCCGCCAACCGCCGCCGCGTAACCATCATCACCGTAGTTCGGGCTCAGATAAACACCTTTGCCACCCGCGGTAGCCATGAACGGCCCTAATGGAATGTTCATTCCCAATGCCGCACCCACGATATCGCCGTGATCGTCGTTATGCGCCCAGTTACCGCTCAGCGCCAGGCCCGTCGATTCGGTGCCAAAGCCGACGCCAAGGTTGGTATACTCTTCGCCAGCCTGGCCGCTAATGCTGATTGCATTTGCCGCAACCGGGAGCAACAGCATCCCCATCAGGCCAAATAGTATGCTCTTTTTCATTTTAATCCTTTCCCGCAAGCACAGTGTGAATTACCAAAAATCAGGCGAATTGTACTGCTGAATATCGCCAAATCCATGAACTAAAAGGGCGATCACTCTTCAAATTGTAAGTAATTGCGACTTGAAAGTATTACTCAAGGTGAGGGAATGTGGACTTTAATGCGGTCTTTTCTCTCGTTCCGGAGAAACCTCGCAAATTACTGACGATTATAAACGTACAATAGGATTAACTCAGTCTTATATAAGGATTTACTTATGCGCCAAAGAACGATTGTATGCCCGCTCATTCAAAATAATGGCGCCTGGTTACTGTGCAAAATGGCGGACGATCGTGGCGTCTTCCCCGGTCAGTGGGCGCTTTCGGGTGGCGGCGTAGAGCCCGGCGAGAAAATTGAAGAGGCGCTACGTCGCGAAATTCGCGAAGAACTCGGGGAAAAACTGGTGTTAAGCCACATTACACCGTGGACCTTTAGCGACGACGTGCGCACCAAAACCTACGCCGATGGCCATCAGGAAGAGATCTATATGATTTACCTGATTTTCGACTGCGTCAGCACCAACCGTGAGATTGTACTGAACGATGAGTTTCAGGATTACGCGTGGGTGAAACAGGAAGATCTTGCGAGCTACGATCTGAACGTCGCTACTCGCAAGACATTGACGCTGAAAGGGCTACTTTAATTTTTGCGCAACCCACTCTCGTAACTGATGGCGAGAGACCTTAATTCCGCTATTTTTCATCGTTTCCGGTAACCGCAGCCAGTGACACGGTTGCTGGAAGCCCGCCAGTCTACCTTTCACCCACGTCGCCAGCACAGAAAGTTCGACATCGCTTTCACAATCCACTACCGCGACCGGGCGCTGTCCGAACTCAGGGTCATCCAGCGGAACAATAAATACCTGCGAAACCGCAGGATGCGCCACAATCACTCGCTCGACATCTTCCGGCTGGATACCTTCCCCGCCGCTAAAGAAAAGGTTATCCATACGTCCGATGATAAAGAGCTTCCCGTCACGGAGCTCGCCGCGATCGCGCGTGGCAAACCACCCCTCAGCATTGACCAACGGCACAAGCGCGCCATCCCGCCAGTAGCCCGAGGCCATGCTTTTCGCACGTAGCCAGACTTCACCGTTCACCAGTTTGAGCTCACGCCCGGCAAGCGGCGTTCCCACATCATCGCCGCCGTTAGCTTCACGCGCACATACGGTAGAGGCAAATTCGGTAAGACCGTAGCCGCAGAAGGTACGGATACCCATCGCGCTTGCCTGTTCGGTCAGGTCGGCAGGAATGGCCGCGCCGCCTAACAGCACGGCTTTCAACGACAGTGGCTGGTCATCATTCAACAAACGCCAAAGCTGGGTTGGCACTAGCGAGGCATGCGTACAGCCCTGCAGCGCCTGAGCGAGTGGTCGCTCGCTCACCGCCATCTGCGCGCCCGAATAGAGCCAGCGCCAAAAAATCCCTTGTCCGGAGACATGGAACAGCGGCAACGACAACAGCCAGCAGTCATCTGCAGAAAACGAAATCAAACTTAACACACCCTGTGCGCTGGCAAGATGCGCCGCACAGGTGTGTACCGCCGCTTTTGGCAGGCCCGTGGAGCCCGAAGTGAGCGTCATGGATGCCAGTCGTTCAGGTCGCCAGCCAATATCATGGTAACCCTTTGATTCTTGCAGCGTGAGGCGCGGCAGTGAGTAGGCAATCTCACTGTTTTCCAGGTTGAGCACGTGACGCAGCGTTAACCCCGGCAGTAAGGCGTTAATCAGCGAGGTGGGAAGACGCGGGTTAAGCGGTAAAACACGCGCCCCGCACTGTAACAATGCCAGCCAGGCCAGCACCGTTTCCCCCCGGTTGCGCGCGCACAGCGCTACGCCGTCACCATCGCGTACGCCCTGCGCCTGAAAACCGGCGGCCAGCGCGTCGATTCGCTCACACAACTGCGTCCAGTGAAGCGTCTCATTGTCGAGGCGCAGCGCAGACGCAACGCCCCGCTGCTCTCGCCAGTCACGCCAGGGCCAGGTAGAAAAACTCACAGCAACGGCTCCAGCGACAGCATGTCCAGGCACGGCAGCGGGTTATCCGGCCAGCGGCGAATCAGCTGCGCCTGCATCAGATTGAGGGTATCAAGGCCCGGGATCGTATTCGGCGTCAGCCAGGCCGCAATACGGGCCAGCTGCGTCAGCCCAAGGCTCGACTCAATGGAAGAGCTGATGACCGCCGTCAGCCCCAGCGCGTGCGCCGCCGCCACCTGCGCCTGCACTTTTTGCAGGCTACCGGTGAGAGTCGGTTTAATCACCACCGCGCGCACGCCGGGCTCAGCTTCGAAGCGGAAATCGTCATCGCGCAGGCTTTCATCCCACGCGATAGCAATGCCCGTTTCCGCAGCAAACGCGCGTGAATCATCACGTGTTTTACACGGTTCTTCGAGAAACGCGATGCGATCGCGGAATGCCGGGTTGACATATTTGGCAAACTGCTGCGCTTTGAGCGGCGTCCAGGCGCGATTAGCATCCAGCCGCAGCTGCAAATCGGGAATCGCTTCCAGCAGCAGATTAACCACCATGCCGTCGCGTACCGCCTCGTACAGTCCGACCTTCACCTTCGCGACTTTTTCGCCGGCCATATCTGCCAGCGCCAGCACCAGTTCATCCGGGTCGCCGGTACACAGCGGCGCAGCACGATAATCTGCCGTCATCGGCAGCGTGTCGTCCAGTTCCGCCAGCGCACAACTAATGCCAAACGCCGCCGAGGGCAGGTCCGGCAACGGGGTCTCAGCGCCCTGTCGCCAGCTTTGCACCCAATTGAGTAATGCGGATTGCGCGTCGTCCAGCGTTTCACGGCTAAAACCCGGAAGTGGGGAGATTTCTCCCCAGCCTTCGCGTTCGCCGTCACGGAGCCAGACAAACAATCCGTCGCGGGTTTTTAGCCGCCGTTCGCGCAGTACCACGCCCGCGTCCATCGGTATCTGCCAGCGGTAAACCTGCGCGTACCGCATTACGGGTTCCGTTTAAATTTGCTGAAATCAGGCTGGCGTTTCTGGTTAAACGCATTGCGCCCTTCCTGACCTTCTTCGGTCATGTAGAACAGCATCGTAGCGTTACCCGCCAGTTCCTGCAGGCCCGCCTGACCATCACAGTCGGCGTTCAGCGCCGCTTTCAAACAACGCAGGGCCATCGGGCTGTTTTGCAGCATTTCGCGACACCAGCGAATGGTCTCTTTTTCGAGGTCAGCCAGTGGCACAACGGTGTTAACCAGGCCCATATCCAGCGCTTCCTGAGCATTGTACTGGCGGCACAGGAACCAGATTTCACGCGCTTTTTTCTGCCCGACAATACGCGCCATGTAGGATGCGCCCCAGCCGCCGTCGAAGGAGCCCACTTTCGGGCCCGTCTGACCGAAGATGGCGTTTTCTGCCGCAATCGTCAGGTCACACATCATGTGCAGTACGTGACCGCCGCCGATGGAATAGCCTGCCACCATCGCGACTACCGGTTTCGGGCAGGTGCGGATCTGGCGCTGGAAATCGAGTACGTTCAGATGGTGCGTGCCTGCATCATCCTGGTATCCACCGTAGTCACCACGCACTTTCTGATCGCCCCCGGAACAGAAGGCTTTGTCACCTTCGCCCGTCAGGACAATGACCCCGATGTTGTCGTCATAGCGTGCATCGGCCAGCGCCTGAATCATCTCTTTAACGGTCAGCGGACGGAACGCGTTACGCACCTGCGGACGGTTGATGGTGATTTTGGCAATGCCGTCAGCGGATTTCTGGTAACGAATGTCGGTGTAGCCTTCAGAACAGTCTTGCCATTCAATCGGCGCGTAAAGCATAGCTTCATCAGGATAGATCATAGTGTGTCCTATAGTCAGAGATGCACAATCTGCGCCAGACACGCCACCACGCCCTCGGGGTTTTCCCGATGCGCGTTGTGTCCGGCGTTACGAATTACATGGCAAGGCGCGGCAAGCTCATCGGCTATGGCCCTGAATTTGCTGTCGCGTTCGCCGCAGAGATACCAGAATGGGAAGTTACGATCGCGCAGGGCATCGCGCAGATCGTCCTGCACGCTTAACGACGTTGCTAATAGCATAGCCGCCAGCGCGCTGCCGTCATTGTTTTGTCGTAGCGCCACCAGTGCGTCGCGCTGCGCAGACGTCAGGCTGGCAAAGACCGGCTGCCGATACCAGGCGTCAAACACCTGGTTCAGCGGTTCACAGGCAAAACGCTGCGCCCAGTGATTGTCCGATTGCCAGCGCTGCGCCCGTTGTTCGGCGCTTTGCAGCCCCGGATGCCCCCCCTCAACCACCACGCCCAACAATCCTTGCCACTGATGCTGACAGGCAAACGTCATCGCAATACGTCCGCCCAGCGAATAACCCACCAGCCAGTAGTTGAGGATGTTGTAACTAAGTAGCGTTGCCTGCAGCGCCGCGCTCACGTCGGCGAAATGGGTTACCCGGCAATCGGCAGAACCACCGTGACCGGGCAAATCAATATAAAGCCGCGAGGCGCGTGGGAACGCCTCGCCTACCGTTTGCCACTCACGGCAATCACCGGAGAAACCGTGCAGGAATACCAGCCACGGTTGCCCGGCATCGCCTTCGCGCGCAACGGCATTTAACATCATAGATGGCTGACCTGCGCCAGCAGCTGTTGCAGGGTTTGTGCGCCATCGGTGTCGTTCACCACCAGTTCAATCACCGTGGTGGCGGGCGTACGCCAGGCTTTATCGAGCGCGGCTTCAAGTGCGGCCCAGTCCTGCGGCTGATGATAATTCAGGCCAAACATTTTCGCCGCATGTTCAAAATGCACATTCTGCGGCATGGCGTAGAAGCGTTCTCGCTCCTCCACCGGGGTAGGCAGCAGCGAGAAAATCTGCCCGCCGTTGTTGTTCACCACGATAAGTACGAAAGGCGCAGAAACCTGGCGCAGCAGCGCAAGCGCGTTGAGGTCATATAACGCGGAGAGGTCGCCCACAATCGCCAGGGTTGATTTGGCGCTGGCGCGCTGCACGCCCGCCGCCGTTGAGATCAAGCCGTCGATACCGCTGGCCCCGCGATTGCTGTAGACCGGATACCCGGCAGGAAGCTGGCTTAGCGCGTCAATCAACCGGACCACAAGACTGTTGCCGACAAAAAGCTGCCCCTGCTGCGGCAAATAATGGCGGATGCGATGTGCCAGTTGCGCTTCGCCGAAAGTTTCGCTAATGGCGCGGACGTTATCCCATGCCTGTTCAGCGAGACGCGGGATCGCCGTGCACCACGGCGTGCGTTTTTCTGCCGGATGCAGTTCCAGCCAATGATCTATTTCGCATACCAGTCGGCGACCACGATGATGTGCCGGATCTAATCGCCCGGTGAGATTATCCACCAGCCAGTACTCCTCCGGCTCACAGGCCTGCTGCCACTGCAACAGGCGTTTGCCCGTCAAGCTGCTGCCAATCTGCACCACAATTTGCGCCTGCGCCAGTTCACTCACTGCCGCCGCATTACCCAGCCACAAATCCGCACAGGGCAACGGTTGGCCCGTTTGCGAAAGGACATCGCCAATCAGCGGCCAGCCGAGCGTTTTCGCCCATTCGGCAACCTTTTTACCCTCTTCCGCACTCATGCGCCCGGCAACCACAACGCCGCGTTTTTGCCGCCAGAAGAACCAGTCGCGCTGCTTATTGCTTTCAAGATGCAGCGATTCACGCAGCCAGGGTTTGTCTTCCTGCCACCACGTGCCCAGCGCCTGCTGCCAGTCGAGGCCCGTGTCGTCCATTTCGCCATACAGCGGCTCAGCGAACGGGCAGTTAATGTGTACGCCGCCCGCATGCAACGAGCCCAACGCGTGATCAATCGAAGAGACCAGCCAGCGAGCCGGAATATCCTGGCTCGGACGCGGCAAAGAAAGCGTTTCTGTGGGATGTGAAGCAAACATGCCCGGCTGACGAATCGCCTGATTTGCCCCACAGTCAATCAGCTCCGGAGGCCTGTCGGCGGTCAACAGAATGATTTTTTCCCCGGTGAGCCCGGCTTCAATCAGCGCCGGATAGAGGTTCGCCACCGCCGTTCCAGAGGTAACAATCACCGCGACCGGCTGGCGACTAACCTTTGCCAGCCCTAACGCCAGGTGACCCAGCCCACGCTCATCAAAATGCGTGTGATGAATAAATGTACGGTTTTCAGCGGCCGCCAGGGTGAGCGGTGTGGAACGTGACCCCGGAGCGATGCAGATATGGCGCACGCCGTGACGGGTTAAAGCTTCAAGGATCACCGCCGCCCAGCGTCGGTTGAAAGCGCTTACTGACATATGTTTGTCCGGTATCAATATTGCGACTCAGTATAAATAATACGAAACAATGAGATTTTGATATGAGTCGTTAATGTTCTACTCAGAGAACAATAAAGAACGCAGCCCCGCTGCTTTATTTTCTATTTCTTGCCATTCTGAATCGGCCTGCGACCCGGCAACAATGCCCGCGCCTGCGTAAAGCCGCACGGTGTTGCCGCTGACCTTCGCCGACCGCAGGGTAACGCAAAACTCGCTCTGACGGCGGCTGATATAGCCTGCCGAGCCTGCGTACCATTCCCGTGAGAACGGCTCAAAGCAATCAATAAAATCGAAGGCCTGTGTACGCGGTAAGCCAGAAACGGCCGCGGTCGGTTGAAGCTGCATTAAACAGCGATAATCGTTCGCTTCTTTCAGCGTAGCCTGGATAACACGGCGTATATGCTGAACTTTTCTCAGGCGAACGATTTCAACGGGCAGGATATCCAGCGTATCGACATCCCCCTGCAAACGCGCGCAGATGTCGTCCACCACCAGCATGTTCTCGCGCTGGTTTTTATCATCATTCATCAGCCACTCGGCCAGATGCTGCGCCTGAGTCGGGTCAGGATGGCTGGCGACGGTTCCTGCCAGCGCTTCAGTGACCAGTTCGAGACCGCGCCTGCGCCACAGCCGTTCCGGGGACGAGCCGAAAAAGGCCTGCCCGGCGTCAAACGCCATAAAGAAGTGATAGCAGTTGAGATTTACCCTACGGCTGGCGGCCATTAATGCACCGGCATCGGGCGGCGCCGTAAACGTCAGATCGGTGGCGCGCGCCAGCACGACTTTATCGAGCTCGCCGTCGGCGATGGCAAGCGTGGCCTGTTCAATAAGACCGCGCCATCCGGCTTCACCCGGTCGATGTATCTCGCTTTCCAGCGTCAGCGCGGATGTATGACAGACGCTTTGTGACGACAGCTGCGCAATAAACGCTTTCGCTGCCACGGCGTCTGCCTGCAACGAGGTGTCGCTCGCGAGGTTTACTCTTAACGACGCATGTCCGCCCTCACGGCGCCACTCCAGACGCGGCAAAAAAAGTGCTCTCTGCCTGTCATCAAAGCTATTCAGGCCACAAATACGAATATCATCAGCATCATAGCGGGCGAGATAATCTTCGGCCTGCGCCAGGGAGGAAAACGAAACGGTCGCGCCAAGGGCGGCAAGTTCATCATCGCCGCTGCGCTGCTGCCACCAGAATTGCGGCCAGACTGCCTGCGCATTTAACCAGCAGAGTGGGTCAAACGCATCATTCAGGGTAAAAGGAACTTCGATAGTTCGCGTGCCGGGTGAAGCGGGAAAATCGTCCGACAGAGAGTCAGCCAGACTCTTTAGCGCAGCAGAAACGGATAGCACGCGAACCTCCCTATTCTAAAACCGTATATTATACGGGGTACTGCCTGTAAAAAGCAGTACCCATGATTAGGGAGTGTGATTTTGCTCAGCGACGGGTCAATAAAAGACCTAAAACCAGCCCGACCGCAGCACCTACGCCGATACCCTGCCACGGTTTTTCGTGCACATAGTCGTCAGCGCGGTAAACCGCTTTTTTCGCCCGGTAGTAGTAAGTGTCTGAAGCATGGCTCACGCGGGATTTAACATCATGCAGCGCATTTTCCGCACGGGCTTTCAGCTCGACATATTTCTGGTCAGCGGGATCGCCGGAAGAACGAAGCACCTCTTCCAGAGTATCGCTCAGCAGAGTCAAGTCGTCGTCAATATGTGTTTCATTCACCATAGTTTATCTCCATGTTTGCTAAACCAGTGGGATAACTATAGTCAACGCTTGCCGGTTACGCCTGCCCGACCTCGCACGCCATCCCAACGTGCGGAATGCCATCTTCATCGTAAACATCGGTGACCGGAATAAAACCAAAGTGGCGATAAAAATTCTGCAGATGCGCCTGTGCGCCCAGATACAGCGCGCGTTCCGGCCAGTGTTGCGCGCAGCTTGCCAGCGCGCGTTCCATCAGTTGATAACCCAGTTTTTCCCCACGAACGGCAGGGCTGACGATCACCCGACCAATAGAAACGGGGGAGAAACCATCTTCACTTTTCAGAAGTCTCGCATACGCCACCAGCGTATCGCCCTGCCAGCCGAGAAGATGACGATTCTCGCCGACCAGATCATCGCCGTCGATGTCCTGATAGACACAAGCCTGCTCAACCACAAAAACTTCACAGCGTAATTGAAGCAGCGCGTACAGCTGCGGGACGGTTAAATCAGAATGGTGCAAATCCTGCCACTGAATCATGATAGGCTCCTTTATGGTTATTGTTTTTTTACCGCCATGGGAGCGGCGTTATGCAACTGACTTTTTTGGGAACATCTGCTGGCGTACCGACCCGGACGCGCAACGTCACCGCCATTCTGCTGCATCATCAGCATCCAACGCAACCAGCAGTCTGGCTGTTTGATTGCGGCGAGGGTACGCAGCATCAACTGCTGGAAACCACGCTGCATCCGGGAAAGATCGACCGCATCTTCATTACCCATTTGCATGGCGATCATCTGTTTGGCCTGCCGGGGCTGCTGTGCAGTCGTTCAATGGCGGGCAATATGAACCCGGTGACGCTGTACGGGCCAAAAGGTTTACGCGAGTTTGTTGAAACCGCGCTGCGCCTGAGCGGCTCATGGACCGATTATCCAATGGAGATAGTCGAGGTGAGCGCCGGTTTTGCGATGGATGATGGCCTGCGTAAGGTCACGGCCTATCCGCTTAATCACCCGGTCGAATGCTATGGATATCGGGTTGAAGAGCATGAAAAATCGGGCGCACTGGATGCAAAAGCCCTGGTTAACGCAGGCGTGAAGCCGGGGCCGCTGTTCCAGCAGCTTAAGGACGGGCTACGCGTGACGCTGGAAGATGGCCGCGTGATTGATGGCCGCGACTATCTTTCCCCCGCCACGCCGGGCAAAACGCTGGCAATTTTCGGCGACACCGCACCGTGTGAAGGCGCATCTGCGCTGGCACATGGCGTAGATATGATGGTGCATGAAACCACCCTGGAAACAGCGATGGAGGAGAAAGCCAACAGCCGCGGGCACTCCTCAACACGGCAGGCAGCAGAGCTGGCGCGTAATGCGGGTGTAGGCCGTTTAGTGATTACGCACGTCAGTTCACGCTATGACGCCGAAGGATGCCGGCGGATGCTGGCAGAGTGTCAGGAGATTTTCCCGGCAAGCGAAATGGCGGAGGATTTTACAATCATCACGCTGTAATTTTAACGGGGGCGAACCCGCCCCCTTCGTTCAGTGCGACAGCCCTGCGGTGAGATCCACCAGCCGGACAAACTCCGCCCGGTAACCTTTTTCATCCGTACCTTTAGCCCGCTCCGCCCAGCCGGCAATCTGCTGCCAGGACGTTTTTGCCAGTTCATCAGAACCGCGCAGTTTTTGCCCGTAAGCGGCTACCGCTGAGAGAAAACGCATATCCGTGGACGCCATTTCAAAACTGTTTTGTAACGATGTCGCCATCACCGGTTGGCTCATCAAGCGGCTGGTTTCACCCTGCGGCGCTTTGTAGCGCAGCTTCACCCACAGCAGTTCATTCTCTTTGCCGGTGGCGGCTTTCGCGGACGTGTTGCCATAGCGTAACGCATCCACCGAACCTTTCTGCCCGGCTAACGTCAGCTCAAACAGCACAGTGACGTGTTTACCCGCACCGATATCGCCGGCATCAACAGCGTCATTATTGAAATCTTCATCGCGCAACTGGCGTTTTTCGTAACCGATCTGGCGATATTCAATTACCTGCGCCGGGTTAAACTCGATTTGCGCTTTGACGTCTTTGGCAACCGTGACCAGCGTTTGTTGCATCTCCTGGCCCAGCACCTTTTGCGCTTCCGATAACGAGTCGAGATAGCTGTAATTGCCGTTGCCCACATCAGCAATTTTCACCATCATTGCATCATTGACGTTGTCATCACCCACGCCGAGCGTGGAGAGCGTAATGCCGGTGTCGCGCTCTTTTTTCACCAACGATTCAATGGCTTTCGGGTCGTCGATTCCAACGTTAAAATCACCGTCCGTCGCCAGCAAAATGCGGTTAACGCCGCCTTTGATGAAACCCTTTTGCGCCTGTTCGTAGGCCATTTTCAACCCGGCGCCGCCGTTGGTGCTGCCGTCAGCGCTGAGATCGTTAAGTGCATGAATAATGGTTTGCTTCTCTGCCCCGGAGGTCGCTGACAGCAAGACTTCTGAAGAGCCGGCATAGGTGACAATAGAGACGCGATCCTGCGGACGAAGATCATTAACCATCATTTTGAGCGCTGATTGAATAAGCGGCAGGCGGCCATCCCCTTCCATCGAACCGGAGGTATCAATCAAGAAAACCAGGTTGGCGGCGGGACGCTCGCTGCTGGCTAACTCTTTCGCGGCAATATCCAGACGTAATAAGGTATGTTGTTCATTCAACGGAGCGGGAGTGAGTTCGTACTGGACGGTGAAAGGATGAGAAACAGGTTCACAGCCGGAGGTAATTTCAATATGAACGACGCGCTCTGCGGATTTCTGTACCTCCTGCCCCCCAAAAGTCGTTTTATCATTCGGGCGTTTGCTCAAGGGAAAATAATTCAGCATTTCTTCAACCCGAACTGCATCCGGGTTAGGCAATTGCCCTTGGTTCAGAAAACGACGCACATTCGCGTAGCTGGCCGTGTCCACATCGAGACTAAACGTCGCCAGCGGGGATTGTGCGACCTGTTTTACCGGGCTGTCGTCGTAATGGGTGTAGCGGGAGGTATCGAACTGCGCAGAGGCGCCAGCTATTGACCCCATCAAGGTATAACCTGACATCGAACCCGATGTATAGGCGGGCCCATGAGAACAACCACTGAGGGTTAAACTACATATTGATATTATTAATAGCTTATTCTTGTACATATAAAATCCTTTTTAATATTTAACAACACTGAACAGTGCAATATACCCAGCACCAGGCTTGATACGTCTAATTATTTTCAAACTCATATATTGCGGAATATCCCTGGGGAGAATAACAATCACCAATAATTAATCAATATTATATTCATTGCGTCTATATGCAAAAAAACAATATTTCACTGCATCTTTTATAGATTATATTCAGCATGGTAAGTTATTTTAAAAACACGGACTATCTGTAGATATCCCAACACCATTAAGCATCAATTAAAAAGTAACGATAACTAAAATCATCAATAAATTCTAAACTGCCATCACGATGATGAAAATGACGTAACTCTCTTTTACGACTAATTTTCCGCACATCTAAGTTCAGACCATATATCGCGATTGTCACCTCAGCGCGACGCTGGTTTTCAGGCGCGGACAATGGATTAGGTTGCAGCTCACCCGTGACATAATTCACCCAAAAGTAATCAATAAACGCGTAGCCTGGTTGGTCGCCAACTAATAATGCTGCATCATAACCATCTTTTTTCTGTGACTGGCACGTGTCACAGCATGGATACAGATTTTCCCATTGATAAGCGAGTCGGTAAAATTGCCTTCGGGATTTAGGCTTAAAGTGTTCGAGCGTCATGCGACTCTCAGCGCCTAAGCATCCTCCATCACAGAAAGCGCAATGCCCTTGCGTCATATCGTAAAGCTTCTGTTTAGTTGTCGCATAGCGAAACCCAGAGAACCATTTGAATCGGTAGCGTTGATTATGTAATTTTTGTGCTTCGTAATGACGGCCCAGACGTTCCCAGCATTCGGCAAGATAATCCGGGCATTGGCTTCGATGAAATGCGTACATTCAATCCCCCGTATATTTTGCCAATACCCGCTGCATCTGGCGTAATTCCATCGTAACCAGGGCATTAAGTTCTTCCCCTTTAGCCTGTAAAAGCGCCGCCAACTGCATAACGTCATCTTTATTATTCTTTTCTACCATATGTTTTCGAATAGCCTCTTTAAATTCAGCAAGCTGACATTCCGTTTCTACGTCAAACTCCTCATTGATATCAAAAACTTCAGACAGGATGAGCTGATAACTCTTACCTGCGGACGAATTCATCGCGGTGATTAATTCCACAGACCCCGAATCCTTACATACATCATAGCGTTGCTCTGGCAGTCGATATACCCAGGCATCTTCTACCGAGCCCACCACAAACGGAGAGTGCGTTGAGACAAAAACCTGCGCGTTAGGTAAGAGAGTCTGAATTGCCGGTAAAATGCGACGTTGCCAGCTGGGATGAAGATGGATATCGACTTCATCGAGAAAGAGAATAACGGGTTGCGAAAAAATATCGCGCTGCACACGCCACGGAACGGATTCAAGACGCAATGCTAAATCGGCAATCCAGGAGATAATGGACTTCAGGCCATCGGGCAGTACATCGTATTCAATGCTCTCGCCCTCAAGCTCCACTTTTACGCTCAGCGGCGATCGTTCTAAACGAAATGATATCGTCAGCCCCGATACCTTTTTCACAAAACGACAAATCTTTAATAAGGATTCATCATAAATTTCAGCTTCACTCTCCGCTGAATCCTGGCGCGCCAGCGCGGCCTTGGTACGATTATTGGCAATCCAGTTTGCCAATACCACCGGTCTGACCGTTGCATCGAAAGATAAGGCATCTGCAAAGGGGGAAATAGCGAGTTCTTCGATTTTTGATGTATGCAGTTTTTCTCTGTTCGCGCGCTGGCCTGAATAGGCGAACGCGGCAAAATCTACGCATGCTTCAACAGGCCAATGTTCACTCTGCGAAATTAGCCTGTATGACGTTAGGAGGCTCTGTTCATCATCAACTATCGCTATTTTTCGCGTAGCGCGTTCATCCCCTGCAGAGATAACAGCACGCTCTTCGCAGAAACGACATGCAACGGATGCTTTACGGCTACGGAATCGCTGATGAAGAGATGAAAGACTCGAAGACTCGTGACTAAAAATGCCAGCAAGTGCATACAGCATGGTGCTTTTACCGCAACCGTTCGGCCCGGTAAAAATATGAATTTCTGCTTTTTTCACATCACACCTGGCGAGGCGCTGCCCTGGGAAATCAATATGTGTATTCTCAAAAACGCCGGTGTCTCTAAGCGTAACGCTCTCAATTCTGTAACGTTGTTCCATCGTTCAATCCCTGAATCGCTCTCTGTGCGTGCATACTACACCAACCGTCAGATCTGTAATCATCACGAACGCTTTTCTGCGTAATCCCTCGCAGTTCCATGCATAAAAAAACCGCCAAAATCGGCGGTTTTTTCACATCAACATCAACCTTACATCAGCGGCATCGCCATCTGCACCAGGTCGATTAACGGTTGCGGCCAGACGCCCAGCACCAGTACCAGCAATGCGGAAACCAGCACCACAATACCGCCAGCGCTGTATTGCCAGTTCGACGGTGCATCGCGATTCAGCTGTTCCGGCGCATGCAGATACAGGCTCACTGCCACACGCAGGTAGTAGTAAAGACCGATCGCAGAACCGACTACCACTGCGCCAACCAGCCACCACAGGTGAGTTTGCACACCGACGGCCAGTACATAGAACTTACCGATAAAGCCCAGCGTCATCGGGATACCCGCCAGCGACAGCATCATCACCGTCATCACCGCAGAGAGGATCGGACGATGCCAGAACAGGCCACGGTAGGAGAAGAGCGATTCTGCGTCCGGGCCACGGTACGGGCTGGACATCAGGCTCACTACGCCGAACGCGCCGAGACTGCTGAACAGATAACCCGCCAGATACACGCCGACCGCTTCCATCGACATTTCGCCGCTTTGCAGCGCAATCAGCGCAACCAGCAGATAGCCGAGGTGAGAGATAGAAGAGTAACCGAGCAGACGCTTGATGTTGGTCTGGCTCAGGGCCATCAGGTTACCGAAGATGATAGAGGCGAAGGCAATGAGGCCCAGCACCACGCGCACTGCTTCGCTGTCGCCCACTGGCGCGTAGAGGAACAGACGCATCACCACGCCGAAGATAGCGATTTTGCTCGCCGTCGCCAGGAAGGTGGAAACCGGAGCTGGCGCGCCCTGGTAGACGTCTGGCGTCCACAGGTGGAACGGCACAAGAGAGAGTTTAAAGCCGAGGCCGACGATCATCATACCCAGACCCGCCAGCAGCAGCGGTTCATGCAGCATGTTATCCGCCAGGCTCTTACCGAGCGCAACGAACGACAGGTTGCCAGAGTTGGCGTAAACCAGCGCCATACCGAACAGCAGGAAAGACGATGCTGCGGCAGACAGAATGGTGTACTTGATACTCGCTTCCAGCGAACGTTTCTGACGGAAAGCGTAGCCAATCAAACCGAACAGCGGCAGCGAGATCAGCTCAATACCCAGGAACAGCGCCGCCAGGTGATTAGCGTTCGCCAGCAGAATGCCGCCCAGCGCGGCAATCAGCACCAGCAGGTAGAACTCTTCTTTGTTATCCGGGTAGCCTTCCAGCCACGGGTAAGCAAACGTACAGGTCGCGAGGCTCGCCAGCAACACCAGCCCGGTATAGAGCATGGCGTAGCCGTCGACGCGCATCAGCGGCGTCACATCCATTGCGCCCGCCTGGCCAACAAACCAGAGCGAAACCAGCGCCGCGTTAAGCCCGATAACCGCAAGCGTAGCGTTGAGGAAGTGATTGCGTCGCCACGCAATGGAGAGCATCACAACCACCACCGTCAAGCCGACGATCAGCAGCGGTAACAGCGCGATCAGTTGTTGTGGAGTTATTGTCATGGCGAATTACGGCCTTGTAGTTGAAACAGAATTAACAAACCACTGCTGAATATTGCCCATCGCAGAGTGTGACGTGTCCAGAATCGGCTGAGGATAGAAGCCCAGCAGAACCAGCAGCACGACCAGCAGAAGAATGATGAACAGTTCACGCAGCGACATCCCTGGCAGCTCTTTGGCCGCGATTTCACTCTTCGCTTTACCGAAGTAAGCGCGGTGCAGCATCGCAAGCGAGTAAACGGAAGCGAAAACCAGACCGAAAGTCGAGATGACGGTGATCAGCGGCACCACATGGAAGCTGCCGAACAGAATCATGAATTCACCGACGAAGTTACCGGTACCTGGCATACCCAGCGTCGCCACGGCGAAGAACAGGGAACAGGCTGGCAACCACTTAATTTTGCTCCACAGGCCGCCCATCATACGCATGTCGCGGGTATGCAGACGCTCGTAAAGCTGGCCGCACAGGATGAAGAGACCTGCCGCCGACAGACCGTGAGCAATCATCTGGATGACCGCGCCCTGGTACGCCAGTTGGCTACCGGTGTAGATAGCAATCAGCACGAAGCCCATGTGGGAAACGGAAGTGTATGCAATCAGACGCTTGATATCGTACTGAGTGAACGCCATCCACGCGCCGTAGAAGATACCAATCACGCCCAGCCACATAGCAATGGGTGCGAACTCGGCAGAGGCGTTCGGGAACAGCGGCAGAGAGAAACGCAGCAGGCCGTAGGCCGCGGTTTTCAGCAAAATACCCGCGAGGTCAACGGAACCGGCAGTCGGCGCCTGAGAGTGCGCATCCGGCAGCCAGCCGTGCAGCGGAACCACCGGCATTTTCACCGCGAAGGCGATGAAGAAGCCCAGCATCAGCAGGTATTCCACGCCGTGGGACATTGGGGTTTTCAGCAGATCTTCGTAGTTGAAGGTCCAGACACCGGTCGCATTATGGTGAACAAACACCAGCGCCAGAATCGCAATCAGCATCACCAGACCACTCGCCTGGGTATAGATGAAGAATTTGGTCGCCGCCGTGATACGCGTTTTACCGTCGGACGCCTTATGGCCCCAAAGCGCGATCAGGAAGTACATCGGTACCAGCATCATCTCCCAGAAGAAGAAGAACAGGAACATGTCGATGGCGAGGAACACACCGATAACGCCGCCCAGGATCCACATCAGGTTGAGGTGGAAAAAGCCCTGATATTTCTGGATTTCATTCCACGAGCAGAGTACCGCCAGCACACCCAGCAGGCCGGTCAGCACCACCATCAGCAGCGACAGTCCGTCGATAGCCAGATGGATAGTGATACCGAAGCGTGGGATCCACGGCAGGATAAACTCAGACTGCCACTGCGGCAGGCCGGTGGATTGCGTCAGTGAGTAACCGCCTTGCAGCCACAGTTGCAGGCCAAGTGCGAGCGTCAATCCCATGGTAATCAGCGCAATCCAGCGCGGCATCTTCACGCCAAAGCGTTCAGTCTGCCAGCACAGGAAGCCGCCGATAAAGGGAATCAGTATTAGCCAGGGTAATAACATGGCGATCTTTATTCCTTGTTAAAGTCCTATCAAGGACCGATTTTCAACGAATTCGACAAATTTCACGGTTGAGTGCGGTTTGTGGTGTCGGGTGGCGCTAACGCTTACCCGACCTACGGAACCCTGTAGGCCCGGTAAGCGCAGCGCCACCGGGCAAAACCGCATTCGTCAAACTCAACGCAATACCATCAGCAGTGCCAGTACAACCACGGCACCAATGCTCATGGAAGCCACATACCAACGCAGATAACCGTTCTCGCTCAACACCAGCCCTTTGCCCGCTACGCGAGAAAGAATGGCCGGAATGTTCATCATGGCGTTCATCGGGTCGCGCTTCAGCAGCCACGCAATTCCCAGGAACGGTTTAACGAACACTTTGTCGTACAGCCAGTCGAAGCCCCAGGCGTTATACCACCAGGTGCCCAGCAGACGGCCAGGGCCGCTGTTGGCAATCGACGTCACCAGAGTCCGTTTGCCCAGCCACAGCCATGCGGCAATCAGAATGCCCGCAATCGCCACCACACCAGAGGTAATTTCCAGTGTCAGTACGCGGCCATGCTCAAGCTCGGCAGTATCCGGCAGTACACCTTGCAGCGGCGGAACAATCAGCGCGCCAACAAAGGTGGAGAGGATCATCAGCACAATCAGCGGCAGGTGGTGGGTGATCCCCTTCCCTGCGTGAGCGTGAATTTGTTCTTTTCCGTGGAAGACGATGAAAATCATACGGAAGGTGTAAAGCGAGGTCATGAACGCGCCGACCAGGCCCGCCACCATCAGGTTGATATGACCATTCGCCATCGCACCCGCCAGAATCTCATCCTTACTGAAGAAGCCTGCGGTAATCAGCGGCAGCGCGGAGAGCGCAGCACCACCAATCAGGAAGCAGGCGTACACCAGCGGAATGGATTTACGCAGGCCGCCCATCTTAAAGATGTTCTGCTCGTGGTGGCAGGCGAGGATAACCGAGCCGGACGCCAGGAACAGCAGCGCTTTAAAGAAGGCGTGCGTCATCAGGTGGAAAATCGCCGCATCCCATGCCTGAACGCCCAGCGCCAGGAACATGTAGCCAATCTGGCTCATGGTGGAATAGGCGAGTACACGTTTGATGTCGGTTTGCACCAGCGCGGCAAAGCCTGCCAGCACCAGCGTGACCGCACCCACGATACCGACCAGATGCAGAATTTCCGGGGTCATCAGGAACAGACCGTGCGTACGCGCAATCAGGTAAACACCGGCGGTGACCATCGTTGCGGCGTGGATCAGCGCGGAGACAGGCGTCGGGCCCGCCATCGCATCTGCAAGCCATGTTTGCAACGGCAGCTGTGCCGATTTACCGACCGCGCCACCCAGCAGCATCAGCGTCGCCCAGGTGAGCATGTTGTTGCCCGCCTCAAAGTGCGCCGGCGCCAGTTCCACCATTTCGCGGAAGTTCAGGGTGCCCAGTTCGTTGTAGAGAATAAACAGTGCGAAGGCGAGGAAGACGTCACCCACGCGGGTCACGACAAACGCTTTCATTGCCGCCGCGCCATTCTTCGGATCGGTGTAGTAGAAACCGATCAGCAGATAGGAACAGAGGCCCACGCCTTCCCAGCCGAGGTACATCAACAGCAGGTTATCGGCCAGCACCAGAACCACCATGCTGGCGATAAACAGGTTGGTGTAGGCGAAGAAGCGGGAGTACCCCTCTTCACCGCGCATGTACCAGGAGGCGAACATGTGGATCAGGAAGCCAACGCCCGTCACGACCGAGAGCATGGTCAGCGACAGGCCGTCCAGCACGAGGTTGAAACCGATGTTGAAATCGCCCACTGACATCCAGGTCCACAGCGGAACGCTGAGCACCTGTTTGCCGTTATTAAAGAAATCGACGCCGACAATTGCGGTCACCAGCGCCGCCAGGCCAATTGACCCCACGCCCACGGTGGCGGAAAGGTTTTCCGACCAACGACCACGGGAGAAGGCCAGCAGAACAAAGCCAATCAATGGCAGAATAATGGTTAAGGCAAGCATATTCATCCGCGCAACTCACTTACTGAATCGATGTTCAGGTTCTGGCGGCGACGATGGAGCTGCAGCAGCAGCGCCAGGCCAATACTCGCTTCCGCAGCCGCAAGGCTGATGGCGAGGATATACATCACCTGACCATCGGTCTGGCCCCAGTAGCTTCCGGCGACCACAAAGGCCAGCGCGGAGGCGTTAATCATGATTTCCAGCCCAATCAGCATAAACAGCAAATTGCGGCGGATAACCAGACCGGTTAAGCCCAGAACGAAGAGGATCGCGGCGAGGATCAGTCCATGTGTTAAGGGGATCATGCGTGCTCCTCCGGTTTTCTTTTCGCGATGTCGTTCGGACGGTTGCTGATAAGCTCGCCAGGACGGTCTTCACGGCCAATGTGGAAGGCGACAACCAGGCCTGCCAGCAGCAGCATGGACGCCAGTTCAACCGCCAGAACGTACGGGCCAAACAGAGCGATACCGACTTCCTTCGCGCTGATTGGGTTGCCGTCGATGCCCTGGTCGTTAAGGCCCAGAATGGCGTACACCATCACCGCCAGCAAAACGGCGGAGAGGATCGCCGGGCCAATCCAGATTTGCGGCTTCAGCCACTCGCGTTCCTGGGCAATTTCTGCCCCACCGAGGTTCAGCATCATCACTACAAACACGAACAGCACCATGATGGCCCCGGCGTAAACGATGATCTCCAGCGCCCCGGCGAAGTACGCGCCCAGCGAGAAGAAGACGCCTGCAATAGCCAGCAGCGAAATAATCAGGTACAGCAAGGCGTGTACCGGATTAGTGTGCGTAATAACCCGCAACGTCGCGAGGATGGCGATAAGGCCACAGATATAAAAAGCGAATTCCATTGCCCCTCTCCTTAAGGTAACAGGCTCTTGACGTCGATAGGCTTAGCTTCGTTCTCTGCTTCGCCTTTATCTTTGCCGTCGATTGCCATACCCGCCATCCGGTAGAAGTTATATTCCGGGTATTTGCCCGGGCCGGAAATCAGCAGATCCTCTTTCTCGTACACCAGATCCTGACGTTTGTATTCGCCCAGTTCAAAGTCCGGGGTTAACTGAATCGCCGTGGTTGGGCACGCTTCTTCGCACAGGCCGCAGAAAATACAGCGTGAGAAGTTGATGCGGAAAAACTCCGGATACCAGCGGCCATCTTTAGTTTCTGCTTTCTGCAGTGAGATACAGCCTACCGGGCAGGCTACCGCACACAGGTTACAGGCCACACAGCGCTCTTCGCCGTCCGGGTCGCGCGTCAGCACGATACGGCCACGATAGCGCGGCGGCAGATACACCGGCTCTTCCGGGTACATTTGCGTTTCGCGTTTGGCGAACGCATGCAGGCCGATCATCCAGATACTGCGTACCTGGGTGCCGAAACCTACCAATAATTCTTTTAAGGTCATGGTCTATTCGCCCCTTATGGCTGCTGCCAGAGAATGACAGCCGCCGTTACCAGCAAGTTGATTAGCGTCAGTGGCAGGCAAATTTTCCAGCCGAAGGACATTACCTGGTCATAACGCGGACGCGGTAATGAGGCGCGAATCAAAATGAACATCATCATGAAGAACGCGGTTTTGATCGCGAACCAGATGAACGGCGGTAAGAACGGGCCTTGCCAGCCACCGAAGAACAGGGTCACCATCATGGCCGAAATGGTCACGATACCGATGTACTCCCCCACGAAGAACAGACCGAATTTCATACCGGAATATTCAATGTGGTAACCATCAGCCAGTTCCTGCTCGGCTTCGGGTTGGTCAAACGGGTGACGGTGGCAAACTGCCACGCCCGCGATAGCGAAGGTCACAAAACCAAAGAACTGCGGAATAACGTTCCAGATGTCGGCCTGATTGTTGACGATGTCGGTCATGTTGAATGAACCGGCCTGCGCCACCACGCCCATCAGGGAGAGCCCGAGGAACACTTCATAGCTCAGCGTCTGGGCAGATGCACGCATCGCGCCTAACAGTGAGTATTTGTTGTTGCTCGACCAGCCAGCGAACAGCACAGCGTAAACCGCCAGCCCTGCCATCATCAGGAAGAACAGAATGCCGATGTTCAGGTCAGCCACCACCCATGTAGGGCTCACCGGTACAATCGCAAACGCCAGCAGCAGCGAGGTGAAGGCGATCATCGGTGCCAGGGTGAAGATGACGCGATCCGAGAATTTCGGGATCCAGTCTTCTTTAAAGAACATCTTGATCATGTCTGCCACCAGCTGGAGCGAGCCGCCCCAGCCTACGCGGTTCGGCCCGTAACGGTTCTGGAACAGACCGAGCAGACGACGTTCGCCGAAGCTCATGAACGCGCCGCAGGTGACAACCACCAGCAGGATGACCACCGCCTTGAGAATAGTGAGCAGGATCTCAATCAGATCCGGAGTTAACCAACTCATTGCTGTGCCTCCTGCAGATTTTCAAGACGTCCACCAGCCAGCACCGGCGCGATGCCAGGCAACCCCATCGGTAAGCCAACCTGCCCTGCCGTCAGACCTTCGGAAATCACCAGCGGCAGGGTGACGGTTTGACCGTCATAGCCGAAGGCGATTTTCGCGCCAGCGTTAACGCCAAGTTTCGCAGCATCCACCGGGTTAAGGGCGATATACGGTTGCGGCATACGCGTCTGGAAGACCGGGGAACGTTGTGACATCTCATCGCTACCGAACAGGTGGTAGTACGGCGCGATACGCCATTTACCTTCTTCCGCCTGGAAGCCTGCCGGAACGGTGGTGAAGTAATCGAGACCGTTTTCAGACGCTTCAATCAGACGCACGCCCGGATCGCCATGACGCAGATGACCACCCACCTCAGCCTGGAACTTGTTCCATGCCTGCGGGGAGTTCCAGCCCGGTGCCCATGCAAACGGAATTTGCGAGCGCGGCGCGCCTGGCTGGTTGTTCCCTTCCATTGAGAAGGCGAACATGGTGTCTTTATCCTGCGGCTGACGCGGTTCGTGCACGCTGATATTGGCGCGCATCGCGGTACGACCACTGTAACGGTGCGGTTCACGCGCCAGTTTCTGGCCGCGAATACGGAAGGTCGCGTCCGGCGCTGCATCTTTGATGCCCGCCAGTTGCGGCAGTTTTTCGACAACGGCGTCGATAACGTGGTCAAGCTGCGTCCAGTCCACTTCACGGCTCTGCACCGTGCTGTGCAGGGAGTGCAGCCAGCGCCAGCTTTCCAGCATCACGGTGTTGCTGTCGTAATACGCCGGGTCATAAACCTGGAAGAAGCGCTGTGCGCGGCCTTCATTGTTGATGACCGTACCGTCGCTTTCAGCAAAACTTGCCGCAGGCAGTACCAGGTGCGCTTGTTCCATAATCGCCGTGCGTTGATGGTCAATTACCATCACCAGCGGCGCTTTGGAGAGCGCGGCATCCACACGGCTGGCGGAAGCGTGACGGTGCAGGTCGTTTTCCAGCACGATAACCGCATCTGCCGCGCCGCTTTCCAGCTCGTTCAGTGCGTCATCAAGAGAGCCGCCGCCAATCATACCGAGGCCCATGCTGTTCACCGCGCGGGCAACCATGGTGATACCCACGTCAGAACCACGGGTTTTCAGCGCTTTCGCAACGTTTGCTGCCGCCTGAATGACATCCGCGCTTCCGGCGTTGGTACCGGAAATAATCAGCGGTTTCTTCGCCCCAGCCAGGGCCTGAACCACGACGTCAA
This sequence comes from Pseudocitrobacter sp. 73, assembly GCF_008369545.1. Lineage (NCBI taxonomy): Bacteria > Pseudomonadati > Pseudomonadota > Gammaproteobacteria > Enterobacterales > Enterobacteriaceae > Pseudocitrobacter > Pseudocitrobacter sp. 73. The sequence goes on along the minus strand of NZ_VTZO01000004.1, from coordinate 214,022 downwards.
TTTTGTTTTGCAGGTCACGGTCGATGCCCTCTACCGCCGGCGCGCTGTTATCCAGCGCGTGGGCGATAGCGAAACCGAAGCGCGCCTGATCTTCAACCGGTGCGCGATAGGTCCACGCGGCAATGTCATCCAGACGGGTGTTATCGACGTTGGTGACAAACAACGGATGTTTCGCGCGCTGGCCGATGTTGAGGATTGCCGCAATCTGCCAGTCAGCCACTTTCTGGGCCGCCGCCATTTCACGTGCTTTACCTTTCACCGCCTGACGAACAGAGAGCGCCACGCGTGCGCCAGTCTGGGTAATGTCTTCGCCCAGAATCAGCACCGCATCGTAAGACTCAATTTCACGCAGCGCTGGCGTGTGCACACCGCCGTCACGCAGCACGGTCAATGCCAGTTGCAGACGTTCCTGCTCCGCTTTCGCGATACCGGTATAAAAGTTTTCCGCACCGACCAGTTCACGCAGCGCGAAGTTGCTTTCAACGCTGGCGCGCGGGGAGCCGATACCAATCACTTTCTTCGACTGACGCAGAATATCCGCCGCGCCCTGCATCGCCTGTTCGGCATTGAGGGTGATCACATCGCTGCCGCGCAGTTGTTCTGGCTGGCGTGGACGGTCTTTCAGGTTCACGTAGCCATAGCCGAAACGACCACGGTCGCAAAGGAAGTAGTGGTTTACGGTACCGTTATAGCGGTTTTCGATACGACGCAGTTCACCGTAGCGCTCGCCCGGGCTGGTGTTACAGCCAATGGAACATTGCTGGCAGATGCTTGGCGCAAACTGCATGTCCCATTTACGGTTGTAACGCTCGGAGTGCGTTTTATCAGTGAATACGCCGGTCGGGCAAATTTCGACCAGGTTGCCGGAGAATTCGCTTTCCAGCGTGCCGTCTTCCGGGCGACCGAAGTAGACGTTGTCATGTGCGCCATACACGCCCAGATCGGTACCGTCCGCATAATCTTTGTAGTAACGCACGCAGCGGTAGCAGGCGATGCAGCGGTTCATTTCATGAGAGATGAACGGCCCCAGGTCCTGATTACGGTGAGTACGTTTAGTGAAACGGTAGCGACGGAAGCTGTGGCCGGTCATCACGGTCATATCCTGAAGGTGGCAGTTACCGCCCTCTTCACAGACCGGACAGTCGTGCGGGTGGTTGGTCATCAACCACTCGACCACACTTTCGCGGAACTGCTTCGCTTCGTCGTCATCAATAGAGATAAAGGTGCCATCGGTGGCCGGTGTCATACAGGACATCACCAGGCGACCACGCGTGTCTTCCGCGTTTTGGTATTGCTTCACCGCACACTGGCGGCAAGCGCCGACGCTGCCCAGCGCCGGATGCCAGCAAAAGTACGGAATATCAAGGCCGAGGGAGAGACACGCCTGTAGCAGGTTGTCCGCCCCGTTGACCTCATATTCTTTGCCGTCTACATGAATTGTAGCCATTAGCATGCTTCCAGTTGGCCCAGTCAGAGACTGAGCGTTAATCGAAATCTTACCCCTCACCCTAACCCTCTCCCTAAGGGAGAGGGGACAGAATGTGCGCGTTGTAAACCCGGCACTGGTTTTCTCCCTCTCCCTTAGGGAGAGGGCGGGGTGAGGGTGAAAATTACCAGCGCGTCTTCAGCAGGTTCGGCTGAATCCCATGAATCGCATGGGTATTGCTGAACTGCTGCTTGATGCCCGCTTCAAATTCTTCGCGGAAGTATTTAATCGCGCTCTGTAACGGTTCTACCGCGCCAGGTGCGTGCGCACAGAATGTTTTACCCGGACCTAAGAATCGACACAGTTGCTCAAGAGTCTCGATATCGCCCGGTTGGCCTTCGCCTTTTTCCAGTGCGCGCAGAATTTTCACGCTCCACGGCAGGCCATCACGGCACGGCGTACACCAACCGCACGACTCACGGGCGAAGAACTCTTCCAGGTTACGCACCAGGCCAACCATGCCAATTTCATGGTCAACGGCCATCGCCAGCGCCGTACCCAGACGGCTGCCTGCTTTACCGATGCTTTCGAACTCCATCGGCAGGTCAAGATGCGCTTCGGTCAGGAAGTCAGTCCCCGCACCGCCTGGCTGCCAGGCTTTAAATTTCAGGCCATCGCGCATGCCGCCGGCGTAATCTTCGAGGATTTCACGCGCAGTGGTGCCAAACGGCAGTTCCCACAGGCCCGGATTTTTCACCCGACCGGAGAAGCCCATCAGCTTGGTGCCCGCATCTTTGCTTTTCGAGATATTCTGGTACCACTCCACGCCGTTGGCGAGAATGGCGGGAACGTTGCACAGGGTTTCCACGTTGTTGACGCAGGTCGGTTTACCCCATGCGCCAGAGGTCGCCGGGAATGGCGGCTTCGAACGCGGGTTGGCACGACGCCCTTCAAGGGAGTTGATCAGCGCGGTTTCTTCACCACAGATATAACGCCCTGCCCCGGTGTGCACGAACAGTTCAAAATCAAACCCGGTGCCCATGATGTTTTTGCCAAGCAAACCGGCTTCAGTTGCTTCGGCAATTGCGCGACGCAGATGCACCGCGGCTTCAACGTATTCACCGCGCAGGAAGATGTAACCACGGTACGCTTTCAGCGCAAACGCGGAAATGAGCATGCCTTCCACCAACAGGTGCGGCAGTTGCTCCATCAGCAGACGGTCTTTATAGGTGCCCGGCTCCATTTCATCGGCGTTACACAGCAGGTAACGGATGTTCATGGATTCGTCTTTCGGCATCAGGCTCCACTTCAGGCCAGTGGAAAAGCCTGCGCCGCCGCGCCCTTTCAGGCCAGCGTCTTTCACCTGGTTGACGATTTCGTCCGGGGAGAGCCCCATCAGCGCTTTACGTGCGCCTTCATAACCGTTTTTGCTACGGTATTCGTCCAGCCACACTGGCTGTTTGTCATCACGCAGACGCCAGGTCAGCGGATGCGTTTCGGGAGTACGGATAACGTTTTTCATTTATACCGCTCCAGTAGTTCAGGAATGGCTTCCGGCGTCAGATGGCTGTGAGTATCCTCATCAATCATCATATTCGGCCCTTTATCGCAGTTCCCCAGGCAGCAGGTCGGCAGCAGCGTAAAGCGACCGTCAAAGGTCGTCTGCCCCGGTTTGATGTTGAGCTTTTGCTCCAGCGCCGCCTGGATCCCCTGGTAACCCGTGATGTGACACACCACGCTGTCGCAGTAGCGGATCACGTGACGGCCCACCGGCTGGCGGAAGATCTGGCTGTAGAACGTTGCCACGCCCTCGACGTCACTTGCCGGAATACCCAGCACATCGGCAATCGCGTGGATTGCGCCGTCCGGCACCCAGCCACGCTGTTTCTGAACGATTTTCAGCGCTTCGATGGACGCCGCACGCGGGTCTTCGTAGTGGTGCTTCTCGTGCTCAATCGCTTCACGCTCTGCCGCACTCAGCTCAAAAGCCTCGGTTTGTGGTTGTTGGTTCTCGTGCATAATTAGCGGTCCACGTCTGACATAACAAAATCAATACTACCCAGATAGACAATAAGGTCTGATACCAGGCTGCCACGGATAGCCGACGGGATCTGCTGCAGGTGCGCATAGCTCGGCGTACGAATACGGGTGCGGTAGCTCATGGTGCTGCCGTCGCTGGTCAGGTAGTAACTGTTAATACCCTTGGTCGCTTCCACCATCTGGAACGATTCCTGCGCCGGCATGACCGGGCCCCAGGAAACCTGCAGGAAGTGGGTGATCAGGGTTTCGATATGTTGCAGCGTGCGCTCTTTCGGCGGCGGCGTGGTCAGCGGGTGATCCGCTTTGAACGGGCCTTCCGGCATGTTGTCGAGGCACTGCTGAAGGATACGCAGGCTCTGGCGCAGTTCTTCCACTTTCAGCATCACGCGGGTGTAGCAGTCAGAAACGCCACCGCCGGTCGGGATTTCAAAGTCGAAGTTTTCATAGCCAGAATACGGACGCCATTTACGCACGTCGAAGCCGATACCGGTCGCGCGCAGGCCAGCACCGGTGGTGCCCCACTCCAGCGCTTCTTTCGCGGTATAAGCAGCCACGCCTTTAGAGCGGCCAATCAGGATGGTGTTACGCAGCGCCGCTTTCTCATAAGAGTCGAGACGCTTCGGCATCCACTCGAGGAATTCACGCAGCAGGCGATCCCAGCCTTTCGGCAGGTCGTGCGCTACGCCACCGATGCGGAACCATGCCGGGTGCATACGGAAACCGGTAATCGCTTCCACCAGATCGTAGATTTTCTGACGGTCGGTAAAGGCAAAGAATACCGGCGTCATCGCGCCGACGTCCTGAATAAACGTAGAGATATACAGCAGGTGGCTGTTGATGCGGAACAGTTCGGAGAGCATCACGCGAATAACGTTAACGCGATCCGGCACGGTTATCCCCGCCAGTTTTTCAACGGCCAGTACGTATGGCATTTCGTTGACGCAGCCGCCGAGATATTCGATACGGTCGGTATACGGAATGTAGCTGTGCCAGGACTGGCGCTCGCCCATTTTCTCCGCGCCGCGGTGGTGATAGCCCACGTCAGGCACACAGTCGACGATCTCTTCGCCATCAAGCTGCAGGATAATACGGAATGCACCGTGCGCAGACGGGTGGTTCGGGCCGAGGTTGAGGAACATAAAGTCCTCGTTTTCGGTACCGCGCTTCATGCCCCACTCTTCCGGTTTGAAGGTCAGCGCTTCCATCTCGAGGTCCTGCTTAGCTTTGGTCAGCTCAAACGGGTCGAATTCGGTGGCGCGCGCCGGATAGTCTTTACGCAGCGGGTGGCCTTCCCAGGTGTTCGGCATCATGATGCGACGCAGATTCGGGTGGCCGTTAAAGGTAATACCAAACATCTCCCAGGTTTCACGCTCATACCAGTTGGCGTTCGGGAAAAGTTTGGTGAAGGTCGGCACGTTCAGATCGTTTTCAGACAATGCCACCTTGAGCATAATATCGCTATTACGTTCAATGGAGATCAGGTGGTAGAAAACGGAAAAATCCGCCGCGGGTAAACCCTGGCGGTGCGTACGAAGACGTTCGTCCATGCCGTGTAAATCAAATAGCATGACGTAAGGCTTAGGCAGTTTCTTCAGGAAGTCGCCGACTTCCAGCAGCTGTTCGCGCTTGACCCAAACGACGGGAACCCCGGTGCGGGTCGCCTGAACGGTAAAAGCATCCGGCCCAAAACGGTTGCGCAGTTCGCCGATGACCGGGTCATCAAGGTGATCCCGTGTTTGCCATGCGGCCGCTTCATGCGCGGTTAAATCGGTCATATTGTTCACCATTGCAAAAGGTCCGTGGTGACTGCTGACGAGGCTTCGCGTTGTAGTAAATTGATTTGCGAAGTTTTTATCCCGCCCGCAGGCGCAAATTAAATCTCGTCAGGCGTGCGCAGATTCGTCACTGCAATTCGTTCGCCGCGTTTACGCTCGCGTTCCGATTGCATGTTGGCGCGATAAACGCCCTGATCGCCCACCACCCACGACAGTGGGCGGCGCTCTTTGCCGATAGACTCCTGCAGCAGCATTAGCGCCTGCATATAAGCTTCCGGACGCGGCGGACAGCCCGGGATATACACATCCACCGGAATAAACTTATCAACGCCCTGCACGACAGAGTAAATGTCGTACATGCCGCCAGAGTTCGCGCAGGCCCCCATGGAGATAACCCACTTCGGTTCCAGCATCTGTTCGTACAGGCGCTGAATAACCGGGGCCATCTTGGTGAAGCAGGTTCCCGCCACCACCATCAGGTCAGCCTGACGCGGAGAAGCACGCAGAACTTCCGCCCCGAAACGCGCCACGTCATGCACCGCGGTGAAAGACGTCACCATCTCAACGTAGCAGCAAGAGAGACCAAAGTTGTAAGGCCAGATTGAGTTTTTGCGACCCCAGTTGACCATATCGTGCATCGCGTGTTCGAGCTTGCCCATATACACGCTTTTGTTAACTTCCTGCTCCAGGGGATCGGTAACAATCTCCTGTTTTTGCAGGGGATAACGGTCGTTCTCACCGTTAGGATCTATGCGGGTGAGCGTATAATCCATCTTATTGCCTCGCTTTTACTGCGTATTACGGTTAGTGACGCTGTCAGTATCGGAGTTAACCAGGGTGCGGCGAGAACGCGCAGGCGTCCAGTCAAGTGCGCCAACACGAACGAGGTAAACCAGACCAGCCAGTAGCACCAAAATGAAAATTGCGGCTTCGATAAACCCTACCCAGCCACTTTCGCGGATAGACGTTGACCAGGCGAAAAGGTAGAGCGCTTCCACGTCGAAGATGACGAAGAACATGGCGACCAGATAGAACTTCGCGGACATGCGCAGGCGTGCGGTGCCCACAGAGTCGATGCCCGATTCAAACGGCGTGTTTTTACTTCTTGCGCGTGCGCGACCGCCAAGATACCAACCGCCGACCAGCATGAGGCAGCACAGGCCAACGGCGATGAGCAGAAAGATAGCGAATGCCCAATGATGAGCGATGATTTCAGTGGATGTTGACATACTCAAAGCTTTACCAAATAGGTAGCATAACCCCTTCTGCTCTTACCGGCAGATGGACGCTACATCGATTCATGGGGAGGATTAAAAAACCAGCAAAGCGGCCAGAATCACAGCATAGACCGAAAAAATCTGAGGTTTTTTACTCCTTTCGATAACCTTTTGTCAACTTTAACAAAGGTTTCATCACATTAATTTACATCAATTCCATTTCATTAACATTACGTGCCCTTTGCGGCATTTCGACTCATGTCACCCTCCGGATTGAGTGCTGGTGAATCGTGTCCGTTTACGAACAATAACAACTAGTACCCTTCTATTTTGACAGGAATTTCACACGATTCCTCCCCCTCTGGAGGAGTATTTTCTTGATCTAAGACACGGTTCTGTTAATTCGACCTGAAAAACAGCAACAAAACACCCGGTTTTTTAACATTAGCAGGATATGTTAAAAGTGGATCACAATTGACAGCATTCGTGAATGAGAATCACATAATCGATTGATTATAATGTGATTATTAAAAAGCATTAATTGCCAAAAGCATTAGCACAGGCGAAAAAAAAGCCACTGGCTCACTTTTGCTAGCCAGTGACTCTTTTTTACACTTACATTTTGTTACCAGTTTTCTAAAAGGTTGTTACTCAATAACCTCGTCATTAGCGTGGGAATCATCTCCCCCTTCCAGGGTATAGACCGTGCTCTGCGTCCAGGGTTTGATGCTCGTCTCAACCGACTGGAAAATCATCTGCATTAATTCATTTGGATTCTGCACGTTACAGCTTAGTAAATATTCGGTATCTGGCAACACCGGCAGTTTGTCGGCTCTCCCCAACACGCGCAGTTCCGGGCTCATCATCTCTACCGGCCTTGCGGTAACGCCGAGGCCCGCCTTCACCGCAGCGCGTACTGCCGACGGTGTAGAGGCCACATATGCCAGACGCCATGGCACATTTGCCGCATCCAGGGTTGAGATGATCATATCGCGGAACGGGCTGGGATCATCAAGCAACACCAGCGGTACTGGCTCTCCCGGGCGCAGAGCGAATTCTGCGGCGCAGTACCAGTGCGTCGGCGAGGTACGCAACACCGTTGAGTGGAACGCATCAATCCGGTGCGTGGTCAGTACCAGATCAACCTCGTTTTTATGGAGCATGTCCGCCATGTCTGCATGTCGCTTAACACGCACATCCAGGCCAAGCTTTGGCCAGGCGGAGCTAATACGGTTGAGCAGGAATGGCAGGATGGTATCCGCTGACTCATCGGAGGAACCAATCGTCAGTTGCCCCTGAACCGTACTGAACATCAGCGATGTACAGGCCTCATCATTGAAGCGCAGAATTTTACGTGCGTAGCCTAAAAGCTGAATACCGTGCTCGGTCAGCAGTTTATTGCGGCCATGGCGGGCAAAAAGTTCTTTGCCAACAAGTTGTTCAAGCCGCTGCATTTGCTGGCTAACGGCGGATTGGGTGCGACAAACGGCTGCTGCTGCTGCGGCAAAAGTGCTCAAATCGGCGACCGCAACAAATGTTCTCAGCAGATCGAGGTCGAGGTTCAGTATCGGACGATTTGCATTTATCATATTTATTCACTTACAGGCCGCTAAGGCTAACCTGCCTTGTTGATGCCGCGCTCTGAAATCAGGCTCATCCTTTTAAAAGCCCATCCTTCGGCATGATGCAACCGAATGACTGCCTGACGGAGCGGTATTACATTAAAATTGTCTGCCTCCCATCGGGTGACAGTCCCCTCTGCGATAAAGTGTTTATCTTCAGGTGTGAGACTATTTTTCTCAGTACCTTTGTGTGTGCGCTTTCAAAAAAACCGGTTGTATGACCAGTCAATATAATCCTGACTACCCAATAATACCGGAAGTAAACAAATGATTAAAAACTGTTAAATAACAAAATGTTGTCGACTTTCAGGGGTAATCACTCACGCATTTGATGAATGAACCCCTGCGATAGCATCATTATCCTAACCCAAAACCTTTATATTTATAAGTATTAATAAGTAAGATCTTAAGATAAAAACTCCATTAAAATCAAAATGCTTTAATAAAACTAACAATTCTTAATGATTACTTTGCAATTTAAAATAAAACATTAATGACCCTCAGAGCGGTTCATTAACAATGATTAACATTGAATTCACAGAGAAATGTATTAGTCATGATGTAGATGTTTGATGAATTCATTCACAATTAATATTACTAAAGCATTGCTAAAGTATATCGCGACACTTTTTTTCCTCTGATTTAACTGTTTTGTTTTTAATCAGTCACAACCACCAAAAACCAACAACCATACAACACAAGAAGCTATAAAACCGTAAATTACCAACACATATAATCAGTAATTTCGCTGGATTATAGTTAAAAAGAATGTGCTGTAACATTTAAAATGACAAAATCTTCTCCTGTTGACCCTTCAAAACAGCGGTGATGCGGAGTACATTATTCCGAGCTGACTTCCATGGCTGGGAGTGGCGATAACAGCTAAAAGGTTAAAGGTTCATGTCTCCCATCGAAAAATCCAGCAAGTTAGACAACGTCTGTTACGACATCCGTGGCCCGGTTCTGAAAGAGGCCAAACGTCTTGAAGAAGAAGGCAACAAAGTTCTCAAGCTTAACATCGGCAACCCGGCCCCCTTCGGGTTTGACGCGCCGGATGAAATTCTGGTCGACGTGATCCGAAACCTGCCAACAGCGCAAGGTTATTGCGACTCCAAAGGTCTCTATTCCGCCCGTAAAGCTATCATGCAACACTACCAGGCGCGCGGCATGCGCGACGTGACGGTAGAAGATATTTATATCGGCAATGGCGTATCTGAACTGATTGTGCAGGCCATGCAGGCATTGCTGAACAGCGGCGATGAGATGCTGGTGCCGGCACCGGATTACCCGCTATGGACAGCAGCCGTCTCACTTTCCGGCGGCAATGCGGTGCACTATCTGTGCGACGAATCTGCCGGCTGGTTCCCGGATCTCGACGATATTCGCGCCAAAATCACCCCGCGAACCCGTGGCATTGTGATTATCAACCCAAACAACCCAACCGGGGCGGTCTATTCCAAAGAGCTGCTGCTGGAAATCGTCGAGCTCGCCCGCGAACACAACCTGATCATCTTCGCTGACGAAATCTACGATAAGATCCTCTACGATCACGCCCAGCACCACTCTATCGCCGCGCTGGCCCCAGACTTACTGACCGTGACCTTTAACGGCCTGTCAAAAACCTATCGCGTGGCGGGCTTCCGTCAGGGCTGGATGGTCCTGAACGGGCCGAAAAAACATGCGAAAGGGTATATTGAAGGGCTGGAAATGCTGGCCTCAATGCGCCTGTGCGCCAACGTACCGGCGCAGCATGCCATCCAGACGGCGCTGGGCGGGTATCAGAGTATCAGCGAATTTATCGTACCAGGTGGTCGCTTGTATGAGCAGCGTAACCGCGCGTGGGAACTGATCAACGAGATCCCTGGCGTCTCGTGCGTGAAGCCGAACGGCGCACTCTATATGTTCCCGAAAATCGATGCTAAACGCTTTAACATTCACGATGATCAGAAAATGGTGCTTGATTTCCTGCTACAGGAAAAAGTGCTGCTGGTTCAGGGAACGGCGTTTAACTGGCCGTGGCCGGACCATGTGCGTATCGTCACGCTGCCGCGCATCGACGATCTGGAGATGTCGATTACCCGCTTTGGCCGCTTCCTCTCAGGTTACCGTCAGGCGTAAGACGTTGGCCGGATTTGCATCCGGCCCGCATCTCAGCGCACAATGACCTTTACTGATGTTACCGAGTAAGGGTCGCTATGAATCAGAGTCATTTTTTTGCCCACCTCTCCCGCCTCAAATTAATCAACCGCTGGCCATTGATGCGCAATGTGCGCACTGAAAACGTCTCTGAACACAGTTTGCAGGTGGCGATGGTTGCCCATGCGCTGGCCGCGATTAAGAACCGTAAATTTGGTGGACAGGTCAATGCCGAGCGTATTGCACTACTGGCGATGTACCACGATGCATCAGAAGTCCTGACCGGCGATTTACCGACACCGGTGAAATACTTCAACTCACAAATCGCCCAGGAATATAAGGCTATCGAGAAGATTGCGCAGCAGAAACTGGTTGAGATGGTGCCGGAAGAGTTGCAGGATATTTTTGCGCCGCTGATTGATGAGCATCAGTACAGCGACGAAGAAAAATCTATTGTTAAACAGGCCGATGCGTTGTGTGCGTATTTGAAATGCCTGGAAGAGTTATCGGCCGGGAATAACGAGTTTTTGCTGGCAAAAGGTCGGCTGGAGAAAACACTGTCAGAACGGCGTAGCGAAGAGATGGACTACTTTATGGAGGTATTTGTGCCGAGCTTCCATTTGTCGCTGGACGAGATCAGTACTGACTCGCCGCTGTAGTGCGGTCTGTTGTTGCCGGATGGCGCTGGCGCTTATCCGGCCTACAGGTGCATCCAACATTATCAACCCACGCAGGCCGGATAAGGCGCAGCCGCCATCCGGCTTTATCGCCACTCAAAACGGGAACAATACCGGTATCAGCAGCACGCTGACAATCATCACCAGAATGGTAAACGGTACGCCAATTTTCACAAAATCGCTGAAGCTATATTTTCCCGGCCCCAACACCAGCGTGTTCACCGGTGATGATACCGGCGTCATAAAGGCTGCCGAGGCCGCCATCGCTACGACCATGGCGAACGGATAAGGTGAAACCCCCATCGATTTCGCTGCCGCCAGCGCAATCGGTGCCATCAATACCGCCGTTGCTGTGTTGGAAATAAACAACCCGATAGTCGCGCACATCACAAACAGACAGCCCAGCATCAGGTAAGGCCCCTGCCCGCCACCGATATCCATCAGCCCTTTCACCACTAAATCAACGCCGCCGGTTTTTTGCAGCGCCAATGCGAACGGCATCATCCCCACAATCAAAATGATGCTCGGCCAGTGAATGGATTTATAGGCGCTTTGCGCATCAATACAGCGGAATTTCCCCATCAGCAGGCAGGCAATAATCGCCGCAATCGGGTTAGGAATTTCATCTGTCAGCATGAGGGCCACCATCAGTACCAGACAGAAAATCGCATGCGGCGCCTGGCTATGAGCGGGCGAGGCGTCGCTCACTTCAACCGGAAGATTAAGCACCACGAAATCGCGCCCTTTCTGCGCCAGCTGATTGATGAGTTTCCAGTTCCCTACCACCAGCACGATATCGCCAAGTTCCAGTGGGATGTCTACCACCGAGCCGTCCAGCGCTTCGCCGTTACGTTTCATCCCCACGACGTTCAGACCATAACGGGTACGAAACGCTATTTCGCGCACCGTTTTCCCCAGCAGTTCCGATTCCGGGATCAGCGACACTTCCGCCATCCCCACATCCAGCGCCTGATCGGCAAAGTATTCACCGCGCAGCACCATCGGCTCAAGCATCTGCTCGGCGCAAAAATCACGCAGATCAACGTCTGCGGCCGACATATCAATCAGCAACACATCGCGGGCGCGGAATTCAGATACCCCGTTCACATTCACAATCACCCGACGGAAACGGCGCCAGCGCTCCACGCCGATAACGTTCGCGCCGTAACGTTCACGCAGCTTCAGGTCATCGAGTCGCTGGCCAATCATTGGCGAGCCGGGGCGAATCGCCAGACGGCGCGCGCGTCCGGTTAGGCGATAAGCTTTAATCAGATCGCGAAACGTGCTGCGTTTACCGCCATCGCGAGACAATGACGGGTCTTCACCTTTGAACATGAAGCGCATCAGCAGCATATAAACAATACCGAGCAACAGCACGACCAGACCTATCGGGGTGACGCTGAAGAAGCCAAAGCCGTGTAGCCCTTCGCGAACTAATTCACTGTTGACGACCAGGTTTGGCGGCGTCGCCACCAGCGTCATCATCCCGCTGATAAGCCCGGCAAAACTGAGCGGCATCATCAGGCGAGACGGCGAGATATTCATGCGCATCGACACGCTAAGCACAACGGGAATAAAGATAGCTACCACGCCGGTTGAGCTCATAAACGCACCGAGACCGGCGACGGTGAGCATCAGATAGACCAGCATCTTGGTTTCGCTGCTACCAGCAACCTGCACCAGCCACGCCCCCATCTTGGTGGCGACGCCAGTACGCACCAGGCCATCGCCGATGATAAACAGGGCGGCAATCAGAATAACGTTGGGATCGCTAAAACCTGAAAAGGCTTCGCTGAGGGTTAAGGTACCGCTTAATACAAAAGCGACAATCACTAACAGTGCGATAGCGTCCATGCGCACTTTGCCCATCGCGAACAGCACAACCGCGATGGCCAGAAGAGAGAGCACCCAAATCAATTCACCGTTCAAAACACATCCTTGTCAGAAAGATAAGTGATAAGTATTGGCATGATGGCAGAAAAAAGCCCCGTGAATACGGGGCCAAATCATAAGATTATGCTTTTAATGTGACATCGACGATGCCGTCAGGCTGTTTAGCAATATTGAGCGCAGCAAGCGTCGTCAGCACAAAATCGGCTTCATTAAGACGTGGCGCATCTGCTGGCACGTTAACCGCTATCACATGACACCCTGCCGCCAGACCGGAGAGCACACCCGCCGCCGCATCTTCCACGACGGTACAATCCTGCGGGGCGAGCCCTAACAGCTCCGCGCCCAGCAGATACGCATCCGGCTCTGGCTTGCCGCGTTTCACGCGCTCGGCGGTGACGAAGACTTCCGGCATCGGCAGCCCCGCCGCCTTGTGGCGCGCATGAGCAACCGGAATTGAGCCCGACGTCACAATCGCCCACGGAATGTGGTTTGCGTTCAGCGTTTCGAGCAACTCAAGCGCGCCTGGCAATGCGACCACGCCGTCCGTATCGCTGGCTTCAATCTGCTCAAGGCGGGTGAACTCGGTCTGGATCGTCTCTTCAGATTGCCCCGGCATAAAGTGGCGAAGCGAGGTGATCGCTTGTTTACCGTGGATAAAACCGAGGATCTCATCGTGCGGTATACCGAAACGATCGCCCCAACTGCACCATGAGCGTTCCACGACCGGCAGAGAATCTACCAGCGTACCGTCCAGATCAAACAGAAAACCTTTACACTGCACAGGCGCCTCCATCAGGCGTTGATGATTTGATTAATTTCGTTGCTGCTTAAATGATACTGGCGCGGGCAGGAATGCCAGACGTTCAGCATGCGCTGATATTTTTCCCACATTGGGGTCTGGGCGTTAAAGCCGTGTGTTCCTGCGTCAAAATGGGTATAGCGACCTTCAACATTGACCATGAAGCGAACATAGCTCAGGAAGCGGGCTTCGGTCGCCGCATCAAAGCCAAGGAAGGTAACGCGACGTTCGTCGATAGTGTCGGCGTCTTTCAGGTTGGTCCATGAAACGTGCAGCGCGTGATACATCTCCATGATGTCGATGACGATGCGGCAGGTTTCTTCTTTTAACTCACCGAAGTCGCGATCCAGTTCGCGCATTTGCAGGCCAAAACCGCGCTCAATGATGGTCTGCAGACGGCGATAGCGTTCCGCATTATCGGGATCAAGCATAGTCATCATTTTGTATTGGTTAGACAAAATCAGACGTTGAGCATGGGTCATTTCCATTTTTACGACTCCTGTTGCGCTTTGCAGCATAAAAAAAGACACAAACGTTGTGTCTTCTTTTATATGCGTTTTTGATGGTTAATTACAAATCATCAAGGAAAGTTTTATCCAGTTGTTTGAAGGCGCGCTTAAGCGTGTCAGCCAGAGCCTGATAATCGGGCTTTCCTTCTACCGGGGCGAGCGCCTGCCCGGCCTCCTGTAATTTTCCACGCACGTCGTAGAACCATTGCAAGGTGGATGGCGGTAGTGGCGTAACGGAGCGTTTACCCAACCACCATAGCCCCTGCATCGGCAGGCTCAGAGCAAACAGCGCGGTGGCAACGGCCGGGCCAAGTTGCCCACCCAGGGCAATTTGCCAGCACAGCGTAAAGACCGCTACCGGCGGCATAAAGCGGATTGCATAGCGAGTGATGCGGATCGCGCGGTTTTCGATAAACACCGGCGCAAGGCGTTTTTCCAGCGGCCACGTCTTAGAGTAGTGCTGCCCCCGGCGGAACAAACTAAAAAAACTGACCGAGCGATTTTCGGGCGTCGACATGGCTTACCTCAACTTCACATATAAAAATTAAAAAATTCGTGCAAATCCACAACTGGGTATGACAACGTTCAAAACATTTTGGCATACACCCTGCAATCGGGTATCCTGTGCCAGCCTGAGATGAGGGCTAGTCTATCTCGTCCAGTCCGTCAAATTATCGCATATTCTGCCATTGGCTGAAAAATATGCAAAATGACTTAGAATCAATATGTATTTCTTCCATCCTGCCTCAAAATCGATTCAGGCATGATGTTAATCATAAATGTCAGTCTCATCCTGCGCTACGCTTTGTGACTCCTGACGTTTTTTTAGCCACGTATCATAAATAGGTACTTCCATGTCGAGTAAGTTAGTACTGGTTCTGAACTGCGGTAGCTCCTCACTGAAATTTGCCATCATCGATGCACTGAACGGTGACGAGTACCTCTCTGGTTTGGCCGAATGTTTCCATCTTCCTGAAGCACGTATCAAATGGAAAATGGACGGCAGCAAACAAGAAGCGGCTTTAGGTGCAGGCGCCGCTCACAGTGAAGCGCTGAACTTTATCGTTAACACTATTCTGGCACAAAAACCAGAACTGTCTGCACAGCTGACTGCGATTGGTCACCGTATCGTACACGGCGGCGAGAAGTACACCAGCTCCGTTGTTATCGACGAATCCGTCATTCAGGGCATCAAAGACTCTGCCTCTTTTGCTCCGCTGCACAACCCGGCTCACCTGATCGGTATCGCCGAAGCGCTGAAATCCTTCCCGAATCTGAAAGACAAAAACGTGGCTGTATTCGATACCGCGTTCCATCAGACCATGCCGGAAGAATCTTACCTCTATGCTCTGCCGTACAGCCTGTACAAAGAGCACGGCGTTCGTCGTTACGGCGCGCACGGCACCAGCCACTTCTTCGTGACTCAGGAAGCGGCCAAAATGCTGAACAAACCGGTTGAAGAACTGAACATCATCACCTGCCACCTCGGCAACGGTGGTTCTGTTTCTGCAATCCGTAACGGCAAATGCGTTGACACCTCTATGGGTCTGACTCCGCTGGAAGGTCTGGTGATGGGTACGCGCTCTGGCGACATCGACCCGGCTATCATCTTCCACCTGCACGACACCCTGGGCATGAGCGTTGATGCTATCAACAAAATGCTGACCAAAGAGTCTGGCCTGCTGGGTCTGACCGAAGTCACCAGCGACTGCCGTTATGTTGAAGACAACTACAAAGAGAAGGCTGACGCTAAACGTGCAATGGACGTTTACTGCCACCGTCTGGCGAAATACATCGGCTCTTACACTGCACTGATGGACGGTCGTCTGGACGCCGTTGTCTTCACCGGTGGTATCGGTGAAAACGCTGCAATGGTTCGCGAACTCTCCCTGGGTAAACTGGGCGTTCTGGGCTTTGAAGTTGATCACGAACGTAACCTGGCTGCTCGTTTCGGTAAATCTGGCTTCATCAACAAAGAAGGCACCCGCCCTGCTGTTGTGATCCCGACCAACGAAGAGCTGGTTATCGCGCAAGACGCCTGCCGTCTGACCGCCTGATTCCACACCGCCAGCAATGCTGGCGGTGCTGTTTTGTGCCCGCCAAAATCGGCGGCAACGAGCAAAAGAGGATAAACCGTGTCCCGTATTATCATGCTTATTCCTACCGGAACCAGCGTCGGCCTGACCAGCGTCAGCCTGGGCGTCATCCGTGCTATGGAACGTAAAGGCGTTCGTCTGAGCGTCTTCAAACCTATCGCTCAACCGCGTACCGGTGGCGATGCGCCAGACCAGACCACCACTATCGTGCGTGCGAACTCTGCTATCCCGGCGGCTGAACCGCTGAAGATGAGCCACGTTGAGTCTCTGCTGTCCAGCAATCAGAAAGATGTGCTGATGGAAGAGATCATCGCTAACTACCACGCGAACACCAAAGACGCGGAAGTGGTTCTGGTTGAAGGTCTGGTGCCGACTCGCAAACATCAATTTGCCCAGTCACTGAACTATGAAATTGCTAAAACGCTGAATGCCGAAATCGTCTTTGTGATGTCTCAGGGTACTGATACCCAGGAACAGATCAACGAACGCATTGAGCTGACTCGCAGCAGCTTCGGCGGCGCGAAAAACACCAACATCACCGGCGTTATCGTTAACAAACTGAATGCCCCGGTTGATGAGCAGGGCCGTACTCGCCCGGATCTGTCCGAGATCTTCGACGATTCCACCACTGCAAAAGTGATTAAAGTCGATCCTGCTAAATTGAGCTCTGCCAGCTCTCTGCCGGTTCTGGGCGCGATTCCGTGGAGTTTCGATCTGATCGCAACCCGCGCAATCGACATGGCGCGTCACCTGAATGCGACCATCATCAACGAAGGCGACATCAACACTCGCCGCGTGAAATCCGTGACCTTCTGTGCACGTAGCATTCCGCACATGCTGGAACACTTCCGTCCGGGTTCACTGCTGGTGACCTCCGCTGACCGTCCTGACGTTCTGGTTGCCGCCTGCCTGGCTGCAATGAACGGCGTGGAGATTGGCGCACTGGTTCTGACCGGCGGCTATGAAATGGACGCACGTATCAGCAAACTGTGTGAACGTGCCTTCGCGACCGGCCTGCCGGTATTCATGGTGAACACCAACACCTGGCAGACCTCTCTGAGCCTGCAGAGCTTCAACCTGGAAGTCCCGGTTGACGATCACGAGCGCATCGAGAAAGTTCAGGAATACGTTGCTAACTACATCAACGCTGACTGGATCGAGTCTCTGACCGCGACCTCCGAGCGCAGCCGTCGCCTGTCTCCGCCAGCGTTCCGTTATCAGCTGACCGAGCTGGCGCGTAAAGCGGGCAAACGTGTTGTTCTGCCGGAAGGCGACGAACCGCGTACCGTTAAAGCGGCCGCTATCTGCGCTGAACGTGGTATCGCAACCTGCGTACTGCTGGGTAACCCGGATGACATCAACCGTGTTGCTGCTGCACAGGGCGTTGAACTGGGCGCTGGCGTAGAAATCGTTGACCCGGATGTGGTGCGCGAAAGCTATGTTGCTCGTCTGGTCGAACTGCGTAAAAACAAAGGCATGACCGAAACCGTTGCCCGCGAACAGCTGGAAGACAACGTGGTTCTCGGCACCCTGATGCTGGAACAGGACGACGTTGACGGTCTGGTTTCCGGCGCGGTTCACACCACTGCGAACACCATCCGTCCGCCGCTGCAGCTGATCAAAACTGCCCCGGGCAGCTCTCTGGTTTCCTCTGTGTTCTTCATGCTGCTGCCGGAACAGGTTTATGTTTACGGTGACTGCGCGATCAACCCAGACCCGACTGCTGAACAGCTGGCAGAAATCGCGATTCAGTCCGCTGATTCCGCAACAGCTTTCGGTATCGAACCGCGCGTTGCGATGCTCTCCTACTCCACCGGTACCTCTGGTGCAGGTAGCGATGTAGAGAAAGTTCGCGAAGCGACGCGTCTGGCGCAGGAAAAACGTCCTGACCTGATGATCGACGGCCCGCTGCAGTATGACGCCGCCGTTATGGCTGACGTTGCGAAATCTAAAGCGCCGAACTCTCCGGTTGCAGGTCGCGCTACCGTGTTCATCTTCCCGGATCTGAACACCGGTAACACCACCTACAAAGCGGTACAGCGTTCTGCCGACCTGATCTCCATCGGGCCGATGCTGCAAGGCATGCGCAAACCGGTTAACGACCTGTCCCGTGGCGCACTGGTTGACGATATCGTCTACACCATCGCTCTGACCGCGATTCAGTCGGCTCAGCAGGACTAATACAGCCTGCCGCCCCGTCACCGGGGCGAAAAAAAATCCAGGGGGTTAACCTCTGGATTTTTTTATGGGCGCAACACGCCATCACATTTTCAGCACGCTACTCTTTGTCAGCAGTTTCCGGCTCGTGTGACTGATTCTTCGCATTGCGACTCATCCACAGAGCCAGCGCCTTCAGTGAATCTGCGGTAAATTCATCACAGCGTGCGGTGATCTCTTCCGGCGTCAGCCAGCACACTTCGCTGACCTCTTCTTCCTGCAACGCAAACGGCCCGTGAGAAACGCAGCTAAACAGGCTTCCCCAGACGCGGCAGTGCTTGTCTTCAAAGTAAAATTGCCCATGGTCGGCAAACGGCACGCCAGCAATGCCCAGCTCTTCTTCTGCTTCGCGACGCGCTGAGTCGAGCATCTGCTCATCAGACTGCACCACACCGCCTGCCGTCGCATCCAGCAAGCCAGGTTGGTAATCTTTGGTCTCGGTGCGACGCTGCACCAGTATTTTCCCCATACCGTCATGAACGACAATGTAGGTAGCGCGATGACGCAGACACTGAGCCCGCATCTGTTCACGGCTGGCCTGCGCGATAACTTCATTGTCTTCGTTGACGATATCTACCCATTCCGTGCTTGCCAAATGATTCTGCTCGACCATCAGAAAAGTTTCTCCAGGAGCGCTCTTGCGGCGCATTTTACGTTTGTCGGCTAAATTACGGGTTAATCACAACCTCTGCAATAACCTGTTGATCATTGAGTGCGAAAACTTGCAGTTTATCGCCGTCCAGCATGCCGTAACTGGCAACATTACCGCCTTTCGGAATACTGACCGAGCCGGGGTTAAAGAGGAAAATCTCGCCGCGCTTCTCTGCTACCGGAAGATGCGTATGTCCGGACACCAGCACGTCACCTGCCGCCAGCGGCGGAAGGTTATCGGGGCCATAGAGATGACCATGTGTCAAAAACAGACGCTGATTTTCAGTCAGGATCTGCTGCCAGGGCGCGGTGATGGGAAAGTGCAACAGCATCTGGTCCACTTCGCTGTCGCAGTTGCCGCGAACGGCAATAATCTGGCTCGCCAGCGGGTTGAGGCGTTCGGCTACCTGAGCCGGTGCGTAGCCCTCAGGCAATGCATTTCGCGGCCCGTGATAGAGGATATCGCCAAGGATAACCAACCAGCGGGCACCGCTTTGTGCAAAGAGTGACAATACGCGTTCGGTCGCGGGCAGAGAACCATGAATATCCGATGCAAACATCAGCTTCATTTATCAAATCTCCACACATGAAAACCGTACTATCATAATGGATTCCGTTCGCGTTTTCAGCCTGCGCGTTTCGCTGAAAGCGCAACATAGCGCAGAACGGAAGAACGCTGCCACTGGAACTCGGCGTAGTCGGCAAGCGCCTGAGGAACATCATCTCCATTCAGCACCAGGCGATTAAGCATCAGCGCCAGATCCGTATCCGCGATACACCATTCACCGAACAAATTTTGCTGACCGTGAGCCAGTAACGCGCTCGCCGTGTCAAACAGTTTAGCGGCGCTTGCTTCTCCTGCGCGGGTTAATGGCGGTTTTTTTACATCAGCAAATACCACATCCGTTGAGCGCTCTTCGCGAATCGGCATCAGGTCGCTGCGCAACCATGCCTGAATCTGCCGCGCTCTGGCGCGTTTTTGCATATCATGCGGATAAAGCCTCTCCCACTGCGGCGGGGCAAACCGCTCATCAAGATATTCGGTAATGGCCGATGACTCGCTCAGTTGGAAGTCGTCAATTTCCAGCAAGGGTACGCGTCGCGTCTGGCCATAGCCTTTCCAGCCTGACTGAAGATGTTCGCCGTTGTTCAGCGACACGGTTTTGAGCGTGAACGGCAGGCTTTTTTCCTGCAACGCCACGAAAACGGACAAAACATAAGGCGAGAAAAAATCGGAATCGGACCAAAGGGTAATAACCGGTTTGCTCATAACATGCTCACTGTCTGATGGCGATAAATCAACATATCCTGTCTTTTCATGCTTGTCACTTATCGCCGCCATGAGGATTTTGCATGGCATCCCCAAGTCGCAACGGAGGCCTATACTTAGGTAACAACCGCCACGAATCGGAGAGACGATGATAGACCTCTACTATGCGCCCACCCCGAACGGCCACAAAATTACGCTCTTCCTTGAAGAGGTAGAGCTGCCCTATCGCTTGATTCGCGTCGATATCAATAAAGGCGAGCAGTTTAAGCCGCAATTTCTCGATATTTCACCAAATAACAAAATCCCGGCCATTGTTGATCATCAGCCGGAGGACGGCGGCGCCCCACTTAGCCTGTTTGAATCCGGGGCCATCCTGCTCTATCTGGCAGAAAAATCTGGCCAGTTGCTGAGCGGCGAACTGCGCGAGCGCCACACGACGTTACAGTGGTTGTTCTGGCAGGTCGGCGGCCTGGGCCCGATGCTGGGGCAAAACCATCACTTTAATCACTTCGCCCCGCAACCCGTTCCCTACGCCATTGAGCGATACCAGGTGGAAACCCAGCGCCTTTATAGCGTGCTGAATCAACGCCTTGCCGGTCACCCGTGGATTGCAGGCGATCGCTACAGCATTGCCGATATCGCCTGCTGGCCGTGGATAAATTCCCACGTGCGGCAACGTATCGATCTTGCCACCTACCCGGCGGTGCAAAACTGGTTTGAGCGCATCCGCCAGCGCCCGGCAACCGCGCGCGCCATGCAGCAGGCGCAGCCCCATTAAGTGGCCGATTGCTTTCGTGTATGATGGCTGGGAAAACGATAAAAGGGAGTAATCTGCAATGTCTCAGCCAGACGCTATTATCCGCATCAAAAATCTTCGCCTGCGCACCTTTATCGGGATTAAGGACGAAGAGATAGCCAACCGACAGGATGTGGTTATCAATATCGAAATTCGTTACCCGGCAGACCGCGCCCGTAACAGTGAAGATATTAACGATGCGCTGAACTACCGTACGATCACCAAAAATATCATTAGCCACATTGAGGGTAACCGCTTCTCACTGCTGGAGAAATTAACTCAGGATGTGCTCGATATCGCACGTGAACATCACTGGGTCACCTATGCTGAAGTTGAGGTCGATAAACTTCACGCGCTGCGTTACGCCGACTCCGTTTCCATTGCGATGAGCTGGCGACGTTAAGCGCTTCCTGACGGAGGTGGCATGAAGATTCTGATTACCGGAGGCACCGGGCTGATTGGCGGCCATTTAATCCCACGCCTGCTGGAGCTGGGTCATGCGGTGACCGTGGTTACCCGCAGCCCGGATAAAGCCCGACAGCGTTTTGGCTCGCGAGTAGAGGTCTGGAAGGGGCTTGACGACAAACGCACGCTTGATGGCATTGATGCCGTCATCAATCTGGCGGGCGAGCCTATCGCCGATAAACGCTGGACCGATACGCAAAAACAGCGGCTGTGCGAAAGTCGCTGGCATATCACGGAAAAGATTAGCGCATTAATTCAGGCCAGCGAAACGCCGCCTGAAGTGCTGATATCAGGCTCTGCGGCGGGGTATTATGGCGATCTCGGTGAAGTTGTGGTGACCGAAGAAGAACCACCGCACAATGAATTCACCCACAAACTCTGTGCGAAGTGGGAACAGATTGCCTGCACCGCGCAAAGCGATCGTACCCGCGTTTGCCTTCTACGCACCGGCGTCGTGCTGGCCGCGAAAGGCGGTATTCTGGGAAAAATGCTGCCGCCGTTCAAACTTGGGCTCGGCGGGCCAATCGGTAGCGGCCGACAATATCTGGCGTGGATCCACATCGACGATATGGTCAACGGCATTTTGTGGTTGCTCGATAATCCGCTGCGCGGGCCGTTCAATATGGTTTCCCCCTACCCGGTCCACAATGAACAATTCGCCCATTCCCTAGGGCACGCATTACATCGCCCCGCCATTCTTCGCGTACCCGCCACGGTCATTCGTCTGATGATGGGTGAATCGTCGGTACTGGTGCTTGGCGGCCAGCGCGCCCTGCCAAAACGGCTGGAGGAGAGCGGTTTTGTCTTCCGCTGGCACGACCTTGATGAAGCGCTTGAGGATCTTTTAGCCTGAAACAGGGCACTCCTGTAAAGGGGAGTGCTTTCCTGAAGGCGCCTCGCATAACGTCACTTTGCCTGGTTAACGACTTTCATCAACGTGAGGTCGCTTCCAACATCGTCAAAAAAGCTCTGACATAACCCTCCCGTGATTATTTTACATCACAATCATGTTGACGAACGTCAACACCCTCTTCATACTCACGGGACCTCGCTGATGAAGGAATATCCAGATAAACATATCAGAGCAGCAATCCACTACGCGCTGGAACAAGGTTGGATATTTGTCGCTGGCGGTAAAAGCGCCCACTGTTTTGGCAGATTGAAATGCGGCACTCCCAAACATCAGGAACATATGATGAGCATCTGGTCTACACCTACCGTACCCGTACACCACGCACACCAAATTATCCGTATGGTGGAAAGGTGTAAGCCTGGCGTGATACTCATCCAAAACAACACAAAGGAGCAGTGAACAATGCCACTCTTTAATTTCACGTTAACGCTCTCTGGCGTCAACGCCAGCACACCCGGCCTTGAGGATGCGTTATATGCAGCAGGCTGCCAGGATGCGCTAGTCTGTTTTTACGGCACTTCCGTCTACATTGAATTTGACCGCGAAAGCCCCTCACTGGATGCTGCCATTTTATCCGCCATTCGTGATATCGAATCATCCACCTCGCTACATGCTCGTGTGGAATCCGTCGATTCTGCACTGGTTGGCTTAAGTGATATCGCCGGGTTAACCGGGCTGACCCGCCAGGCGGTTGCACTTTTAAAGGAAGGCGCGCGTGGTAGCGGTAATTTCCCTGGGCCTGTACAACGCGTGAAAGGTAACTCCCCGCTCTGGCGCTGGAGCAGCATCGTTGACTGGCTGGTTTCTGAAGCACGCATTTCCGCTGATTCCCCGCTGGTCACCCAGGCACACATCATGGATAGTCTGAACCTTGCGCTACAGCTTCGAGCCTCACTGGAAAGCCAGACGGTGCTCAACTATTACCATGGTCTTAGCAATCCCCACTCTGCGCTTAAGAGCCTGTAATCCCACACGTTGAGGTGTTAAGGTAATCGCTTCTTTACCCGTTATGGCATTGAATATGATTACCCTCACCACGCCGCGTCTGCTGCTCTCATCCTTCAACGAATCTGACTGGCCTTTTTTCCTGCGACTCCGCCAGGATCCTCAGGTGATGCGTTATATGGGGGATGTATTGAGTGACGCCGCGCTGCGAACGGTTTTCGATGCGCGCTGCGCAGATAGTGGCGTATTCGTGCTGCGCGAAAACAGCGGTGAGCCAATCGGTGATATTGGCTTACGTATCAGCAGTAAAAACCCACATGAAGCAGATGTCGGCTATGCGCTGTTGCCGGGCGCGCAGGGAAAAGGCTATGCCCGCGAAGCCCTGAGCGCTATCTGCCAGTACGGGTTTACTGAACTGGGTGTCAATGCCATCAATGCCTGGGTGTTGGGCGAGAACCGCAGCTCTTCGCGCCTGCTGGAAAAACAGGGGTTTGTGCGCATTCAGGTCCTGCAAAATGCCTATCATCTGAACGGTATTGACTACGACGACTGGGTCTATCGGCTGGAACGTCCGCACGAATAGCCCGGCGGAGCGCCGGGCTGAAAAGATTACTTCAGCGAACCTTTGAGGAACTGCTGCAAACGCGGGCTTTGCGGGTTATCGAACAGTTGTTCAGGGTTACCCTCTTCCTCAATTTTGCCCTGATGCAGGAAGATAACATGTGACGAAACGTGACGAGCAAAGCCCATTTCGTGCGTCACCACCACCATGGTTTTCCCCTCTTCCGCCAGTTGCTGCATGATGCGCAGCACCTCGCCCACCAGCTCCGGGTCCAGCGCGGAGGTCGGCTCATCAAACAGCAGGACTTCCGGCTCCATCGCCAATGCGCGGGCAATCGAAACACGCTGCTGCTGGCCGCCGGAAAGATGCACCGGATATTTCGCCTGCTGACGCGCGTCGATGCCCACCTTCGCGAGATATTTTTCCGCTCGCTCGCGCGCTTCCTGCTTGCTCAGGCCCAGTACCTGAATCGGCGCTTCCATCACGTTCTCCAGCACCGTCATGTGGCTCCAGAGATTAAAGTGCTGGAAGACCATCGTCAGACGGGTACGCAGAAGGCGCAACTGATTTTTGTCAGCGACTTTCAACTGACCGTCTTTATCACGCACCAGCCCAATATTCTGGCCGCTCACCACAATCGTGCCTTCGCTGGGTTTTTCGAGGAAGTTAATGCAGCGCAAAAAGGTACTTTTCCCCGACCCGGACGAACCAATAATACTGATCACATCCCCGGCATCGGCCTTCAATGATACCCCTTTCAGCACCTCGTGTTCGCCGTAGTGCTTATGCAGATCGATTACGTTTAATTTATTCTCAGGCATCGTGTTCTCAGTGCGAAGAAGAAGGTTTTACATGCTGCAACCAGCGTTTTTCCGCTTTGCGGAACAGAGAGATCAGCACATACGAGATAATCAAATAAAGCACCGCCGCAATCCCAAATGCCGTAAACGGCTGATAAGTGGCAGAGTTGATATCTCGGGCAATCTTCAGTAAGTCCGGCACGGTGGCGGTGAATGCCAGCGCCGTTGAGTGCAGCATCAGAATCACTTCATTGCTGTAAGCCGGCAGCGCGATACGCAGCGCCGACGGTAAAATAATGCAGCGGTAAAGCTTAAAGGAGGAAAAACCATAGGCGCGCGCCGCTTCAATTTCCCCCGCCGGCACCGCGCGAATGGCACCCGCGAAAATCTCGGTCGTATAAGCGCAGGTATTCAGCGTTAGCGCCAGCACCGTACAGTTCAGGCCGCTGCGGAAAAAGGCGTTCAGCAGTTCGGTGCCTTTCACGATTTCGAGCGTATACATGCCGGAATAAAACACCAGCAGTTGCACATATAACGGGGTGCCGCGAAAAATATAGGTAAACAGCCACACCGGGAATCTGATGTATTTATTGCTGGAGACGCGCGCAATGGCGAGAAACAGCGCCAGAATGCCGCCCATCACCACGGAAGAAATCAGCAGCCACAGCGTAATGGCGACGCCGGTAAAGCGATAACCATCCGTCCACAGCAGGGATTGCCAGTATTCCTGAATAATCTCAATCACAGGTCAGCCCTCTTCACGCCCACGGAGTAACGGCGTTCGAGCAAGAGCAGCACACCATTGGAAACGGTTGTAAACACAAGATAAATCAGGCCACAGACGATGGCGAAGTAAAAGGGTTCCCAGGTACTTTTCCCGGCAAGCTGGGTGGCTTTCACCACATCTTCCAGCCCAAGCAGCGACACCAGCGCTGTCGATTTGAGAATAACCTGCCAGTTATTACCAATCCCCGGCAACGCGTAGCGCATCATCGCCGGGAACAGAATGCGGCGAAACGTCTGCCCGCCGGTAAAGCCAAAGGCGGTCGCGGCTTCAATGTGCCCTTTCGGCACCGCCATAAACGCGCCGCGGAAGGTCTCGGTAAAATAGGCGCCGTAGATAAACCCAAGCGTAATAATACCGGCGATCATCGGGTCGATGTCGAACTGGCTCAAACCGAGTGAATCGGTCACCACGTTCAGCGCCATCTGCAACCCATAGAAAATCAATAACATCAGCACGAGATCTGGCACACCGCGAATCAACGTCGTATAGCCTTCAAATATCAGCGCCATCACGCGATTATTGGAAAGCTTTGCGCCAGCCCCAACCAGGCCGATAAGCACCGCCAGCACCACCGAACTGATTGCCAGCTCGAGGGTCACCAGCGCGCCCTGAAAAATGACTTGTGAAAACCCGTAAAGCATTCAGCCTGCCCTGTCTTATTATCACCGTCGCCCCATTATGAGGCGGGGCGACGGGTGGTCAGCGAAAATTATTCGCCGTATACGTTAAAATCGAAGTACTTCTTCGCCAGCTTGTCGTACGTACCGTCAGCACGCATTTCAGCAAACGCTTTATTCAGCGCTTCACGCAGTTCGTTATCTTCTTTGCGCAGGCCCATACCGGTCCCCACGCCAAACAGTTTTTCATCTTTGATGGATGGGCCACCAAACGCGTAATCTTTACCAATCGGTTGTTTCAGGAAACCTTCGCTTGCCGCGACTTCATCCTGGAACGCCGCATCAATACGGCCTGCGGTCAGGTCGGAGTAGATGTTGTCCTGACCCTGATAAGAGACAATCTCAACCCCTTTTGCCGCCCAGTGTTCATTCCCGTAGGTTTCCTGGGTAGTGCCCTGCAATACACCGACACGTTTGCCTTTCAGGGTGGCGAGATCAGGCGTTACCGGGGAGCCTTTTTTCACAACCAGGCGAGAGTCTGCTGCATACAGTTTGTCGGTAAACGCGATTTCCTGCTGACGTTTTTCGGTGATCGACAGCGAAGACATAATGGCATCGATTTTCTTCGCTTTCAGAGAGGGGATCAGCGCGTCCAGCGGGTTCTCAACGAAGGTACATTGTGTCTGGATACGCTTACACAGCTCTTTTGCCAGATCGATATCAAAACCAATCAATTCACCCTTCGCATTCTTTGATTCAAACGGTGCATAGGTTGGGTCGGTGCCAATTCGTACTTTTTGTGGGATTGCTGCGAAAACACTCGAAGCGCTTGAAAGCGCCAATACCAGAGAAAAAGATAACGCCAGCTTTTTCATAATTATCCTCGACTGCCTTTGATTTCTGCGGGTTTGTCCAAAAAATCCTGAGCAGTTATCGTGCCACTTTTCAGCCCAGAATGGCAAAGCATTCTGCCCTGTCTGTTGGCTTTTTTCTCACTAATAATGCGTATTTATGCAGGAATGCACCACTTTTGTGCACAGGGTGCACAGCTTCGAAACATTGGCAGCATCAATGCACCATTTAAGTGCATTGATGCTGCCGGGGAAATTAATCCCCGTAGACGTTGAAGTTAAAGTACTTCTTCGCCATTTTGTCGTAAGTGCCATCGGCGCGAAGTTCAGAAAGCGCTTTATCAAACGCCTGCTTCAGCTCGACATCATCTTTACGCAGCCCAACGCCTGTGCCATCGCCAAAGAATTTTTTGTCCTTCACGGAAGGCCCGGCGAAGTCAAAATCCTTTCCGGCAGGTTGTTTAAGGAAACCTTCACTGGCGGCCACTTCATCCTGCAAAGCGGCATCCAGACGACCCGCCGCCAGGTCGGAGTAGATCAGATCCTGGTTCTGGTACGCGACGACATCAACGCCTTTGCTGCGCCAGTTTTGGTTAGCGTATGCTTCCTGAGTCGAGCCCTGCAATACGCCGACGTGCTTACCTTTCAACGAATCCAGCGTTGGCTGGATAGGCGAACCTTTTGAGGCAATCAGACGAGAATCTGCCGCGTAGAGCTTGTCGGAGAAGGCAATCTCCTGCTGACGTTTTTCGGTGATAGAGAGAGAAGAGATAATCGCGTCGATTTTCTTCGCTTTCATGGAAGGGATCAGGGCATCAAAATCACTGCCGACCCAGGAACACTTGACCTGCATGCGTTTGCACATTTCATTACCCAGATCGATATCAAAGCCGATGAAATCGCCTTTGGCATCTTTCGAGGAAAACGGTGCATAGGTGGTGTCGGTGCCGATACGGATACTTTCCGGCAGTGCGGCGAATGCGCTGGACACGCTGCCAAGACCGAGCAGTAAAGAGAGAGCCAGAACCGTCTTCTTCATACATACCCCTTTAAAAATCGTGATGCAGTGAGCTGCTATCTAATAGGTTGTGTTGTGTGTTGCAGACCAACAGTGCAGCTTTTATGCCATCTTTATCGTCAACGCGGACTTTGACGTTAAATTTGTTAATAAAAAGATGCAATACGGTAACAAGATAGGAAGATAGCAGTTCGGACACATAATCCGCAGCAGTAAAACGCAAAATACGTGATTAAATATCGAGGATTTGATCGGCGTTACAAAATCGCCCTGCAACAGGGCGAAAAGCACAGATTAGCACCACATTGGTGCAGCTCAGGCACCTTGCCAGCGGGTAAAGAGATCCTGCGGCAAGTCGATATTGAAGAGATCGAGAACGCGGTTAACTGTTTGATTTATAATATCATCAATGGTTTGCGGCCGATGATAAAACGCCGGAACAGGCGGCATAATCACCGCGCCAATTTCGGCGGCCTGAGTCATTAAGCGCAGATGCCCCAGATGCAAGGGGGTTTCGCGCACACAGAGCACCAGCGGGCGACGCTCTTTGAGCACCACATCCGCCGCGCGGGTCAGCAGCCCGTCGGTATAACTGTTCACAATGCCGGAAAGGGTTTTCATCGAACACGGCAGAATCACCATGCCCATGGTTTTGAAGGACCCTGATGAAATGCTGGCGGCGATATCGCGCGCATCGTGCACGACATCAGCAAAGGCCTGCACATCGCGCAACGAGAGATCCGTTTCCAGCGAAAGGGTTTGCCGCGCGGCCTGGCTCATCACCAGATGTGTTTCAATATCAGGTACTTCGCGTAAAACCTGAAGCAGGCGTACGCCATAAATTGCGCCGCTGGCACCGGATATTCCAATAATAAGTCGTTTCACTGTGACTGCCCTTTTTGCGTAATGCTGCAACTTTGCCGAATTATTGTCTGCCGTGCAACTATGCGCCATTAACCGAACTTTCACGCACCACCAGTTTTACTGGCAGGAGCATATTCCTGTCGCTCTCATCATTAAGCAATAAGCGGAAAGCATCGCGGCCCAGTTCACGCTTGTCGATAGCCACGGTAGTTAACGGGGGATAAGCCCAGGCTGCAGCGTCAATATCATCAAAACCAACAATCGCGATATCCTGCGGTACGCGTACGCCCCGACGCGCGCATTCCCGCATCGCGACCAGCGCCGCCACGTCGTTGTAGGCAAAGATGGCATCGGGCGGTTCGGACAAAGCCAACAGCTTTTCCATCCCATTCACCAGCGCATCTTCGATATCTTTAACCGGAGGAACTTCAATTCTGTAGTCAGAAGAAACGGTTAAACCCGCATCAAAAATCGCCTGCTGGTAGCCTTCTACACGCTGGCGAATGCTGTAATGCCCCTGTGAATTACCTAAAAATGCAACCCGGCGTCGACCTTGCTCGATCAGGTGGCGCGTAGCGATAAACCCACCGTAAAAATTATCAGGGTTTACGCAGGGAAAATCAGCCGCCCACAGATCAACCAACACCGTCGGTAAAGTGATTTTGCTAAGCTCTGCCAGAATTTCAGGCTCCAGATACCCGGCCCCCATCACCGCATCCGGCTGATGCAACTGAATTACTTCAGCAAGCGCATCGTCCGGCCCAACGGGCTGAAAACTCATGGCAATGTCATTTTCGCGACAGGCATCGGCAACGCCGAGCATGACGTTCGAATAAAACGGCAGCGCGCTGGCGATGTTATGTTGACGATGGAGCAGAAACAACAGTCGCTTAATACGCCCGCCACGTAGTCGCGTAAAGTCATAGCCCTGCGCTTCGGCAATTGCCAGAATGCGCTGACGTGTTTCTTCAGCAAGGCCAGATTGCCCTTTCAGCGCGCGGGATACCGCGGCAATAGAGACACCGCTGGCTGCCGCGATATCCTTGATTCGTGTTTTTTTTACCATCCCTCTCTTTTGCCGCCTTTCGCCATCCGTTGTTCATTTAGCGTTTCAGTATAAGTGTTTTTACTAAAAAACAGTCGTTAATTCTTCAAAATGCGAGCGATTAGCAAGCCCGCCAACTGCCACCTTAGCCCCAATTAGTGATTCGGGTCACGTTTAGTTATCTATTTCTAGTAAAAAACAGATCAAATTCACATTGAAAACATCTCATCATTTACGTCTTAGCCTCATCAGCCCTACTCTAAAAATCGCACGATTTTTACTAAAAAAACTGTCAGAGATGCGCCGTAATGACTGTTTAGCCCTTAGAACTGCTAACACTTATGGAGATTGATTATGGCTACTGCCGATAATCTGGATGGTGATGTACTCAGAGAAGAGGATGCCGGAGAGACGCTCTCAACACGCGAAAAAATCGGCTATGGATTAGGTGATGCGGGCGGGCACTGTATCTCCGATTTAATCAGCGGCTTTCTGCTCTTTTTTTACACCGATATATTTGGTTTAAGCCCCGCTATCGTTGGGGCAATGTTCCTGATCTTGCGTATTTTCGATGCCATCTCTGACCCGGTGATGGGCGTCATTGCGGACCGCACGCGTAGCCGCTGGGGCCGCTTCCGCCCCTGGCAGTTATGGATTGCGGTGCCATTAGGCGTTATTGGCATTCTTACCTTCACCGTTCCTGAGATGGGCCCGAATATGAAAATCGCCTGGGCATTCGGTACCTATTTCCTGCTCTCTGTGGGCTATACCGCCATCAACGTCCCGTACTGTGCGTTGATAAATGCAATGACCAATCGCCACGACCAGGTGATGTCCTGTCAATCCTGGCGCTTTGTATTAAGCGGCATTGCTGGCTTTCTTGTCGCCGTTGGCTTGCCGTGGATGGTGGAATTTTTCGGCAAGGGGAATCTGGCAAAAGGCTATCAATACGGCGTCACTGTTATCTGTACGGTCGGCGTGGTGATGTTTCTTCTGTGCTTTTTCTGGGTGAAGGAACGCGTACCGCTTTCACTTGCCGGAAAATTTACGTTGCGTCAGCACCTGCAAGGCTTATGGAAGAACGACCAGTTACTGCTGATGCTGGTGATGTCCTTTCTGCTGGTGAATATTCTGTGCATTCGCGGCGGCGGTTATATGTACTTTATCTCTTACGCGCTGGAAGGCAGCGCCGGGTTTATGTCGCTGTTTTTCGCGGTGGTGACCATTGCGGCCATTCTTGGCGCCATTGTTGTTAACCCGCTCTCCCGCCGCATCGACATGGTGAAGCTCTATTTTTACACCAATCTGGTGCTGGTCGCCTTTGGCGTCATGATGTGGTTCCTGCCAACCGGAGCGCAGCATCAAACGTTGTGGTTAGGCTGCATTTTGATCAACAACATCGTTCTGGGATTCACCCTGCCCCTGCACTTTTCCATTATGGCTTTCGCCGACGACTACGGCGAATGGAAAAATGGCGTCCGTTCTTCGGGTATGAATTTTGCCTTTAACCTCTTTTTTATCAAGCTCTCCTGGGCCTCTTCCGGCGGAATTATCAGCCTGATTCTCATCATGGTCACTTATCAACCTGGGCTTGAAAATCAGACTGCGGCATCAATTCAGGGTATCACCACGCTGCAAAGCCTCGCGCCCGCCATTTTCCATCTGGTACTGGCGTTATGCCTGCTCAAGTGCCGTTTGAATGGCCCTATGATGCAGCGCATTTCCACCGATCTTCATCAACGTCATTCACAGTTATCCTGAGGAATAGAAAATGCACGCTGAAGTGATAGAAGCACCTTTGAATCACATCACCATTACTGACCCATTTCTTGGGGAGTATCAAAGACTTATCCACGATGTGGTTATCCCTTATCAATGGCAGGCGCTTAACGATGCCATTCCGGAAGCGGAACCCAGCCATGCGTTGGCTAACTATCGCATTGCCGCAGGAATGCAGAAAGGCGAATTCTACGGCATGGTTTTTCAGGATAGTGACGTCACGAAATGGCTGGAAGCCGTTGCCTGGTCATTGTCACAGAAACCCGACTCGGCGCTTGAACAAACGGCGGATGACGTTATTGAATTACTGGCTCAGGCACAATGTGAAGACGGCTATCTTAATACCTGGTACAGCGTGAAGGAGCCTGGCCTGCGCTGGACAAACGTTGCGGAGTGTCATGAGCTTTATTGTGCGGGTCACCTGTTCGAGGCAGCAGTCGCCTTTTATCAGGCGACCGGGAAGCGTCGTCTACTGGAAATCGCCTGTCGCTTTGCCGACCATATCGACACGGTTTTTGGCCCTAATGAAGGTCAACGACGCGGATACCCAGGCCACCCGGAAATTGAACTTGCGCTGATGAGACTCTACGAAGTCACGCTGGATAACCGCTATAAAGAGCTGGCTCGCTTCTTCCTTGAAGAGCGTGGAAAACAGCCTTACTACTACGATATTGAATTTGAGAAGCGTGGCGGCACCTGGCACTGGAATGACTGGGGTGACGCGTGGATGGTGAAAGACAAAGCATACACCCACGCGCATAAACCGCTCAACGAGCAGCATCAAGCCGTCGGCCATGCCGTACGTTCTGTTTATTTGATGACGGGATTGGCACATCTCGCACGCATGACTCACGACGAAGAAAAACGCCAAACTTGCCTGCGGATCTGGAACAATATGGTACACAAGCGCATGTATATCACCGGAGGCATTGGTTCACAGGCCGTGGGTGAAGCGTTCACCAGCGATTACGATCTGCCCTCAGATACCGCCTACGCCGAAAGCTGCGCCTCCATCGGCCTGATGATGTTCGCCCGTCGAATGCTGGAGATGGAAGGCGACGCCCAGTATTCCGACGTCATGGAACGCGCATTTTACAATACCGTGCTCGGCGGTATGGCGCTGGATGGTAAACACTTCTTCTACGTTAACCCGCTGGAAACGCAGCCCAAAAGCATAGCCTGCAACCATGTGTACGATCATATCAAACCGGTACGTCAGCGCTGGTTCGGCTGCGCCTGCTGCCCGCCCAATATCGCCCGCACGCTGGTCGCTATCGGGCATTATCTTTTCACTCCGCGTAAAGATGCGCTGTTTATCAACATCTATGCGGGGAGCAAAGCACGGTTTGAAATTGAAGGGAAATCGCTGCAACTGCGTATAGACGGCAACTATCCGTGGGAAGAACAGGTGACCATAACCTTCGATAATGCGACACCAGTTGCGCATACGCTCGCCCTGCGCCTTCCAGAATGGTGCGAAAACCCAACTGTTCAGGTTAACGGTGAACGAGCGCTGGGAGAGGTCATTAAAGGGTATCTTCACGTCCATCGCCACTGGCAAAAGGGAGACTGTATAACGCTCACCTTACCGATGACGATCATGCGTGTATACGCCAATCCTCGGGTCCGCCACACTGCCGGGAAAGTCGCTATACAGCGTGGGCCGCTGGTTTACTGTCTGGAAGAAGCAGATAACGGGGCGGACTTGCACAACCTTAATTTGCCGCAAGGCGCTGAATTTCGTCTCAAGCAAGGTGTCGGTGTACTGAAAGGAAAAGTGCTGCTTCAGACTGAAGGCACCCGACTGGCGACGCCCTCAGAAGGCGAAGCGTTGTATCACTTTAACCATCGACGCACTGCCCTTCAGCCGCAAACGCTCACCTTTATACCGTGGTTCAGTTGGGCAAATCGTGGCGAAGGTGAAATGCGTATTTGGCTAAACGAACAAGCGTAATGGTTAGACAGGCGTTCCCATAAGGGAATGCCTCAGATAGCGGACAAAGTGCGCGTTGTTCTTGCCGGATGCGGCGTAAACGCCTTATCCGGCCTACAAAACAGTGCAAATTTAATAAATTGCAGAAACGCTGTAGGCCTGATAGGCGCAGCGCATCAGGCGATGTTGCGTTTGTCATCAGTCTCAGGCATTCCCACGCGGGAGCGCCTTAGGCTACCGTTTCGTCATACTCCATCTGCCGCAGCGCTGCCAGCGTCGCCTGCGCTTCGGCTTCATCAATAATGCTCATGGCAAACCCCACGTGCACCAGCACCCACTGCCCAACGAGGTCGGCGGTGTCGCCTTCGCAGATAAGCGCAATATTCACATCGCGCTTCACGCCACAGACTTCCACCTGCGCGAGCTGGTGAATATCTTCACCCACGGCCAGCACCTGGCCCGGTACGCCAATACACATAATTAACTCCGGTTATTCCACTTCAATACTTTTTACCCGCAACGAATCGCCCGTATCGACGCGCAAATTCGCACCATCACACTGCGGGCAACGCGCATCATGCTGGGTGATTTCAACCGCGCGGCTGCAATCCCAGCACCAGGCCTGCGCGGGGCGGTACTCAATATGCAATTCACAGCCTTGCGCGACGGTGTTCTGACAGACGATATCAAAGCTAAAGCGAACAGCGCGCTCTTCCACGCAGGAGAGCGCGCCGATTTCCAGCCATACGCCTGTCACGCGGTTAACACCGTGCTGCGCGGCCTGCTGCTGGATGATTTCCACCGCGCTCTGGCACAGCGACAGCTCATGCATCCGCCACACTCCGACGGCCAAACAGCAGCGAGCGACGGCTTGCCATACTCGGCGCATCCGGGTTACTTACCGGAAGAGAAAGCAGCATCCGCGCGCAATCATCCACCAGCCGAAGCCCTTCTTCCACCGAGAGCGTTTTAGGCAGCGGCGACATCAGCGAGCAAGAAAGATATTGCGAAACGCCTTCCAGCTCTCCGACCGTAAAGGTCATGGCGCCGTAAGGCAGTTGCAACCCCAGCTTTTCACTGACGGTGCGACGCGGCCAGCGTTGGTCCGGGCCAGGGAAAATAACCGCGCTCAGCATCCACGGAGTGATAACGCAGCCGGTCCATTGCCCTTCAAAGAGCGTGAAGTTCGACACGGAGACCGGCATTGACGGGTGCAGAAACGCCAGGTCATGCATTGAACGGCGAGCCACCTCTTCAAACGCCGCCTGCACCAATAACTGCGGCGACGTTGAGAAACCGCTGATTTCTTCAGACATACGTTTCCTCCCGGGCAATCACTTCAACCCCCGATTCGCGCAGCGCCAGCAGCACCTGCTCGAGCGCTGGCGTAATCATCGCCTCTATGGTTGGCGTTAAACCGATATGGGGCTCCAGCGATTCAGGGATTACGCCCACCAGGGTGAGTCTTTTCGGAAACTCGCCCGTGAAGCGCAGGGCCGACAGAACGTCGGCCAGCCCAAGCTGATGCGGGGAGATTTTATTGGTAAACAGCGCCGGAACTTCATCGTCGCGCAATACCATAATCGCGCCCGGCGCATTTTTACGCGAGACAATGGCATCGGCGATAATCAGATGATCGCGATCGGCCATATCGCCCAGTAGCTCCATGCCTGCCGTGCCGCCATCGAGTACCTCGACGTAATCCGGCAGGATGTAACGCTGCTCCAGAGCCTCCACAATACGCACGCCGATAGCCTCATCGGTGAGCAAAATGTTGCCAACGCCTAAGACTAAAATCCGCATCACAGCACCTTCACCGCGACAACATCATTGCCGTCGGCGTCCACCACATGCACCGCACAGGACATGCACGGATCAAAGGAGTGAATCGTGCGCACCACTTCCAGCGGTTTTTCTGGATCGGCGACTGGCGTACCCACCAGTGAACGTTCATACGGGCCGACTTCGTCGTTGAAATTACGCGGGCCAGAGTTCCAGGTCGAAGGTACAACCGCCTGGTAGTTGCTGATAATGCCATCTTTAATCACCATCCAGTGCGACAGCATACCGCGCGGTGCCTCGAGGAAGCCGACGCCTTTAAACTCACCGGTTGCCGGAATATTCGGTTTCACAAAGGTGGTATGGTCACCCTTGCCGATGTTCGTCACCAACGCGCTGTACTGATGCTGAAGAATATGTTGCAGTTCGCAGCAGTGGACGGTACGCCCGATGATGCGACCAAGCGTTGAGTGCAGTTGTTCAACGCCCAGCGTTTTACCCGTCAGCTTAGTGTAAATGGCGATGATTTCGTTGAGCTTCGCGTGTGTTGATTCGCGTTTTGCCGCCAGTTTGCACAGCATATTCGCCAGCGGCCCCACTTCGACGGTTTTACCGTAGAAGGTCGGCGCTTTTACCCAGGAGTATTTCCCGTCGTCTGACCAGCCGGTATAGTTCGGCACGGTGGTGCCCTCCCACGGCGCCTGCGGTGATTCGTCTTTATACCACGCGTGCTTCGCGCTCTCCTGAATCCCTTTAATCAGGAACTCATCAGACTGCGAAGTGATAGGCCGATAGGTCGACAGGTCACTGTTGGTGATATAACCGCCCGGGAAGAGGAAGCTGCCGTTTTTACCGTCGGTCGGGAATTCCGGCGTTGCCAGATAGTTTACCGCCCCGCGACCGCGCTCCAGCCACTCCGGATAAAACGCCGCAATAACCGCCGTATCGACTTTATAAACCTGCTCCACAAAATCGCTCAGTTTGTCGATAAAGGATTTGATGTACATCAGGCGTTCAAGGTTCAGCACGCCCAGGCCATCCAGGTTGATCGGGTTCGCTACCCCACCGACAGCAAGGTTCTGAATATGCGGTGATTTACCGCCCAGCAGCGCCACTACGCGGTTCGCGTCACGCTGGCACTCCAGTGCCTGTAAATAGTGCGCCACCGCAATCAGGTTCACTTCCGGCGGCAGTTTCATCGCCGGGTGCTCCCAGTAGCCGTTGGCGAAAATGCCTAACTGACCGCTGGACACCAGGTCCTTGATTTTGTTCTGAACTTTGGTGAATTCTTCCGCACTGTTCAGGTGCCAGCTTGAGACGCCGGTCAGCATCGCCGAGGCTTTCGCCGGGTCAGCTTTCAGGGCTGACGTGATATCCACCCAGTCGAGCGCTGAGAGCTGATAAAAATGCACAATGTGGTCGTGAGTGGTGTGCGCCGCCAGAATAATATTGCGGATATGCTGTGCATTCACCGGCACATCAATTTTCAGCGCGCTTTCCGCCGCACGCACGGAGGCAATCGCATGCGTGGTTGTGCACACGCCGCAGATACGCTGCACAATCATCCAGGCATCACGCGGATCGCGATTTTTGACAATCTCTTCCATGCCGCGCCACATGGTGCCGGACGCCCAGGCCTTAGACACCACCCCATTTTCAATTTCGCAGTCGATGCGCAGGTGCCCTTCAATTCGGGTTACCGGGTCAATCGTAATTCTCTGGCTCATGCTTTGCTCGCCTCATGACGCTTGTTGTCGTTTTGTTTTAAAGGGGGAAGTATCGGCAACAGACGAATGAGCAGGATGTATGCACAAATCTCAATTGCCACAAAACCCATAGAAATCAGCAGTTCTTCCCAGGTTGGGAAGTAGTGGTATCCGCCACCGGGGTTGAATGCCACCAGTGAATAGGAGATACGCCAGGTCGCACAGCCCAGCAGCGCACTCAGTGCGGACAGGTACAGCATGCGCGAATCATTGCGCAGTTTCCCGATGCGCAGTACCACCAGCGGGAAGAGCATCAGCAGCGCTTCCAGCCAGAACAGGAAGGAGTAGAAATCACCCGCAAAGGCATACGACAGTTTGTGGCGATAAACCAGCTCGCCGACGCGCAATACCAGGAACAGCGCAAGCAATACGCTGGCGGTATTCATCAACTTCACAAACAGCGATTTCTCATCCGGCCCTCTTCCCCGTAACCCGGTTTGCACCAGCGAACCTTCAAACACCACAATGGCGAAGCCCATGATGAAAGCGGTCAAAACCGAGAAGAGCGGCAGCATCTCGTAGCTTTGCCACAGTGGATGCACTTTATAGCCTGCCGAGATCATCAATGACCCCATGGAAGACTGGTGCATGGTTGGCAGCAGCGCGCCGAGCGCAATGATGAAGAACATCAGTTTATTGAGGAACTTCAGCGGCACCTTCCAGCCCATCCGTTCCAGCAACGCGGGCGCAAACTCCAGTGCCATGACGCCGATATAGATGGTCATACAGACGGCGGTTTCAAACAGCACCGAGTTAACGTTAAAGTGCCCCGGAATATAAAAGTATGGCAGGTTCCAGTAACGCCCAACGTCGATGGTGATCGACAGGCCGCCGAGCGAATAGCCAAACAAGCTGGCCAGCAGCGCCGGACGCACCAGCGGGTGATAACGCCCTTTGTTGAAGACATACACCGCCCAGGCCAGCGCCCAACCGCCGCAGGCAAAGCCGGTGCCGATCAACAAATCGAAGGCGATCCAGATCCCCCACGGGTATCCACCGTTAAGATCGGAAACGGAACCCAATCCCCAGATCAGACGTTTAACGATCATGATCAGGCACAGCACTGCCAGCGGAGCGAAGATAATGATCGGCTTACTGATAATTTTCCCGCCCAGCGGTTTTGGATCATGACTCATGATCGTCTCCTCCGTCGTGAGGGCCGCTTTTGGTATTGCGACGCACCAACACGGTTAACCCCGCCAGCAAAGCAAGCGGCAGCATCATGCCTTTATAAACGGTGTGTTGGACATGTTCAGAACGCGCCCCCGTAGAGAGCTCATCCAGCTTCGGCAAGCCCAGATTCTCATAAGGCACACCGGTCAACACCAGCACCTGCGTTCCGCCGCCCTCTTTCTCACCGTAAAGGTGTGGATGGTAGTTCGGTACCGTATGCAGGTAGGTATCCCCTGTTTTCAGGGTCTGACGCGGGTAGTGGTATTCGCTTCCCGGCTTGAGGGCCAGACGTTTTTTCGCCTCCGCCATCAACTCTTCGCGTGTGCCAAAAATCACCGCGCCCGCCGGACAAACGGAGACGCAACCGGGCAATCCGCCTTTATCTAAACGTTCAACACCCTTCTGATTACACAGTTCACATTTGTGAATCGCGCCAAACGGGTTGTTGTAATCGTATTTCGGCACGTTATAGGGGCATGCGACCATGCAGTAACGGCAGCCGGTGCAGACATCTTTGTTGTAATGCACAATGCCGGTTTTCGGGTCTTTTCGCAGCGCCTGGACCGGGCAAACAGAGACGCAGTTCGGGTCTACACAGTGCATGCACTGCTTTTTGATGTAGGCGTAGCCGTTCTCTTCCTTGTCTTTGTTGACGCCTGTTCCGCTGCGCCACACCTGAATGATGTTATTGGTATAGGGCGACAGTTTGTCGTTATTGGACCAGGTTTGTTCGCCCTGCGGGTTGCGCGCCGGGAAGTTGATATTCTGACACTCGGTCACGCAGGCCTGGCAGCCGACGCAAAGCGTTGAGTCGTATAACATCCCCAGCGAACCCGGAATCGGTGGGCGGTTTTCCGCCGCATGAGTCACGGAAGGCGCAGCCCCCAGCAGCAAAGCGCCGCCGGAGGCAGCTTTAATAAAGTTTCGTCTGTTCACGGTTATTCTCCCCGTGAGTCAGTGTTATCTTTCTTCTGCTGACGCCCCAGCTCGCGAACGGCCATCACGCTGACGCCCGCCACCAGACCAACCACGCCGCCCAGTAAACCCACGGCGCCCGCTGAAATCTCGCCGCCCTCTTTCAGGTCTACATCGGGTTTTTCCGCGCGCGGTGTTTGATTTTCAACCGTCGCCAGCTGGTGGATGCCTTTGTGGAAACCGACGCCCTCTTCGTTACAGCCATAACACGGATGACCAATCGCCACCGGCCACACGCCACCAACATCGCAGAATTGCAGCGTTGAGCAGTTGCCGTAGGTTTCAGGCCCTTTGCAGCCCAGGTGGTACAGACACCAGCCCTGACGGTGACCTTCATCGCCAAACTCTTTGGCAAAGCGCCCTGCATCAAAGTGCGGACGGCGTTCGCAGTGTTCGTGGATCAGGCGACCATAGGCGAAGGTTGGGCGATTTTTGGCATCGAGCTTCGGCGGTTTACCAAAGGTGATGATATGCGCGACGGTGGCGAGGAAGTTGTGCGGGTTCGGTGGGCAGCCAGGAATGTTGATTATTGTTTTGCCCGGCAAGGCTTCCTGAAGCCCTACCGCGCCGGTCGGGTTAACGCCCGCCGCCGCCACGCCGCCCCAGGCAGCGCAGGAGCCAATTGCAATAATTGCCGCAGCGCCTTCTGCCGCTTTGCGGATATGGTCGATAATCGGCTCACCCGCGACCATACAATAAATTCCGTTATCTTTTAACGGGATCGAGCCATCGACCACCAACACATACTGACCTTTGTATTTTTCAAGGGCGTTGTGCTTGTTCTCTTCAACCTGATGGCCGAAAGCGGCGGAGAGCACTTCGTGGTACTCCAGAGAGATAGTCTCCAGCACGAGGTTTTCGACGGTGGGGTGCGTTGCGCGGAGCAGAGATTCCGTGCATCCGGTACACTCCTGCGCGCCAATCCAGATAACCGGCGGACGCTGCGGGCGGGTGATTGATTCGGCCATCTCGGCGGCCGCTTTACTACTGAGCCCCATCGTGGCGGCCAGTGCTGCACAAAGCTTCATAAAATCACGGCGGTTAACGCCATGAGAAGTGCTGAGGGTGTTATCTCCAGTCATCTTGTTGTTATTCCGTAACGAAGACTTGGGTTTCTCCTGCACCTCTCGCAGGTTGCAAAAGGCGCACCATTGACCACATTTATTTTATGGTTATTGGCAGCATACTACTCCGCCATATAGACAAAACGAAGGGTCGAGAGGGTTTTGTAACCAATGAAAGCAGTTTTTCTTACCACCTCATTAACCCCTAATTGGCATTATCCACATATTAAAAATGGTTAATGGACGCTACTATAAAATTTATGGCAGTGATGTTTATCCGGTTTGTTCACACTATTGAAAAACGGATCCTGAAAAATGTGAGGAAGACGAAATTACTGCGAAAAGAGGGGGATAGGATTGGGGAATAGAAAAGAAAACGCCAGGGTTTCCCCTGGCGTTAGACGCGTTAACCTTCGTTATGCATCTCTAAGTTTTCCACTTCGTTCTGCAACTGCACCGCTTTGGCGTCGTCGTTACGCAGGGAATCGAGATAATCGAGGTACTGTTGATCGACATCTTTGGTGACGTATACACCGTTAAACACAGAACACTCAAACTGCTGAATATCCGGGTTTTCTGCGCGTACCGCGTCGATCAGATCGTCCAGATCCTGGAAGATAAGACCATCTGCGCCAATGATC
Organism: Pseudocitrobacter sp. 73; assembly: GCF_008369545.1. Taxonomy (NCBI): domain Bacteria; kingdom Pseudomonadati; phylum Pseudomonadota; class Gammaproteobacteria; order Enterobacterales; family Enterobacteriaceae; genus Pseudocitrobacter; species Pseudocitrobacter sp. 73. The sequence continues at coordinate 172,921 of NZ_VTZO01000004.1, read as the reverse complement.
TGGCGGATTTCGTCAACTTCACGACCGTGGGCAATCAGCTCGGTGGCGGTTGGCATGTCGATACCGTACACGTTCGGGAAGCGAATTTCCGGTGCGGCTGACGCCAGATACACCTTCTTCGCCCCTGCTTCACGCGCCATCTCGATAATCTGCTCTGAGGTGGTGCCGCGCACGATGGAGTCATCAACCAGCAGGACGTTTTTATCGCGGAACTCGGCACGGTTGGCGTTCAGCTTACGGCGTACGGATTTACGACGCAGCTGCTGGCCCGGCATGATAAAGGTACGGCCAACGTAGCGGTTTTTCACGAAACCCTGACGGTACGGCTTGCCCAGAATACGCGCAATTTCCAGCGCGATATCGCAGGAGGTTTCCGGAATCGGGATCACCACGTCGATGTCCAGATCTTCCCACTCGCGGGCAATCTTTTCACCGAGTTTGGTGCCCATATTTACACGCGCGCTGTAAACGGAAATCTTGTCGATAAAGGAGTCCGGACGCGCGAAATAGACGTACTCAAACAGACATGGGTTGCTCACCGGGTTATCTGCACACTGGCGAGTAAAGAGCTGCCCTTTCTCGGTGATGTACACCGCTTCGCCCGGCGCGACATCGCGCAGGAACTCAAAGCCCAGGGTATCAAGCGCCACGCTTTCAGAAGCAACCATATATTCTGTGCGGCCATCGCCAATATCGCGTTTGCCCAGCACCAGCGGACGAATACCGTTCGGGTCGCGGAAGGCGACCATGCCGTGACCGATAATCATCGCCACACAGGCGTAAGCGCCACGGATTTGGCGGTTAGTCGCGGCAATCGCAGCGAAGATGTTATCGGCTTCCAGCGGATAATGGCGGAAATTGTCGAGTTCGCTGGCGAAGATATTCAGCAGGATCTCGGAATCAGAAGTGGTGTTGATGTGGCGGCGCTTCTCTTCGAACAGTTTTTGACGCAGTTCGTGCGCATTGGTCAGGTTACCGTTGTGGGCAAGCGTAATGCCATACGGGGAGTTGACGTAGAAAGGCTGCGCCTCAGACGCGCTGGAGCTGCCAGCGGTTGGATAGCGCACGTGGCCAATCCCCATGTTGCCTTGCATACGCTGCATATGGCGAGCTTCAAAGACATCGCTGACCAGCCCGTTTGCCTTGCGTAAACGGAAGCAGTTGTTCGCATCAATGGTGATGATGCCCGCGGCATCCTGTCCACGATGCTGCAGCACCGTTAACGCATCATAAATCGACTGGTTGACCGGCATAACACCGGCGATACCGACAATACCGCACATACGTCTTTTCCTCGTTAAGCCACATCTCAGGACTTATGTCCTGGGCAAGAAACTTGACGAGCTTTGCAGATAGTCAAAGAACCATCTGATGATGAAACTGAACTGCGGAATAAGCTGCGATTTATGCCAGTCTTCGCTTTTCGCAACGCCCGTAAAGGTATCGAGGAAGAACAGAATGGCGGCGACGATTAACACCCCGCGCAGCGCACCAAAGCAGATGCCCAACACTCTGTCCGTTCCCGACAAACCGGTTTTTTCCACCAGTTGACCGATAACGTAGTTAACGATAGCGCCGACGATAAGCGTCGCGATAAACAGTACCGCGATAGCAATCCCGTTGCGAACCAGTTCATCATCAAAGCCCGTGAACCAGACGGACAGGTAAGTGTAGTAATGACTGGCGACAAAGAAGGCACAGCCCCATGTCACCAGCGATAACGCTTCACGAACAAAGCCACGGATAAGGCTAACCAGACAGGAAAAACCTATTACCGCGATAATGGCGTAATCAATCCAGACCATATGTGTCCCACGATGCTACGCCCTGTCATCCGGTTCGGGGCGCATTCTAACAGAAAAAGAAAACGTTTGCGTAGGGATTTCCTTTCCCTGCGAAAATAAAAAAGGCGCTGAAAAAATGTTCAACGCCATCGCTTCTGAAGGGGGTTTTTACCCCCTCACCCCGGCCCTCTCCCTCCGGGAGAGGGGGAAACCTACACCGAACTTTACATCGTGCTCGATCGGTTCCCTCTCCCTAAGGGAGAGGGTTAGGGTGAGGGGTCACCTTTAATTCGGCGAATACCCCATCACCACCCCGCTCAGCCCGGAAAGCTGCTTAAGCTCACCAAGCGAACCTTTCAGCTTATCTTTCGACGCATCAGGTCCCACCAGGATGCGGGTAATTTTACCCTGGACTGGCGTAGAAGGCGACGTGTAGACGCGATAGCCCGCACCGCGAAGCGAGGCGACAATCTCGTTTACTTTATCGGCGTTTTTCAACGCGCCAAGCTGCACAACATACGCCTTCCCTTCCGGGGCCGGTTTTTCAGCAGGCGTCGGTTTGGCTGGCGGCGTTTCGGTCGCGGCAGCGATTTGCTCGCTGGCGACATCACGCGTTGGCTGCGGCTTCGGTTTCGGCGGTTCAACCGGTTTTGGTTTTGTCTTCGGTTGTTCCACCGGTTCCGGCGCAGGATCGATGCCGTTATTGTTTGCCGCGGCAAAACGCCCAGGATCGAGCGACGGTGCTGCCGCATCGCCTGCCCTCACCTCTTCCGCTGCGCCTTCCGGCGGCTGCGCAGGCAGCGCCTGCGTCGCCGTCGGCAGCATATCGGGCTCATCCCGGTCGCCCGGTTTTGGCACCAACGGGATCGCGGCAAACTCATCCTGGTAATGTTTTTTCTGCCCGTCGAGCAGCCCTGGCAACACGATGACGCCCAGCGCTACCAGTACAATTGTCCCGACTAAGCGGTTCTGAAACTTACTTGCCACCGGTTCTCCCCGCGTCTAACTCTTCCATTACATGCGCTACCGTGTGGAATGAACCACACACCAGCACCGTGTCTTCCGGCCCGGCATCGGCCATCGCCGCGTGCCACGCCTGCGCCACGCTGGCGTAGACGGTTCCTGCGCGTAAATGTTCCACCAGTTGTTCAGCGGTGGCCCCGCGCGGCCCCTCTAAAGGCGCACAATACCAGCTATCGACAATACCTTCCAGACACGCCAGCGTACCGGCGATATCCTTATCATGCAGCATACCAATAACCGCCAGAACACGCCCGGTTAGCGGCTCAGATTTGAGACGCCCGGCGAGGTACGCGGCAGCGTGGGGGTTATGCGCAACGTCCAGAATCACGCGTGGCGAGGTCTGGATAGTCTGAAAACGTCCCGGCAGAATCGCGCTGGCAATGCCTTCACGAATGGCCTGTTCGCTGACATTCAGTCCGCTGGCGCGCAGTGCCGCCAGCGCAGTGGCAGCATTCGGCTGCGGCACCTGTGGCAACGGCAATGTGTTCAGGCGGCCTGTCGCATCGCTAAACCACCAGCTTTCAGTGTCCACGCCATACCGCCAGGCAATATCGCGTTGTAACAGCTGTGCGCCCTTTTCACGCGCCACATCAGCGATCGTCGTCGGCATATCCGGCTCACCTACGACGGCCGGACGCCCTGCACGGAAGATACCGGCTTTTTCACGGCCAATACTTTCGCGATCCGGCCCCAGCCAATCGGTATGATCCAGCGCGATGCTGGTAATGACCGCCACATCCGGGTCCACCAGATTCGTCGCATCCAGTCGCCCGCCCAGCCCTACTTCAAGGATAACCACATCCAGCCCGGCCTGTTTAAACAACCACAGCGCCGACAGCGTGCCATATTCGAAATAGCTCAAAGAGATGTCGCCGCGCGCCTGCTCAATAGCGGCAAATGACGCCGTATGCGCGCTTTCAGCGAGCTCCGCACCCTGCACACGCACGCGTTCGGTATAACGCACCAGATGCGGAGAACTGTAAACACCCACCTTGTAACCCGCCGCCGTCAGCATCGCCTCCAGCGTCCGACAGGTGGTCCCTTTGCCGTTAGTTCCGGCAACGGTAAAGACAAATGGCGCTGGCTTTTGCACGTTCAGCCGGGCAGCCACTTCGCCCACGCGCTCCAGGCCGAGGTCGATGGTTTTGGTGTGGAGGTGTTCCAGATAAGAAAGCCACGTAGCCAGGGGCGACGTGGCCTGAGGAATTAGTTTGTTGTCCATGGTGCCCGCGATTTCTTTAACGGTGATGAGAAGCAAAAAGGGCAGCGCCGTCTGGCCCTGCCCTTTGCATTATCAGGCCTCTGGTTCCTGATCCGGTACCGGCGGTACCACCACACTTTCGTGGGCTTCATCCGGATGTGGCGCCGGAAGATTCATGAGCTTCGCCAGGATGCTCGCCAGTTTCAGGCGCATTTCCGGACGACGAACAATCATATCGATTGCCCCTTTCTCAATCAGGAACTCACTGCGCTGGAATCCCGGCGGCAGTTTTTCACGAACGGTTTGTTCGATAACTCGCGGGCCGGCAAAGCCGATCAGCGCTTTCGGTTCAGCGATATTCAGGTCGCCCAGCATCGCGAAGCTCGCCGATACGCCGCCCATGGTTGGGTCGGTCAGTACGGAGATATACGGCAGACCGCGTTCCTGCATTTTCGCCAGCGCCGCAGAGGTTTTCGCCATCTGCATCAGCGACATCAGCGCTTCCTGCATACGCGCGCCGCCGGATGCAGAGAAGCAAATCAGCGGGCAGTTATCTTCCAGTGCCTGCTCAACCGCACGGACAAAACGCGCGCCGACTACGGAGCCCATCGAACCGCCCATAAAGGCGAATTCGAATGCCGCAGCCACTACTGGCATATCGTGCAGCGTGCCTTTCATGACCACCAGCGCATCTTTCTCGCCCGTTTCTTTCTGAGCAGACGCCAGACGGTCTTTGTATTTCTTGGAGTCACGGAACTTCAGCACGTCTTTGGGCTCAAGCTCGCTTCCCAGTTCCACCAGTGAACCTTCATCCAGCAGGCTATGCAGGCGATTACGCGCTGACATACGCATGTGGTGGTCACACTTAGGGCAAACCTCCAGGTTACGCTCCAGCTCGGCGCGGTACAGAACCTGCCCACAGCTGTCGCACTTGGTCCATACACCCTCAGGAATGCTCGCTTTGCGTGTAGGGGTGATGTTGCTTTTAATTCGTTCAATCCAGCTCATTGATAACCTTTCTGCCTGAACCTGGTCGATGCCAGTTTTGTCATAAGGGGCGCATGATGCCATTTTTGCCCCTTACAGACCATGAATGTTGCACATTAAAACATAACAGCCCGAAACTTTGGACAAAAAAGTGGTCGAACCGCGAATTCGCGCTTACTTCGCTTGTTTTGCCGCCGCGCGACGGTGGCGCACAATCTCGATAATTCCCGGCAAAATAGAGACCACAATAATGCCGACAATCAATAACTTAAGATTATCCTGGATCATCGGAATCGTGCCAAAGAAGTAACCTGCATAGGTAAACAGCAGTACCCACAGCACCGCGCCAATCACGTTATAAGCGGCGAAATGACGATAGGACATATGCCCCATCCCGGCCACAAACGGCGCAAAGGTGCGCACAATGGGTACGAATCGCGCCAGAATAATCGTTTTTCCGCCGTGTTTTTCGTAAAACTGGTGCGTTTTATCCAGGTAGCTGCGGCGGAAAATTTTTGAGTTCGGGTTACTGAATAGCTTCTCACCAAACAGTCGCCCTATCGTGTAATTCACCGCGTCTCCCGCAATCGCGGCAATCAACATTAATGCCACCATCAGATGGACGTTAATGTCATTGGTGCCCAGCGAGGCCAGTGCCCCGGCCACAAACAGCAGGGAATCTCCCGGTAAAAACGGCGTAACAACCAGGCCTGTTTCACAAAAGAGAATTAAAAACAGAATGGCATAAACCCAGACGCCGTATTGCGCGACGAGCTCAGCCAGATGCACATCAATATGTAGAATAAAATCAATAAGAAAGTGAATCAGATCCATAATTGTCTTCAGCCTTTGTGAACTGCTCTCAGTCCGCTAAAAATAGCGGCCCCATGGGTACGCGCGGTAGGTCAAAACGTTCCGGGTAATCAACAGAAACCAGATACAAACCTTCCGCTTTCGCCGTTGCTGCCGCCAGCGTTCTGTCTTTTGCGGCTAACAACTCAGCAATCCAGCTCTCTGGCTGGTTTTGGGCGCCGACTTCCATCAGACTGCCGACGATATTCCTTACCATATGATGCACAAAGGCATTGGCTTTGATATCCACCACCACATACGCGCCATAGCGAGCAACATTAATATGCATAATATTGCGCCACGGCGTGCGTGACTGGCACTGCACCGCGCGGAACGAGGTGAAATCGTTCTCGCCCAGCAAACACTGTGCGGCACGGTGCATCCGCGCTTCATCCAGCGGTTGATGATAGTGGGTCACCCCCTGACTCATCACCGCCGGACGCAACCGATGATTGTAGATGATGTAGCGATAACGGCGAGCCGTGGCGCTAAAACGCGCATGAAAATCTTCCGGCACATGTTTCACCCAACGCACCGCAATGTCACCAGGTAAATTCGCATTTACACCCAATGTCCACGCCGCGTCTTTGCGATCGGCGGTGGTTTCAAAATGCACTACCTGCCCGGTACCATGTACGCCGGAATCAGTCCGCCCGGCACAAAACACGGTAATCGGTTCATTGGCCACCTGCGTGAGCGCCTTTTCCAGCTTTTCCTGCACGCTGCGTACTTCATTCTGACGCTGCCAGCCATAATATTTGCTGCCGTCATACTCGATGCCCAGCGCAATTTTATAGACCGGCTGTTGCTGCACTTCCGACATTAGTACATGTACTCCTGCACTAATTTTTCAGCGATTTTCACCGCCATCAGTGCACCGCCAAAACGAACGTTATCGGCGACCGACCAGAACTGCACCTGTTCCGGCATACCGTAGTCATTGCGCACACAGCCAATAGACAAATGCGCACTACCGGAAGCATCGTTCACCTGCGTCGGGAATTCATTCTCTTCAGAGAGCACAACATCTTCGCCACGCGCGAAAGCATCACGGGCTTCGTCTGCAGCCAGCGGACGCATGGCTTCGAATCCGACCATCTGCGCATGACCATAGAAGACCGGCGACTGGACGCAGTTAGCGGAGATAATCAGGCCTTCGTCCTGCAAAATTTTGCGTGTCTGATCAACAATGCGCTGCTCTTCACGCACGATCCCTTCACGATTTGGCAGCAGCGGCAGCATGTTGAACGCCAGCTGGCGACCGAAGAAATCGTCATCATCAATCGGAATGCCGTTGAGCAGTTTTGCACTCTGCCCCGCCAGCGCATCAACTGCTTTCTTGCCGTGAGCCGATGCAGAGATCAGGCACGTCACGTTGATACGCGCCAGGCCGCCCTGATCGATAAGCGGTTTCAGCGCGGCCAGCAACTGGCTGGTCTGGCTGTCCGGCACGGCAACCAGATTACGGTTACGATAATCGGCCAGCACAAACGGGTTCACTTCCGGCACCACCAGCGGCACGTCCGGTTCAAGCGCGAACAGTCCGCTCAAATCGATAACCAGGCAGCCTGAGTTAGTGGCTTCTTCCACGTAAGTGGAGGTAGCTTCCACACCCGCCGCGAAGAACGCGAGTTGAACCTGCGTCCAGTCGAATTCCGCCGCATCCTGAACGCGCACGGTTTTCCCGCCAAAACGCAGAGATTCCCCGGCACTTTCGCTACGCGCCAGCGCATAGAGCTCACCGACCGGGAACTCTCGCTCCGCCAGTGTTTCCAGCAGGGCTTCCCCAACGGCGCCCGTTGCGCCCAGTACGGCAATATTCCAGCCTTCAGACATGGTGATTTACTCCAGAAATAGCGACGTGCCTCGCCGACAGGCAAGGCACAAAAGAAATAATCTTAACGAATTGGGTGATGCACAGCGTTAAACCCGAGCTTTTTCAAAAGCGTCGCCGCATCTGCGTCATCGCACTGGACATACAGTGACGACCACTCGCGGCGCTCAAGGTAATTCTTACGCAGCTTGTCGAATTCACCCGGAATGCCCGCTACTTTTCGCAGCGGTGCATCATCGCGGCGCACATCATACACCAAATGCACCAGCCTTTTCAGCGTTGGCTGGCAGAGCTTACCGTGCAGGGTGATACGGCCGAATTCTGGCGGCGGCAGCAGCGTATCCAGCGCCACCTGCTGCGCCTGACCGATAAACTTGCTATAGGCTTCAAACACCTGGGTGGTACCACGCGCTTTGCCTTCCAGCGTATAGCCCGCAATGTGTGACGTGCCGATATCTACTTTATCGAGCAGCGCAAGGTTGAGATCCGGTTCTGGCTCCCAGACGTCAAGCACGACGCTCAGGTCCTGTCCGGCCTCAAGGCATTTTAACAAGGCTGCGTTATCCACCACCGGGCCACGGCAGGCGTTAATTAAAATCGCCCCCGGTTTCAGGCGGCGAATCAGCGCCTCATCCGCCAGGTGCAGCGACTTATACGGGCCATCTTTAAACAGTGGCGTATGGAAGGTCAGAATATCGGCTTCCTGTACCAGTTCATCCAGCGGACGGAAATCGCCTTCGTCGCCGTTATCGGCACGCGGCGGATCGCACAGCAGCGTGCGCACACCTAACGCTTCGAGACGTTTTTGCAGGCGTGCGCCCACGTTACCGACGCCTACAATCCCGACTGTACGATCTGTGAGCGTGAAACCGTCGCGCTCAGCGAGATACAGCAGCGAGGAGAAAACATATTCCACAACCGCAATGGCGTTACAGCCAGGGGCGGCGGAAAAACCAATGCCCGCCTGCGCAAGCCACGCCTGATCGACATGGTCCGTACCCGCGGTCGCCGTGCCAACAAATTTGATCGACTGATTCGCCAGCAGGGTCTCATTCACCTTCGTGACTGATCGCACCATCAGCGCGTCGGCGCCCGCCAGTTCCGCAACCGGAATGGGGCGTCCAGGAACAGCCTTCACCTCACCCAAACGGCTGAAGAGCTCACGGGCGTAGGGCATATTTTCATCAACAAGGATTTTCACGTTACGGTACCTGTCTGAGAACGAGAGTTAACCGGGGAAGTGTGCCATAATCTGGCCGCCAGGCATACTCGACTTCCTGGTTAAGTAAAGCAATAAGGTTAAGGATAAATCATGACGCAACCCATTTCAGGTATGCCCTCGCGCCCTCCCGGGGAAGGTTCCACCACAACGTCCATTGCTGGGGAACAACCGCTCTCCACGCAGCAGCGCACGGTACTTGAACGCCTTATTACACGTCTTATGGCGTTGACCTCGCAAACAAATGCGCAGGTGTGGGCTGGCGTGCGTCACGATTTGGGGTTGAAGAACGATTCACCGCTGGTGTCGCGCAATTTTCCTGCCGCCGAGCAGAACCTGAAGCAGCGCCTCGAAACGGCGCAACAGAATCTCAGCACCCGGCAAACCCTGTCACAACTGACGGAATTACTGAATCACGGGAATAATCGCCAGGCGGTCAGCGATTTCATTCGCCAGCAGTACGGGCAAACCGCGCTGAGCCAGTTGACGCCCGCTCAACTGAAAAATGTGTTGCAACTACTACAAAACGGCCAATTGTCGATTCCGCAACCGCAGCAGCGTCCGGCGACCGATCGCCCATTGCAGCCAGCCGAGCACAATACGCTGAATCAACTGGTGACCAAACTTGCCGCTGCCACGGGCGAGTCGAGCAAGATTATCTGGCAGTCGATGCTGGAGCTTTCCGGTGTAAAAACCGGCGAGTTGATTCCGGCCAAGCATTTTACGGCACTGGCGACGTGGTTACAGGCGCGACAGACGCTTAGCACCCAGCCCGCGCCGACGCTCAATGCATTGCAGGCCGCGCTCAAACAACCGATGGAGCCGCACGAGTGGCAGGCTCTGAAGGATTACGGTCAGCAAAACTGGAACATTACGCCACAGACGGTGCTGACGATGACGCAGGTGCAAACGCTGCTGAATCAGCTGTTCCTTAAGCGCGTCGAGCGTTCGCAGGACACGCTGGATGTGCGATATGTGCAGCCTATCACCAGCCCGTTCGCACCGCTTATTGAGGCGTATAAAGCGGCCTCTGCGCGCCCTGGCATCATGCTGGTAGTGATAATAGTGGTGATGGCAATCATGTGGATTGTGCTTTAAAACGTAAAAGCCCGATAGATAATATCGGGCTAAAAAAGCAGTGAATTTATGGGCGACGGAATGCAATCAGCGTCACCACAATGCCCAGCAGCGCCGAAATCGCCCCGGCAAGGAAGACGGAAGGATATCCCGCCATTGTCGCCAGCATCCCCGCCAGCGGGCCGGAGACACCGAGCGCGATATCCTGAAATGCCGCATAGCCGCCTAACGCCGTGCCGCGCACCTGCGGCGGTACACGCTTGACGACTTCGACGCCCAGCGCCGGGAAAATCAGCGAACAACCTGCTCCGGTGAGTGCCGCACCGGCGAGCGCCATCCACGCATCCGGTGCCAGCCACAGCAGCGCCAGGCCCACCGTTTCAACCACCAGCGAGCCTACCGCCACCTTCACCCCGCCGAAACGGTCAGGCATCCAGCCAAACAGAATTCGCACCAGTACAAACGCGCCACCAAAGGCTGTTAAGGTAAAACCCGCCATCGCCCAGCCGTTGCTGGCAAAGTAGAGCGACACAAAAGTACCGATCACCGCAAAGCCCACGCCCTGCAGCGCCAGGCCCAGACCCGGCTGCCAGATAAGCCCAATAACGCTCCACAGCGAAGGCCGTTCGCCTGCGCTGGCAGGCACTTTGCGTACGCTACCGTTAAAGGCCCACGCCGCCACGGGCAACAGCATCGTCACCACCGCAAGCGTGGCAAAACTGTAATGGCTGTTGAGGAAAAGTCCCAACGGCGCACCAACCGCCAGCGCGCCAAAAATCGCCATCCCGTTCCACGACATCACCTTTCCGGAGCGTTTTGGGCCAACCAGCCCCATGCCCCAGGTGAGTGTTCCGGTTAGCAACTGGCTTTCACCAAAGCCCAGAATCAAACGGCCCACAATCAGCAGGCCAAACTTCACCATCGCATCGACGGGCAGCAGTGCCGCCGCCAGCCAGGCCGCTCCGGCCAGCGCACAGGCGGCCATTCCCTGAAGCGCCGAACGCTTCGCACCGTACTGATCGGCCAAACGCCCGGCATAGCCTCGCGTTAACACGGTGGCAAGAAACTGAATACCCACGGCGATACCCACCATGGTATTGCCATACCCCAGTTCCTGATGCACAAATAACGGAATAACGGGCAGCGGAATACCGACGGTCAGATAAGTGAGAAAAACGGCAAATGCGATACGGAACAGCGATCCGTTACCGGAAGATGCTGGAACAGATTGAGAAACTTCAGACATGCTTTACTCCAGAATGCAGAGTAAGGCGGGGAATAGACCACGCCTCCTCCACCTGATAATCAGGGTGTCGGCGCGTTGATTGACGTTAAACGCTTACGCACTCATATAAGAGTGTTGAGGGCAGATTTTGCCTTTTTTAACAGCAAGATGTCAACGCACAAAAAAGGAGCCTTTCGGCTCCTTTTTTATCACATTCAGCAATTACGCTTTCAGCTTGCGCATCACCAGCGTTGCGTTGGTACCGCCGAAGCCGAAGCTGTTGGACATAACGGTCGTCAGTTCACGCTCAGTCGGTTTGGTAACGATGTTCAGGCCAGCAGCCTGCTCGTCCAGCTCTTCAATGTTGATGCTTGGCGCGATAAAGCCATGTTCCAGCATCAGCAGAGAGTAGATAGCTTCCTGCACGCCAGCTGCGCCCAGAGAGTGGCCGGTCATGGCTTTGGTAGCAGAGATAGCCGGGCTGTTATCGCCAAACACTTCCTGGATAGCGCCCAGTTCTTTCACGTCGCCTACCGGAGTAGAAGTACCGTGGGAGTTCAGGTAGTCGATTGGGGTATCAACGCCGTTCATCGCCATCTTCATGCAACGTACTGCGCCTTCACCAGACGGAGCAACCATGTCAGCGCCATCAGACGTTGCGCCGTAGCCCACGATTTCTGCATAGATATGCGCGCCGCGCGCCAGAGCGTGTTCCAGCTCTTCCACGACAACCATACCGCCGCCGCCTGCGATGATGAAGCCATCACGGTGCGCGTCATAGGTACGGGACGCTTTTTCCGGCGTGTCGTTGAATTTAGTGGACAGTGCGCCCATAGCGTCGAACTCACAGGCCATTTCCCAGCCCAGTTCTTCGCCGCCGCCTGCAAACACGATGTCCTGTTTGCCCAGTTGAATTTGTTCTACCGCATTACCGATACAGTGCGCGGAAGTGGCACACGCAGAGCTAATAGAGTAGTTGACACCGTGAATTTTAAACGGCGTTGCCAGGCACGCGGAAACCGCAGAACCCATGGCTTTAGTCACCACATAAGGGCCAACCGCTTTCAGGCCGCGCGGGCTACGCATTGCGTCAGCGCCGAATACCTGCGCTTTGGAAGAGCCACCGGAACCGGCGATCAATCCCACACGCGGGTTATTCTGATAATCTTCTGCTTTCAGGCCGGAGTCTTCAACGGCTTGCTGCATGGAGAGGTAAGCGTAGATAGAGGCATCGTTCATGAAACGGACCACTTTGCGGTCGATAAGACCGGTGGTGTCCAGTTTGACGTTACCCCATACGTGGCTACGCATACCAGAATCTTTGAACTCTTGAGAGAAAGTGATCCCCGAGCGTCCTTCACGCAGAGATGCCAGGACTTCCTGCTGGTTGCTACCGATGCTGGAAACGATGCCCAGGCCAGTAATCACTGCACGTTTCATTCATAACCTCTGTAAGTCATCACTATTTTAAAGTTTCGAGAGGCAAGATAGCGTACACTTGTACGCCGAACAAGTCCGATCAGCCAATTTATGCATAAATTTGCGCCTTCCGGCACGCATCGCTAAGATCGGCGGACTCCTTGCCGCACGAGTAACTTACGTGAAACAAAACGCCATACAATCTGCCAACCTCGAATTCAACAGTGAGGGTACACCTGTTTCCCGAGATTTCGACGACGTCTACTTCTCCAATGACAATGGTCTGGAAGAAACACGCTACGTCTTTCTGGGGGGTAACCAGTTAGAGGCACGCTTCCCCACGCATCCGCATCCTCTTTTTGTGGTAGCGGAAAGCGGGTTCGGAACCGGGCTCAACTTTCTAACGCTTTGGCAGGCGTTCGATGCCTTTCGCCTCGCCAACCCTGAGGCGACACTGCAACGGCTGCATTTTGTCAGCTTTGAAAAATTCCCACTCACCGCCGGCGACCTGCGCTTAGCACATCAGCACTGGCCGGAACTGGCACCGTGGGCGGAACAGCTTCAGGCCCAGTGGCCGTTGCCGCTGGCGGGATGCCACCGTTTATTGCTCGATGGCGGACGGGTGACGCTCGATTTATGGTTCGGCGACATCAACGAGCTGACTGATCAACTGGATGATTCGTTCAATCAGCAGGTGGATGCCTGGTTCCTCGACGGCTTCGCCCCGGCGAAAAACCCGGATATGTGGACGCCGCAGCTCTTTTCCGCGATGGCGCGTCTGGCCCGGCCCGGCGGCACGCTGGCGACGTTCACCTCGGCGGGTTTTGTCCGTCGAGGTTTACAGGACGCCGGTTTTACGATGCATAAAACCAAAGGCTTTGGCCGCAAGCGCGAAATGCTGGTCGGGGAAATGACGCAGCCAAACACCCTTCCCGCGCGTGCGCCCTGGTTTGCCCGCACCGGCGCCAGCACGCGTGAAACTGCGATTATCGGCGGCGGTATCGCCAGCGCCCTGCTCTCACTGGCCCTACTGAGACGCGGCTGGCAGGTGACGCTTTACTGCGCCGACGATGCCCCGGCGCAGGGCGCATCCGGCAATCGTCAGGGCGCGCTGTATCCGTTGCTGAGCGCGCACGATCCGGCGCTGGAAACCTTCTTCCCGGCGGCGTTTACCTTCGCACGTCGACTTTATGATTCCCTTCCGGTGGAATTTGATCACCAATGGTGCGGCGTTACCCAGCTTGGCTGGGATGAAAAAAGTCAGCAGAAAATCGACCAGATGCTCTTGCTGGGGCTGCCTGAAGCCCTGGCACACGCGGTGAGCGCGCAGGACGTTGCCGCCAGTATCGGCGTAGAAACGGGCTGTGGCGGTATTCAGTATCCGGCGGGCGGCTGGCTCTCTCCGGCACAACTCACGGCAGGCGTATTGGCGCTGGCCCGGCAGCAAGGGCTGACCGTGCACTGGAACAAATCCCTCACTTCGCTGGAAAAGCAGGATGACGCCTGGCAGTTGCATTTCACTGATTGTGAAAGCGCCCATGCCGCGAGCGTGGTGCTGGCGACCGGGCATAATATTAACCAGCTTCCCCAAACTGCAGCGTTGCCTGTGTACGCTGTTGGCGGGCAGGTAAGTCATATTCCCACGGGCCCTTCGCTGGCGCAGCTTCGCCAGGTATTGTGCTATGACGGTTACCTGACGCCGCAAAACCCGGCCAATCAGCATCACTGCATTGGCGCAAGCTACCATCGTGGCGAACGAGAGATGACCTTTAACGAGGAAGACCAGCAGCATAATCGTCAGCGATTGATCGACTGTTTCCCCGATGCCGAATGGGCGAAAGAGGTCGACGTCAGCGCCAACGAGGCGCGTGTTGGCGTGCGATGCGCCACGCGCGACCATCTGCCCATGCTCGGCAATGTGCCGGATTACGACGCCACGCTGACGCAATATGCTCAACTGCTTGAGGAGCAGGACACCGCAGTCACGGCCCCGGTTTATCCGAATCTGTTTATGTTGGGTGGATTTGGGTCTCGTGGGTTATGCACCGCGCCGCTGGCGGCCGAAATACTGGCATCGCAAATGAGCCATGAACCGCTACCGCTGGATGCCCGGACATTATCGGCGTTGAATCCGAACCGGTTGTGGGTGAGAAAGTTATTGAAGGGGAAAAAGGTTAAGTAAGCTCCCCCTCACCCCGGCCCTCTCCCGCAGGGAGAGGGAGAAAAACCAAACTGCACGAACGGTCCCCTCTCCCTGTGGGAGAGGGATAGGGTGAGGGCCCTACTGCTGCGCCTTCTGGAACAGCGTCTCCCACATCCCCAGCACCAGCGCCTGGTCGCGCGGTGACAGTTCGCCCGCCTGAATCGCTTTCTCCAGGCTGCGGGTCACATTGTGCGACACCGCATCAGCCGAGTGGTCGTCGCCCTCTTCCAGCTCGGCAACCGCCAGCGTCAGGTGACCACGCAGATAACCGCTGGCAAACAGTTCATCGTCGCTGGCGTGCTCCACCATGTCATCAATTAACGCCAGAATGCGTGATTCAAACTCGGCGATCATCTTCTTTCCTCTTTTTGAACGTGGCGTTAGTTAAGATCTTCCGGCCACGGAAATTGTTCTGCCGCGAGCGGCGGCGTCTGATAATAGTTTTGTAATGCGTTGATAAATCTGGCCGGGCGTGCAGGAATGCCCTTCTCCAGATATTCCATCACCTGCGCATGCACGCGGCGCTGAAAAACGATGCGGTCCGGCTCGAAGTCGCCTTCAAGGTTGTCGCAGCTCACGTTAAACGGATAGCCCGCCGCCACGCAGAACAGCCAGTCAAAAGCCTGTGGTTTCACTTCCACATCTTCAAACTGCCCTTGTGTTTTGGCATCGCGCCCGTCCGGGCAGTACCAGTAACCGAAATCGACCTGTTCACGGCGCGCTTTTCCGGCGATACACCAGTGCGAAATCTCGTGCAGCGCGCTGGCGTAAAAGCCGTGGGCGAAGACGATGCGGTTATAGGGCACATCGGCATCAGCAGGAAGATAGATCGGTTCGTCGTCGCCTTTAATCAGACGGGTATTAAAATCATCGGCAAAACAGCTATCGAAAATAGCGATCAGCTGCTGCGCGTTATGCGTTGCGTTCATTAATTCATCCCTAACCACTGAAGGATTTCCTGTCCATGGCTGTCATACAGAAGTTTGGCGCTCATCACCGCCGAGACGATGACAATCATCGGGCGAATAAGCGATTGCCCTTTGCTGAGAACCAGCCGTGACCCCATTCGGGCACCGAAGAACTGACCGACCATCATCACGAAGCCGGTTGCCCAGATAACTTTGCCGCCCAGAATAAACAGTAGCAGCCCGCCAACGTTTGACGTGGCGTTCAGTACTTTCGCATGGGCGGTCGATTTAGCGAGGTTAAAACCCGCCAGAGTGACAAACGCCAGTGCGTAGAATGACCCCGCGCCGGGGCCAAAGAAGCCGTCATAAAAACCGACGCAGCCGCCCGCCACCAGGGCAAACGGCAGGCCATGCAGACGACGCGCGCGGTCGCCTTCGCCGATTTTCGGCATCAGCAGGAAATACAAACCAATACCGATAACCAGAAGCGGTAAGATTTGGCGCAGCACGTCAGCTTTTACATACTGAACCAGCAGCGCCCCAGCCATTGAACCAATGAATGTCATCAGAATATTGAGCTTCTGATCGGCCAGGTTAACGACTTTCTGGCGGACAAAATAGAGTGATGCCGAAAGCGAACCGCCACAGGCCTGTAATTTGTTGGTTGCCAGGGCCTGTGCGGGTGACATCCCCGCCGCCATCAGCGCGGGAACGGTGAGTAAGCCGCCGCCACCCGCTAAAGAATCGATAAACCCGGCCAGCGCGGCGATAAAAAACAGCGCCGCCAACATGAGGGGGGAGACGGTGAATATCTCAACAAAACTGTCCATCAGAGTACATGCTCATCCAGTAACGCCTGGCAGGAAGGCGGTAATGGCGGCGGCGTCTTCTTCACAGGTTTGGTGGCACCCGGTTTGGGCGGTTCGAACCAGCTTTGTAACTCCGCACCGCAACCGTCACCTGCTGGCGGTAAAGCTTGATCTTCACATTCAAGGCTGTTCGCTGGGCAACGCAGACGCACGTGCATATGCGCACGATGCTGGAACCACGGTCGAACCTTACGCAACCAGTCACGATCGCTCCCTGCCTCCAGGCAAAGCTGTTGCTTAATTGCCGGGTTGACAAAGATACGCGTGACTTCGCTATCCTGCGCGGCAAGCTTAATCAGATTGCCTATTTCCGGCTGCCAGACGCGCGAGTTGATGCTTTTACCATCCGCCGCGACCAAATCCAGCGCCTGCGGTTTCAGCAGTTGCGCCGACGTCCAGCGGGTTTTCGGCAGTTGCAGGAAGATATCGACATCCAGACCGCTCTGGTGGCTGGCGTGACCGCCGTTAAAACGCCCACCGGCAGGCATGCCCATATCGCCAATCAACACCGTTCCCATGCCGTTGTTCTGCACCTGCTGACTGAGGCGCTGAATAAAGCGCACCAGGTCCGGATGGCCGAAATAGCGACGCTGGTCGGTGCGCATCACCTGATAAGAGTTCGATTGCAGCGGTAGCGCCTCGGCTCCGACGATACACCCATTCGCAAAAGCGCCGATAGACTGCGCGCTTCCGGGGATCGGCTGAACAACTTTTTGCCACGGCGTTGCCGCCAGGCTGGCGGTGCTGGCCACAAGGGCCAGCAAAGCGAGAACGGTTTTTTTCATGATTACCAGCGTGGAAGAGTGGTCGTCACATCGGCGTTTTGCGCGCGCTGACGCATAAAGTGATCCATCAGAACAATGGCCAGCATCGCTTCCGCGATAGGCACCGCGCGAATACCCACACACGGATCGTGACGGCCTTTGGTGATCATCTCGACTTCTTCACCAAAGCGGTTGAGCGTTTTACCCGGCACGGTAATGCTGGAAGTCGGTTTCAGGGCGATGTTCGCGACGATCTGCTGACCGCTACTGATCCCCCCCAGAATGCCGCCTGCATGGTTACTCTGGAAACCGTTTTTGGTAATTTCGTCGCGGTTTTCACTGCCACGCAGTTTCACCACCTCAAAACCATCGCCGATTTCCACGCCTTTCACCGCGTTAATGCTCATCAGTGCGTGCGCGATATCGGCATCCAGGCGGTCAAAGACCGGCTCGCCAAAGCCAGCAGGCACGCCGTCAGCAACCACGGTGACTTTTGCGCCGATGGAATCGCCCTCTTTTTTCAGGCCACGCATCAGTTCATCCAGCGCGTCGATTTTATCCGGATCCGGGCAGAAGAACGGGTTCTGCTCAACTTGATCCCAGTCTTTAATCGCCAGCGGAATCTCGCCCATTTGCGTCAGGCACGCGCGGATTTGAATACCGAATTTTGTCGCGAGGAATTTTTTGGCAATGGCGCCCGCCGCCACGCGCATCGCGGTTTCACGAGCAGAAGAACGGCCACCGCCGCGATAGTCGCGCAGACCATATTTCTGTTCATAGGTGTAATCAGCATGCCCTGGACGGAACACATCTTTGATAGCGCCGTAATCCTGCGAGCGCTGATCGGTATTTTCAATCAGCAGGCCAATGCTGGTACCGGTGGTCACGCCTTCAAATACGCCAGAGAGAATTTTCACCTGGTCCGGCTCGCGGCGCTGGGTGGTGTAGCGCGAGGTGCCTGGGCGACGACGGTCGAGGTCGTGCTGCAAATCGGCTTCCGTTAACGGGATGCCTGGCGGCACGCCATCGACAATACAGCCAAGTGCCAGACCATGCGACTCACCGAAGGTGGTTACGCGAAAGAGTTGTCCAATTGTATTTCCTGCCATCACGGCTCCGCTGTCGTTGTTGTGTTGTTGCGTGCTGGATTAATCTTTGTAAATCGCGAAATGATCGCGGGCAGCCACCAGCTGCGCTTTGGTCAGCATGAAGACGCCGTCACCGCCGTTATCAAACTCCAGCCAGGTAAACGGTACGTCCGGGTACTGGTCCATGAGATGCACCATGCTGTTGCCAACTTCACAAATCAGCACGCCATCGTCCGCAAGGTAATCCGGCGCGCAGGCCAGAATGCGGCGCGTCAGCTTCAGCCCATCCGTACCCGACGCGAGGCCCAGCTCTGGCTCGAAACGGTATTCGCTCGGCAGATCGGACATGTCTTCAGCATCGACATACGGCGGGTTAGTGACGATTAAATCGTACTGCAACTGCGGCAGGTCACGGAAGAGGTCTGAGCGAATCGGCGTGACGTTGTGGATCATGCCGTGTTCTTCAATATTTTGTTCGGCGACGGCCAGGGCATCCAGCGAAATATCCACGGCGTCTACTTCCGCTTCGGGGAAGGCATAGGCGCTGGCAATCGCGATACAGCCGCTGCCGGTGCACATATCGAGGATGTGCTGCGGCTGATGATTGATAAGCCCGGCGAACTTATTGTTGATTAATTCGCCAATCGGCGAACGCGGCACCAGCACGCGTTCGTCGACATAAAATTCATGGCCGCAGAACCAGGCTTTATTGGTCAGATACGCAACCGGAATACGCTCGTTGACGCGGCGAATCACGCGCTCGACGATGCGATGCTTTTCACTGGAGGTCAGGCGCGCGCTGCGCATGTCTTCCGGGATATCCAGCGGCAGATAGAGTGAAGGCAAAACCAGCTGTACGGCTTCATCCCACGGGTTATCGGTGCCGTGGCCGTACCAGATGTTCGCCGCGCTAAAACGGCTCACCGCCCAGCGCAGCATGTCCTGAATGGTTTGCAGCTCATTGACCGCTTCATCGACAAAAATCTTATCCACATTATTCTCCAGGGCATGCGTCGGGGTAAATTCGGCGGCTAGTTTGCCACGAAGACGCCGATAAATCAGCATTCTTGCGCAGGCGACAGGGGAAAAAACCGTTTTCACTGCCAACCGCCGCATTCAGAAGGTAAACTAACGGAAATGCCAGATGAGAAGAATCGATGAAAAAGAAAGCATCACTTAGCGAGGAGGATCAGGCGCTGTTTCAGCAACTGATGACGGGGACGCGCAAAATTAAGCAGGACACCATTGTCCATCGCCCGTTACGTAAGAAAGTGAGTGAAGTGCCGGTGAAACGGCTGATTCAGGAGCAGGTGGACAACAGCCACTATTTTTCCGACGAGTTTCAACCGCTGCTAAATACTGAAGGGCCGGTAAGGTACGTGCGTGAAGGCGTCAGCCATTTCGAACTGAAAAAACTGCGCCGTGGCGATTACTCCCCGGAGCTGTTTCTGGATTTGCACGGGTTGACGCAGCAGCAGGCCAAACAAGAACTGGGCGCGCTGATTGCCGCCTGCCGCCGCGAACATGTGTTTTGCGCCTGCGTGATGCACGGGCACGGAAAGCATATTCTTAAACAACAAACGCCGCTGTGGCTGGCGCAGCATCCGCACGTCATGGCATTTCATCAGGCATCGAAAGAGTATGGCGGAGACGCCGCACTGCTGGTGCTGATTGAAGTGGAAGAGTGGCTACCGCCGGAGTTGCCGTAGGCGCAAAGCGTTGCCGGATGGCGACTCGGGTATACCTGTAGGCCGGATAATCGCAAGCGCCATCCGGCACAACATCAGGCAGGATCTTAAATCGCTTTCGCCATTTTCAGATTGCAGGGGCTCATTTGCCATTTGAAAACGCCCAGCCCGTCAGCTTCCAGCGTGACGCAGGCGATTGCAGAGGTGGTGAACATTGGCGGCGTTTCGCCAGGGCAGAGTTCAGAGACCAGGTAGCCAACCAGTGGCAGATGGGATATCACCAGCACGGACGCGACCCCCTCGTTCGCCAGCGCTTGCAGATACGCGCCGACGAGGCCGATATCGCCGCATGGTGTCAGTTCAGGCAGCACTTCGACATCTTCAGGCAGGTGCATGCACTCCCCTACCACATCAAGAGTCTGCTCCGCACGCAGGAACGGGCTAACCAGAACACGTTCAATATCCACTTTTTGGCCTTTCAGCCAGGTTGCCATCTGACGAGATTCATCACAACCACATCCCGTAAGAGGACGAACCGAGTCACTGGCTGCTTCAAGAGCAGCGTCGCCGTGACGCATAATAAAAACTTGCATATTGCACCGCTTTTGTTAAACAGAAGCACCGATCAATATCGCAGGCAACGAGACCTGCGATGTTTCGGTAGCCGGGCATTGTGCCTGATCCATCCAATGAATGAAACGCTGTCTTTTACCTTAATGGCGTAAGTATAGTCAATCTTTGTTTACAAAATAACCAAGGCTGACCCGAACAACGTCATTCGCCGAAAGATATACCTTTGACCTCAAGCCTGTAAGCCAGTTTCCACGGGAGACCAAAAAGTTTCTCCCCGCTCTGCCATGGCGACTAAAGCCTCACATGGCGTAAAACGTGGACCGTACTGCGTCGTCAGTCGTTGCAATCTGGCAACCACTTCACCCGCGCCCAGTGAATCCATATAACGGAACGGGCCACCTAAGAACGGTGGAAAACCAATGCCAAATACAGCGCCAATGTCACCATCGCGCGCGCTGCGGATCACGCGTTCATCAAAGCAGCGCGCCGCTTCGTTGAGCATGAGCAACACGCAGCGTTCGGCTATCTGTTGCGGCGAAAGCTGGCTGTTACGCGACGCCATTCCCGGCAGCGAATAAATCGCGCTATCCGGTTGTTTCTTGCTTGTACGCCCTTTTGCACCATAAAGATAGAATCCACGACCGTTTTTTCTGCCTTTGCGATCGTCGTTCAAAATCGCTGAAATAAGGGTTGCAGGGGCGCTGAAACGATCCCCATACGCCGCTTCCAGCACCGGCATAATTTTGGTGCCTGTATCAATTCCCACCTCATCCAAAAGCTGGATGGGCCCAACGGGGAAACCGAACTTAACCAGCGCATTATCAATATCTTCGATGCGCTCGCCGTCAGTCAGCATACGCATCGCCTCGTTGATGTACGGCGCTAAAATACGGTTTACATAAAACCCAGCGCGATCGGCCACCACAATCGGCATTTTCCCCTGTTTCTTCGCAAGCTTAACGGTGGTGGCGATAGTCTGCTCAGAGGTTGATGCGTGTGGGATAACCTCCACCAGCGGCATTTTTTCGACCGGGCTGAAAAAATGCAGGCCGATGACCTGTTCAGGCCGTTGCGCCTGAGCGGCTATATCGCCAATTGGCAGCGATGACGTATTCGACGCAAAGACAGTATGCGGCGCGCACTGCTGCTCAATTTCACTGACCATTTTCTGTTTTAGCGCCAAATCTTCAAATACCGCTTCAATCACCAAATCCCGATGCGCAAACCCGCGATAATCGGTCGTTCCGGAAATCAATGCCAGTTGGTTGTCACGCTCGTTAGGCTTGATATGGCGGCGGCGCACCTTGTTATCAAGCAGCTCCCAACTGTACTTCAGCGCGTGGTTAATGCCTTTCGCATGGATGTCTTTGATACGTACAGGAAGTTTACCTTTGGTCGCGGTCACGAAGGCGATCCCCCCGCCCATCAGACCGCCGCCTAAGATCCCCACCGCACGCAATGGTCCGGGCTCAACGCTGGCCCCCGGATCTTTTTTGATCTCGGTACTGGCGAAGAAAATATGCCGCAGCGCTTTAGACTGCGAGGTCATCGCCAGCTCGCCAA
Source organism: Pseudocitrobacter sp. 73 (assembly GCF_008369545.1). Taxonomy (NCBI): domain Bacteria; kingdom Pseudomonadati; phylum Pseudomonadota; class Gammaproteobacteria; order Enterobacterales; family Enterobacteriaceae; genus Pseudocitrobacter; species Pseudocitrobacter sp. 73. The sequence goes on along the minus strand of NZ_VTZO01000004.1, from coordinate 150,644 downwards.
ATGCGCGTGCTTCCGCGTCATAACCGCTGCTGGTACCTTGCGCCAGCCCGGTTTCAATCACTTCCAGAATCCTTTTGGTCGCCGGATAGTTACCGTGCGTTTTCTGCTCGGTTTTCTTTCCGGCAAGCGTAAACAGAATATTGCGCCCCAGGGGGCCTGCGAGAACGCGCTCTTTTACCGGCAGATGGCGTGAGCGTGACGGCGCTTGCTTTGCCAGCTCCACCGCGGCATCCAGCAAAATCGTCTGCGGCACCACATCATCCACCAGCCCAACCTTCAGCGCCTGACGCGCGCGCAACTGCTTACCTGTCAGAATCATATCCAGCGCCGTACTCACACCAATCAGACGCGGCAATCGTTGGGTGCCGCCCGAGCCCGGCAGAAGACCAAGCTGCACCTCCGGTAACCCAAGCATGGTTTTCGGATCGTCAGAACAGATACGCCCATGACAGGCCAGCGCCAGTTCCAGCCCGCCGCCCAGACAGGCACCATGAATCGCGGCGATCACCGGAATCGATAAACCATTCAGCTCCGCCATGATCTGCTGCCCCTGCCGCGCGAGCCCTTCGGCTTCCTGTGCGCTGGCGCAGTTGCCAATCATGTTGATATCGGCCCCGGCAATAAAGTTGTCAGGCTTGGCAGAGATTATCACTACGCCCTGAAGCGCTTTATTGTCGCGAATTTGCTTGAGGATAGCCCGCACCTGCGTGCCAAACTCCGCCTTCAGGGTGTTCATTTTTTCGTCCGGCACATCAATGGTAATTATGGCGACGTTATCCGGGCGAACGGTGAGAGAAAATGCGGATATTGTCGTCATTATTCAGCCTCCAGTACCATTGCCGCGCCCAAACCGCCCGCCGCGCAGGCGGTGACCAGGCCAAAACCGCCTCCCCGGCGACGCAACTCATTAAGCGTTTGCGTGATCATTCGCGCGCCTGTGGCGGCAAAGGGGTGCCCATAGGCAATCGACCCACCCAACACATTGAATTTGCTTTCGTCAACCTCACCGGTGGCCTGAGCACGCCCCAGCACGTCGCGGGCAAACCTATCGCTTGCGAGGCACTGAATGTTCGCCAGCGTTTGTGCGGCAAACGCTTCGTGCATATCAAACAAGGTTAAATCGGCGAGGGTGAGCCCCGCGCGATCGAGCGCCAGCGGCGTGGCCCATGCCGGGCCGAGCAGCATATCCTGCTGCACCCCAATGGCGGTAAATGCGTAGCTGCGCAGATAGCCCAGCGGCGTTAAGCCCAGCTCGCGGGCGCGCGATTCGGTCATTAACATCACCGCCGCCGCGCCATCGGTCAGCGGCGTGCTGTTCGCCGCAGTTACCGAGCCATGTTTGCGGTCAAAGGCCGGGCGCAGTTTGGCGTAATCCGCCAGCGTCGAACTACCGCGTATGTTGTTGTCCTGCTCAAATGGGTCGCGAAACGGTGGCGCATAGGCCGTCATCACTTCATCCGTCAGTTTGCCTTCCGCCCACGCCTGTGCTGCCAGTTGATGCGAGCGATGCGCCAGCGCATCCTGTTGTTCACGGGAGATATGGTACGTTTTTGCCATCTGTTCAGCCGTGTCGCCCATCCGCAGGCCAGTAGAATACTCCGCCACCGCCGGGGGAACCGGCATCAGGTCGCGCAGCTTTAAGCGGGAAAAGAGTTTCAGACGTTGCCCCAACGTGCGCGCTTTATTGGCATCCACCAGGGTCCGCGCCAGCTTTTTACTGACGCCAATCGGCAGCACTGAAGAGGAATCCGCCCCACCCGCAATCCCCGCGCGAATCGTTCCGGCCATCAGACTTTCCGCTACGTTGGCGACCGCCTGAAAACTGGTGGCGCAGGCACGACTGACGCTATAGGCGTCCGTGCGCACGTTCATCCCCGTACCGAGGACGATTTCGCGGGCAATATTGGGCGCTTCTGGCATCTGAACAACCTGGCCGAAAACCAGCTGTTCGATAATTTCAGGGGGAATTTCGCTACGCGCCAGCATTTCGCTCACAACCATCTTGCCGAGATCAATCGCCGGTACACCGTGAAAGGCGGTGGCCTGACGGGCAAATGGGGTACGTAAACCACTGACAATGGCAATGCGATCGCCCTGACGGGTGATAAGCGGTAGTGCCTGACTCATAAAACTCCCCTGTTAAAAGATAAACCTAAAGTGGTCTGACCTGATAACAGTCTTAACTAATTTTTTACATTAAGCCAATGAGGGAGAGAGAAAAATGGGAGCTAAAACACACTGAAGGAGGAAAAGAAAACGCCCCTGCATCGCAGAGGCGTTTAGAAGGGATTAACGCAGACCCAGTTGGAAGATCAGCGTTTCTGCTTCGCAGGCAAAAACAAAATCGATATCCATCTGTACGCCGCCCTCTACGTCTTTGAAGACTGGGGTGATGACGCACGGATCGGATTCAACGCCGCGCGCGCGTTCAGTCAGCGCAGCGAGGGTTTCTTCAGCTTCAGAGCGAGTTGCAAAAACGCGGCTATAGGAGGCTGTGCAATCGGAGTTGTCCATGATGGTGCCAACATCCATACAGCAGCAAACCGGGGTTTCATCAGCACTGCATTTACTCATTGTAGATTTCCTCTGTATATGCACACGAAGGTGCCAGATAAACGATGACGTTATTTTACGCTCCCCGGAAAGCTCCCTCCAGTTGTTAATTATGCCAATTGAGATAAGTGACCGAAATCACACTTAAAAATGATCTAAAACAAAATTCACCCAAACAGATGAAGCGCGACCTCACCAAATTTGCTAACCAGATCCCGTTTCGGTGATCATATATGTAAAATTCAAGAAACAATATTGCAACATCATATCTGGTCAGACCTATACTCTCGTCACTGGTCTGATTTCTCTGACGTAGTCCAGCCCCTACACTTCGCGCTTCTGTTACTACATGTAACATTTTTTGTATAAAAATAACTCAATGAGGTTATGGTCATGAGCCAGAAAACCCGGTTTACAAAGTCTGCTCTCGCAGTCGCAGTGGCACTTGTTTCCACCCACGCCTGGTCTGCAGGCTTCCAGCTTAATGAGTTTTCTTCCTCTGGTCTGGGCCGCGCCTATTCCGGTGAAGGTGCCATCGCTGACGACGCAGGTAACGCCAGCCGTAACCCCGCGCTGATTATGATGTTTGATCGCCCGACGTTTTCTGCCGGTGCGGTTTATATTGACCCGGATGTGAACGTTTCAGGCCGTTCGCCTACCGGCAACAGTCTCAAAGCGGATAACATTGCACCTACCGCATGGGTGCCTAACATTCACTTTGTTATGCCTATCAATGATCAGTTTGGTTGGGGCGCTTCTGTCACCTCCAACTATGGTCTGGCGACTGAATTTAACGATACCTATGCCGCTGGCGCATACGGTGGCACGACTGACCTCGAAACGATGAACCTGAACCTGAGCGGCGCTTATCGTTTGAGCCCTCAATGGAGCTTCGGCGCGGGCTTTAACGCCGTTTACGCGCGTGCAAAAATCGACCGTTATGCAGGTGATTTGGGCCAAATCGTTGCTGGATCGGGTGCGCTTCCTCCGGCTCTGGCAGGCCAGGTAAGCCAGATCCCGGCTAATACCAAAATTGCTCACCTGAAGGGTGATGAGTGGGGCTTTGGCTGGAATGCCGGTATTCTGTTCGAGCTGGATAAGAACAACCGTTACGGCTTAACCTATCGTTCTGAAGTGAAAATCGACTTTGATGGCGATTATAAGAGCGACCTGCCGTCCGCATATAACCAAATCCTCGGTAATTTCGGCCTTCCGGCAGGTACCAATGGCAGCACCACCAACGGTTCTCTGACGCTGAACCTGCCTGAAATGTGGGAAATCTCCGGTTACAACCGTGTGGCTCCGCAATGGGCTATCCACTATAGCGCAACCTACACCAGCTGGAGCCAGTTCGAAGAACTGAAGGCCACCAACAGCAGCGGCACGCTGTTCCAGAAAGACGAGAACTTCAAAGACGCATGGCGCCTGGCGCTGGGTACCACCTATTACTACGACGATAACTGGACCTTCCGTACCGGTATCGCCTTCGATGATAGCCCGGTTCCGTCTAACTACCGTTCTATCTCTATTCCGGATCAAGACCGCCTGTGGCTGAGCGCCGGTACGACCTATGCGCTTAACGAAGATGCGTCTGTTGATGTGGGCGTATCCTACATGCACGGACAAAGCGTTAAATTCCAGGAAGGCCCGTACACCTTTAAATCCGAAGGTAAAGCCTGGCTGTTCGGTACCAACTTCAACTACCGCTTCTAAGTTTTACCCCAATAAAAAAGGTGAGCCTCAGTGCTCACCTTTTCTTTATCTATACTCTGCGATTTATTCAGAATCGATATCTTTTAAATCATCCTGAATCGCCTGGGCGTTCGGGTTTTCTTCCGGTTTTAGCTTACCGCCATTGGCGATAAAGTCGTGGCGCTGGAAGTAGGCTTCACGCACCAGAATGTACGGGTCGGAAGACTGGCGCAGCAGGCCATCGGAGTCGAGCAACTGGGCTCGTGTTTCCACGCCTTCCACCGCCCATTTACCGATAGACATCGGCCAGGTCAGCCAGGAGAGCACCGGATACAGCGTATCGGCCATATCGCCGCCCTCATCACGCAGGGTGAAACTTCCATAGAACGGCAGTTGCATGTACGGGCCGTAACCCACGCCATAGTGCCCCAGCGTACTGCCGAAGCGATGCGGTTCTACACGTTGCAGTTTCGGGTTTGCCATACCGGCCACATCAATAAAGCCGCCCATCCCCAGAATAGTGTTCAGGAAGAATCGCGTGAAGTGCACCATCCCCTGGTACGGGTCGCCCTGCAGGAAATAGTTGGCCATCACCGCAGGTTCTTCCAGGTTGCTGGTGAAGTTGCCAAGGCCGGTACGTGCGGGCTGAGGTACATAGTCGCGCCACGCAACAGCCACCGGACGCAGCACATAAGGGTCCAGCACGTTAAAGTTGAAGTTGTACATCGAGCGGTTAAAACCTTCCAGAGGGTCTGACCGCCCTTGCTGTTCAGTGCCGGAACTCGCACAACCGACAAGCAGTGTGGTGCCCAGCGCAACCGCCGACAGGCGAAGCTTCATAAGTGTCTCCCTGTTAATTATGGCTATCGCTGATTGCCATCCATGACGGAACTCATCGGGTCCGCCTGTTTAGGTGTGAGCGATTCTAACAGCACGTCGAATGATGTCTATACACATCATCCTTCAAGCTGCCTCTGCGTTGGCTGCGTTCCCTCACCCCAGTCACGTACTTATGTACGCTCCTGGGGATTCGCTCGCTTGCCGCCTTGATGCAACTTGAATGATTTTGTGTCTATATTCGCGGTCTCGTTGTTTTGATTTTAGCCTGGTAACCGCCGTATCGTGGGTTTCTATTCTAGCGAAGTTACTGACATTAAACGTTACCATTCTTGCCATTTCAGAATAAGTCCCGACATGACTGTTACAAAAGCCGCTACGCTTTAACAGGTTTGTGTACAGAAAAGGACAACACGATGGATAACCTCAAAGACGACAAAATTGACGATAACAGCGATGAGCTGGAAGTCGAAAGTGAAGAGAAACAAAGTGGTAAGAAGATAGAAATAGATGAGGACCGTCTCCCCTCACGCGCAATGGCTATCCACGAGCATATCCGCCAGGACGGCGAAAAAGAGCTGGAGCGTGACGCGATGGCGCTGCTGTGGTCTGCCATCGCCGCCGGGCTTTCAATGGGGGCATCGCTGCTGGCAAAAGGCATCTTTCATGTACAGCTGGACGGCGTGCCCGGTGGTTTTCTGCTGGAGAATCTCGGCTACACCTTCGGCTTTATTATTGTCATCATGGCGCGCCAGCAGCTTTTTACCGAGAACACCGTCACGGCAGTATTACCGGTCATGCAAAACCCGACATCCGGTAATTTTGGCCTGTTGATGCGTCTGTGGGGCATTGTGCTTTTAGGTAACCTGTTGGGTACCGGTGTAGCGGCTTGGGCGTTCGAGTATATGCCGATATTTGATGAAGAGACGCGAGATGCGTTTGTTAAAATCGGTATGGATGTGATGAAAAACAGTCCCACCGAGATGTTTGCCAATGCGATTATCTCCGGCTGGCTGATAGCCACAATGGTCTGGATGTTCCCTGCGGCAGGTGCAGCGAAAATCGTGGTCATTATTCTGATGACGTGGCTTATCGCACTCGGCGACACCACCCACATCGTGGTCGGTTCGGTTGAGATCCTCTATCTGGTCTTCAACGGCACCGTACACTGGAGCGAATTCTTCTGGCCTTTCGCCCTACCAACACTTGCCGGTAACATCTGCGGCGGCACCTTTATCTTCGCGCTGATGAGCCACGCGCAAATTCGCAATGACATGAGTAACAAGCGCAAGGAAGAGGCGAAGCAGCGCGCTGAACAGGAAAAAATGTCGAAAAAACAGCATTAAATGGCGATGCTTTGAGCAGTTAAGCGGCACGAGACTTACCCGGCAGGGCAAAAAACGCTATACTCGTGCTGCTTTGCCCCCTTAGTTAAATGGATATAACGAGCCCCTCCTAAGGGCTAGTTGCAGGTTCGATTCCTGCAGGGGACAATCTGAAGTTCTTTCACACCATTTCAAATCATTACACAAAACCTCTCAAACCCAGCAATTTAGCGCCATTCAGGCCAAATTTTCATTTCAGGTCACTTCATGACATTACATCACTCTGATGGTATCTTTGATGGTATTCGTCGGTTCGATATCCCGATACCATCAACATTCTTTCAGAGGCCTACTGCACATGGCTTTAAACGAGCTGTCACCTAAAAAAATTGAGAACGCCAAGCCTAAGGATGCTGACTACAAACTTACAGATGGTGGAAGCCTTTATCTGTTAGTTAAAAAGAATGGAACCAAGGCGTGGAGAATGAATTACCGCTTTAATGGTAAACAAGCTACGTTAGCATTAGGGGTTTACCCAGATGTTCCGCTTGCAACAGCGCGAAAGCGTCGTGACGAAGCCAGACAACTACTGGCTGATGGTCGTGATCCGCGCGAAGCAAAAAGGTCAGAAAAGGTCGAACCGACCTCCCCCACATTCGAGAAAGTAGCCAGAGAGTGGCACAGTGGAACGATGGGACATCCTGAATGGAAAGAAATTACCCGCGCCAAAATTCTACGGGAAATGGAAAATCATCTGTTACCGGCTATAGGTTCAAAGCCCATTGATACGCTCAAAACCCGTGACCTTCTTCCACTGTTGATTGATATGACCAATCAGGGGATTGGTGCGAGCACAGGACGTGTTAAAACCACTATGGGAAGTATCTTTCGTTATGCCGTCCAACGTGGGATCGTCGATTACAATCCAGCCCACGATCTGAAAGGCGCGATTACCAATCCCAAAGTACGGCATCGCCCTGCCCTACCGCTCGAACGTTTACCGGAGCTGATGACAAGAGCGGTAAATTACACCGGCAGACCATTAACCCGACTGGCGGTTCTCTTTTCCTTACACACTTTCGTGCGTTCCAGCGAACTGCGCCATGCCAGGTGGGAAGAGATCGACATTGAAAACGGTCTTTGGACAATACCAGGGCAGCGGGAAAAGATCGATGGGGTAAAATACTCAGATCGTGGTGCCAAGATGGGCGCGGTACATTACGTCCCGCTTTCCACCCAGGCTATTAAGCTACTGGAAGATATCCAAAAGATCAGTGGTGAATATTTGCTTATATTCCCTGGTGACAGCAATCCTTACAAGCCAATGAGTGAGAACACAGTAAATAAGGCTCTGCGAACGATGGGTTACGATACTCAGGCTGATGTATGCCTGCATGGCTTCCGCGCAATGGCCTGTTCTGCTCTGACTGAATCAGGACTTTGGTCACGTGATGCGGTTGAGCGGCAAATGAGCCATCAAGAAAGAAATGAAGTGCGGGCAGCATATGTCCATCTTGCGCAGCACATGCAAGAACGCCGCAGAATGATGCAATGGTGGTCTAATTATCTGGAACTAAATAAGGACGAATTTCATGCTCCTTATGACTTATCAGATATTAATATTATCAATTAAATATTCTTATAATTTAAAATAGAGGTCATAATGCAGCATTCAACAGAGCATGAAACTATATTCTTAGGAAATCTATGGATCGACAAAAAAATACCACCATTAGAATATTGTTCATTTGAACGCGCTTCCAGACTATTAGAATGCGAGGTTGATGATTTATTACACCTATACGAAATAGGTGTTTTTAATATTGCATTCAAGTCGGATGGGCTTGCAGTTAGATTTAATGTTAATTTCCTTAATAACAATCAGTTAATTGAAACTGATTTAATTCACCCCGTATTAACTAATCAATCACTTGAGATGGAATTATCAACTATATGGTATGATCTTAAAAATGAATCCTTTGAACATTTTGAAAATGGATTTCAAATTATAGGATTTGCCTGTGGTATTTGGTACGCCGATGATATGATAAGTGACATAAAAAATGGATTAGCTATAGATCCAGATTATGAATTCAGACTTAAACCGATTAAAATACGAGATAATGTTTTAATGGCAACGGCCACATATGAAGGAAATAAGGACATTGATATTCCATTTGAAGATCTTCTTATCATGCGAAGAGATTTAGAGTTAATATGGAAATCAGTAAAAACTGGAATTCCTATGCCGAATTTACTTACGAAAAGAATTTCATCTGAACCTAAAATTCTCAAGCGAGTAAATAATACTGCTGAACATCATGCAAAAAATAGGGAGGGGTTATTAAATGCAGCAATATATATATTGGCAAAATACCCAAGCGAATGTCGTGGTGAAAGAAAAGAGATAAGTCCTGAAAAATGGACTAACTCCATAATTAAACATTTAGGAGAGTTACCTCCTATCTTTATTACTAATGAACAAGAAATTTTAAGAAAATTACGATTAGCGGTTAATCATGCGGGATTTAAAAAAAAGGGGTAGACTAAAACAATCTACAGGTAGAGTTGATTACACTACCTTCACAGCCTTTTGATAGCCCCATAGTATCTGCCGTGTTCATTACATAACACGGCAGGTAATTTCATGACATTAAAAACTTATCCTACCACCGGACATGCCCGCCCACGAGCTACTGCTGAATTTTTGCAAATAAGCACGGTTACTCTCTGGCGCTGGGAAAAGAACAATCCTGAGTTTCCCAAATCTACACGTATTTCAAAACGAGTATCTGTTTACGATGCACAAGAAATTAGGCAGTGGGTTAAGGCTCAGTCAGCGGGAATAAAGGAAATATAATGAAAAATTTAACTAAATTGGGGAGAAAAAACCTCCCCAAATAATTAATCAATTTTTTGGCTCTAAGCCTCGACTTTGTAACTCTTTACGAAGAATTCGTTTTATCCAGGCGGCGAGCGATTCATCACCATCCTGCTGCTGTGCCTGTTCCATCAATTCACGCAGTTCAGGATCAAGTCGGAACTGGAATGGTGGATTACCACGTCTTTCGCTTTTGTGTGTTGACACGTCAATTACACCCGTTGTAATGTGTTTATGTGTAATTACACATTACACACAAGAAAACTAAATAGCAACGCCTCAGAGTGTTTGCAGCACTACCGAGGCGTCTGACCAATCCGCTATATGAGGCAACGAAGATGGCTAAACAGAAGTGTACCTGGTTATTTGCGGCGATCAACCGCAGTCAGCGCAATGCCCGTCCTGTGATGTTAAGGATCACTGCAGATAACGAGCGGTCAGCGCGGCGCAGACTTGCCCCAGACTATGTGCTGAGCTTTGCAGGTCGCATTCCCTGCGGAGGTGAACATGCGTGATTATCCGCAACCCGGCGAACGCTGGCAGCATGAACGTGGCTGGACCGTCACGATTATCAGATTAATTGAAGCCTCGCCCTCCGTGGCGCTGGTTAACCCTGAGTTCAGCTGTGAAGTGCTGATTCGTCATGACAGCGACAACCAGCTTTCTTCCTGCCCTCTGGCATGGTTTAAACAGCGGTATACGCGCCTGTTTGATGCGCCGCTCTTTAAACCTTCACCAGCTCCGGCAGGCGGTAGTGGCTCCGGCCCGCTGACACTGCATCCGTCTGTGGTGTTTACCCGCTGGCGGGAGCGCAGCATACGGCGTTCTGCTGAACCTGACGACAAACACTATTCAAAGTTTCTCTGACAAAACACCGCTGAAAACGGAGTAATCCACGATGAATATTTCAAACGGGCACAACGGTGCTCAGGGCCGCGCTTTGCCTGAAAAACACAATAGTGGTGCTTTTGCCTATGGGTTGTCAGAGGAAAGTTTCGGGAAGCTGACCCGCGCCCGAAATGCCTGCGACATGCTCCAGCTTCTCTTTTCTGAATACCCGTCGCAGGGCGGAATGATGAATGCGGACTGTACGCCGGGCGTCGCCGCGCTGATGGAGTACCTGCGGGCAGATTTAACGGATATTGCGCACAGCTGCGCACTGATTGAAGGAGGTGCTGAATGAACCAGCCGCAGGTTTCCATTTTCCCGGCAGAAATGACCACCGCACTGTACCGGCGGGCGATTGCATCGGCATGGCGGCAGAAAATGCTGACCGAAACCGGCAGCAATCGGTGTGGTCCGCACAGCCTGACGGTTGAGCGTATTGAAATGGCCATTGCCCTGCATATTGAGTGCGCACTGATTAACGAGTACGGCGAAGCACAGGGCGCCGCTGTCGCGCTGGCACTGCTGACTGACATGCTGGAGCCGTCACTGCTGACCGCGCCGCCGGTGCTGACCGTGCGCGGCTGTGAAGTGATGGCGGAGCTGTACCGCACGCTTCCGGCGGCCTTTGATGACTTCTGCAGCACGGGTGCGGCGCTGTATCAGGGGGAAGTATGACAACACAAAAAGTTTCACAGGTTGCGGAGGCTGCACAGGGGAAATGGCCCGTTATTCTGCAGATGCTGCGTATTGATGTACCTGAAAACGGCAGGCACGGTCCCTGCCCGAAATGTGGGGGCAAGGATCGTTTTCGCCTCGATGACCTTGACGGGCGCGGGACGTGGATTTGCAGCCAGTGCGGCAATGGTGACGGTCTGGATCTGGTTAAGCTCATGACCGGTTACGGTGTCAGAAAGGCTGCGCAGGAGGTGGCGCAGGTGCTTAATGTGCCGGATATGCAGGAGCTGCCCGTTAAGCCCGCCAGGCAAAAAGCCCCTAAACGCGATATGAGCCTTACCGTGGCGGCGCTGATGAAAGAGAGCCACACGGGAGAAAGCCCCTATCTGACCGGGAAAGGGTTTGCCGGATACCCGGCCTCCCTGACCGGGAGCGTGCAGCATATCAGCGGTAAGGATTTTCCTGCCGGTTCCCTGCTGTTACCGCTCACGACCAACGCCGGAGCCGTGACCGGTGCGCAGCTTATCGCCCCGGCGGGTGAAAAAAGCATACTGCCCGGCAGCACGATGAAAGGCGCGTTTGTGGCGCTCAGCCCGTTACCGTCTGAACCGCCGGTACAGGTGGTGATTGCCGAAGGTTACGCCACGGCGCTGACGGTAAGCCAGCTCACCGCCGGATGCGTTGTGGCGGCCATATCGGCGGGCAACCTGCCTAACGTGGCGCAGTCGCTGCGGGCACGCTGGCCGGAGGTCAAAATTATCATCGCCGGTGATAACGATTTTCAGGACGGGGGCGAAAACCCGGGCAGAACCTTTGCTGAACGGGCGGCAAAAGCCGTTGGCGGCTGGATGACGCTGCCACCGGGAGAGATTAAGGCCGACTGGAATGATTTCCATCGGGAGCACGGTATTACCCGTGCCCGTGAAGCCTTTCGCAACGGTCTGGTGCTGTGCGGGGAGGGCCGCACGCAACTGCCGCACGGGTTCCGTCTAACCCAGGAATATCTCTGGTATGAAAAACAGGTACAGCGCAACGGTGAGACGGAGATCCAGAACGTTAAAATATGCAACCCGCTGCGCGTAACGGCAATCACCTGCGATGCTGATGGCGGTAACTTCGGGCGACTGCTGGAGTGGGAAGATACGTGGGGAGAGCGCCGCCGTTGGGCGATGCCGATGGAAATGCTCAGTGGCAGCGGTGAGGAGCTGCGCCGGGTACTGCTGGTTAACGGGTTGTCTTATATCAGCACCACTGGTGAGGCCCGCGCCCGCCTGATGGAATATATCTCTCTGTGTAAACCAGAACGCCGCGTGACCTGCGTCAGCCGGACTGGCTGGCATGGTCAGGTTTACGTCCTGCAGGATGAGGTCAGCGGTGAAGGTGCAGAGGGTGTCATTCTCCAGACCACTTCCGTGCAGGGGCGCGATTTCCGTGTGTCAGGTACAACGGAGGAATGGCGGGAACACGTTTCCCGCTACTGCACCGGCAACTCCCGCGTGGCGTTTGCCGTGAGTCTGGCCTTTGCTGCACCCCTGTTACGGCTGGTTGGTATGGACGGCGGCGGCTACCACCTCAAGGGGGAATCGACGGACGGTAAGACCACCACCATGAAAGCGGCAACTTCCGTCTGCGGGGGGCCTGACTACTGGCAGACGTGGCGGGCAACCGGCAACGCGCTGGAGGGATGCGCCAGCCGCCGCAACGATGCCGCCATGATGCTCGATGAGATCCGGGAGGTGGACGGACGCGAGGCAGGCAATATCGCCTACATGCTGGCAAACGGTCAGGGCAAGGGCCGTGCCGGTACGGACGGTGAGCTGCGCACCCGTAAGCAGTGGCGGCTGCTGTTCTTTTCAACCGGCGAGCTGTCACTGACTGAACATGCGGCAAAAGCCGGTGAGCGTACTTTTGCCGGGATGGAAGTCAGGATGATCCAGATCCCCAGCGATTCCGGAAAATTTGGCGTATTTGAGGAGCTGCACGGCTTCGACAGCGGCAAGGCACTGGCAGAACATCTGGAATGGGCTACGTCCAGCTACTACGGTTCGCCGTTCCGGGAGTGGCTGAAAGCCCTGACCGCTGACCTTAACGGGCTGACGGCACAGGCAAAGTCACTGATGAAGGAATATACCGCCGCCCTGACCCCGAAAGATGCGGGCAATCAGGTGGGCCGGGCAGTGAACCGCTTTGCACTGGTGGCGATGGCGGGCGAGCTGGCAACCCGCCTGGGTATCACCGGCTGGCCTGAGGGGGAAGCCCTGCGGGCAACCCGCGTCTGCCTGAACGCATGGCTGAAAGATCGCGGGCACACCGCCAACCAGGAAGATATTGCCGCACTGGAGCAGGTTCGCAGTTTCTTTACCGCGAATCAGTACAGCCGCTTTGCGGACTGGCACGACGAGCGCAACCGCCCCGGCAATATGGTGGGCTGGCGCAGGGTGGAGAAAGGGAGTACCGCGCAGGGCACGGAAGCCATCACCACGTTCTACGTCATGCCGTCCGGCTGGAAAGAAATCTGCCGGGGATTTGACCCGCGCAAGGTGGCGCGTTTATGCGCGGATCGTGGATATCTGCTGCCTTCTGCCGACGGAAAGCTCCAGACAACCGTTCGCCCTCCAGAGATGAATCCCCGCAGGCTCTATGTCTTCAACAGCGAGGTGCCGGGTTAAGGCTTTGCGTGAGTCTTATTTATTGAGGGTAACAGGTGAAACAGGTGGAACAACCTTATTTTACAAGGGCTGAAACTGTTCCACCTTCTGAAATAGTGAGGTGGAACAGGTGGAACACCAGCCGATCCGCTGTTCCACCTTGTTACCTGCGATGTTCCACCTGTGCTGTGCATATAAATGTTTTACAAAACAATGCTGTAACACATGTTTCACCTGTTCCACCGCATCCGGGACATAAAGCAGGATGAAACAGAGGCATTTTTATCTGGCTGGCTGTCATAGCCGCGTCTGAATAACCGCAGACGCCCGTTGTGCCAGCCATCACACACTGAGCGCCAATAGTGCGCTTGTGTCAGCCACGACACAATTGACGTAACGAACCAACCTGACAGGAGAAGTCATGAACAACACCGCAGAGAATACCAGCCTTTCCAATTTTCCGGCTGTAACGCAGCGGGCACTGGAAACCATGAACACAGCCAGAAACGCATGGCTTGAAGCACGTCGTAAGCAGAAAGCGGCAGCGGATAATATTGCGACAATCCGCCAGCGCCGCGCTGAAATGGAAGCCTCGACGAACGCGCTGAATGAGAAGTGGCGCACGCTGTTTCGTGACAGTCAGGGCGTAGTCTCAAAGGAAATGAAAAAACTGCGCACGGAAATTGCGCTGGGACGTGAAACCCTTGAGGATTTTGATGAATTACTGGCTGCGCATGAAAAGGAAGCCGCTTTTTTACCGCAGGAAGCCGGGAAATTAGCCGGGCAGTATATCAGCGCGCACAACACCCTTGTGGAAATTCGCGCAAAGCAAATCTGGGAAGACTTCATGCAGTCGCATGGTAAGGCGTTAATCCAGACACTGAGCCTGCTCAAAACCACAATGGGGCGGGAAGCCAGTGCCGTTGTGGGTGTGGTGAATTCAGTTAATGACCCGGACACAGTACTGAAAGACTTTATTCACAAACATATCACCAGACCGGCTCTTACTAACGCTGCGATGCCGGAACAGGACCCGGTGTTCAGACTGGCGGGCATTGTGCCGGATTATGCGGCTCGTCTGGATTTCAGTAATCAACCCTCTCCGGCAGCTATTCATAAAATGAAGGTTCGTCAGGAACGGGCTGAGAAGGAGAAATCAGTATGACGGCCCGGGCCACTCCTGCGCAGGCGCTTACCAGTTTTCGAAACGCCCGTATTCTGTGGGCTGGACATAGTGAGAGCCGAAAAGCCGCTGAACGACAGATAGAATCTCTCCTCACTGCCACGGAAAAACCAGCAGATTATGCCCGACAACTCGGGTTACTGCGGGAACGACTGGATGTGCTGAAATGGCAGATTAACTGCGCTGCGCGTGAGTGTATGTACTCGCAGCATCTGCTGATGGAGGCCTGCACAGAAGACGCTCTCAGCAGTTTTATGCAGGCGAATGGAGCAGCCCTGACATCTGCACTGGCTCCGTTTCTTAATGGGCGCGGAGGGGTTGACGTTGCGTCCCGTATGTTACGCAGTGCCCTGGTTCGACAGCTGGCAATAACACCGCCTGAAATCGCCGGGGATTATCGTGAGATTCTGGATGAATCCGGTGTGATGCCTGACCCTGTGATGGTTCGTGACTGTCAGGGTACTTACACCCCGGCACAACATCTGCGCTTTCAGCAACGCCTGAATGACATTAACGATATGCAGGAGTGATATTAATGGCACTTAAATGTCCTGAATGCGGTACGACGGCACACGCCAGAACCTCCACATATGAAGCACCATCGGTTAAACGCTCATGGTACCAGTGCCAGAACCTGGAATGTTCCTGCACATTTACCGCACTGGAAAGTGTGGATACGATAATTATGAAGCCCCGGCGCAATGAAAATGTACCAGTCGAACCGGAGCAACCTGAAAAGCAGCAGAAAACGCTCAATCGCTATGGCTCCGCGTCAAAGCTGTCAGGCCGTCAGCAAATCCCGGTCTGATTAGCAAAAACGCCCACGTAATCCCGGTCCAGTACCGGGATTTTTTACGCCTTTTCCCTGGCTGGCCTGAGAGCGCATGAGTGCATGTCTATGGCGCATGAAAACGCATGAGTCTTATGCACCATTTTTGATGCGAAAGCCCTTGAGTGGTGGCTTCTGAGACGATTTACGGGGTGCATGAAAACCAGCCTGCTAAGCGAAGCGGGCAGGCGGGCGGGGCTGTGCGCAAAGCAGGGTAAAGTATTGGGTTTTATCATGGAGTGGGCGACAGTATTAGTTCATACTGTGAGTTCAGATTAATTCAAATTTCAGAAGGCTGTTTATGGACAATGGTTTCGATGAGGATTATATCTCAAGTCTGACAGATCGAGTTTTCTTAATAAAAAGTCAACTTGAGGCAGGAAAACTAAAAATAGCAGACCATCTGTTCGATGGGTTTAAAGAAAGCTTTAACAAAATCAGATTGAGACCGGATGGTAAAGTTGATCCTGCCACTGTTGATGGCCGCATTAGAGCGATGGGAGCAGCTGTCAATCATTTTTTTGAACGTGACGAAATTAAAAAAAAATTCAACATCATTGATTTTCAAGAAACCTACTTCCGGATTTTATTTGGTAATTTCCATCAATTTTATACTGATTTAATAAAACATAATGTAGAACCTTACCAAGTAGCAAGAGTTATTTCTAAGGATAAAAATTTTGTTGAACACTTGGATCAAATATTTCCGGACTTGATGTCTCACATTAAAGAGTTCTGGGATGCAGCATATGAGATTGGTGAAATTCACCTACAAGATGGTGACCAATTAAAAGCAAATTTCGCGGGAGACCTTTTCCCTTCATACAAAGAAAATGCTGTATCCAGCACAGGTTTGTACATTGACACCATGATATTACCGTGCCCCATTTTAAGGGTAGGTAGGCTACATGGAGTTACCAATAAAGAACATTTTTGCTTTTTATTATTAAAACACGTTTTAACATGCATGACATACCGAGATTTAGCCCTTGAAGACATTCAGCCCGCCATAGTATTAGTGCTTCCAGATAAACGTGACTTCAGCAGTGATGGTAAGGAATATCTACATGAGCGCTCCACACCATTCATTATTTCTCATGCCCAATATTTATATGACAGAAAATTTGAGAGCATAGATAATTTATATGAGTTTAGTAAATCACTTACAGATATTGATAAGGTTTTTAAGGAACTTAAAAGACCAGACCGTTTAATCTTTGATATAGATTGGGGAGTAGGTGGACGAGCACAGTTAGAACGACACTTGGCAGACCCTGAGCGTTTAAAATCACCAGTTCTCGAAGGTTGTCCAGGAATGGAGGTAATGTTCACTTGTACTGGCCGCATGCCCCAGGCTCTTGCAGCAAGGTTGAATGCCCAAGAGTTCCAAAGCACTCCTTATATCAATGCTGAAACATCATGGCTTTACTATACATGGTTAATGGAATACGAGTCTCTTGATTTTAAAGTTGATAATGATTCATTAAAAGAGTTTCATATGGTCAATGCGTTGTCTAAGGGAATGCAAGGTGGATTCTCCTGGTTAGGAGATATCACTTTAAGTAACATTGTGAAAATTAGGCGTAATGGATTAATGCCAGAAGTTAGAGATATCTTATCAAGTGGCATTTCAGAAGTAATTAACTCATCACCTAATGATTATAACGCCTCATCACAGAAGGTAATCGATAATGTTGACAGAGCATTTATACAACATCAACGATTCATTGAGAAAATAAAAAAAGAAAAATTAAGAATATTGGGAATGGAGGTAGCCCCATTTATAGTCAACGGTGCTTTTGGCATTGCTTCAGCATTAATCAACAAGCCAGAACTGGCTGTAGCCAGTGTAGCACTAGGGAATCTAGGCTTGCCAACACTCAAAGACATAAAAACTAGTTTTAAAAATAGGAAAGTAAAATTAGAAAACTACAAACGAACTGCCACAGGCTTAATGTTTAGTAAAAAATAAATTACGGGCCTTTATGTTAGGCCCTTTAAATCAATCTAATGTATACGTTAAAAATTTAATAACATCTTCATCCAGCCAATTATTCAATTCCTAGCACGCTTTTCCAGAGGGGGTTGCTCATTACCCCCCCAATAAGAGTGTCAAATTCGGTACAACAAACAGCCTTATGTTTAGGAATACGTCTTGTCACAGAAGGGGATGGTATACACGGTTAAACCCGGTTATAGCGCTTGATGGTGAGTGATTTAAAGCCATTCTGGTATACATAAAGTGAAAAAAATACTTTAGAGTGTATCCCCCTGACTTCCATAGCTGGCGCTGGTTTGCAAGCAGCATTGTATAATACGTGGGGTGTGATAACTTTCTGCGCATTTTTCATGCCTTATAGCAGTTTTGCTAGTCCCCTACCCCGTCGCTTTTTCAATCATCTATTCATTATTGAAACTGACGGACTAGGCCGATCTCTATGGCCTTAATGAGACGTTTTTATCGCTTAATGGTATCGATGATGGTATCGAAAAATAACAAGTTAAAATAACCATTAAAAAACAAAAGAATAAACAGCCTTTCGATTCCTGCAGGGGACACCATGTATCCCAACCTGCCATCGTTTTTGTTCCGCTACATCTTGTAATGCTCTTTACTCAGGCCATGCTTTTTCATCCGTAGATACAGCTTTTTACGCGGGATTTGTAAATACTCCGCGACCTCATTAATTCTTCCCTGATGAATATTTAATGCCTCGGTAATGATCTGCCGTTCAATTTCGTCGATGCGCCGATCCAGCGGCGTCGGTTCGCTGACGTGCATATGAGGATTAGCTACTTCCGCCAGCGGTAAAACGCCAACCGCAAATAATTCGGCAGCATTTGCCAGCTCACGGATATTACTGGACCACCCTCTGCGCAGCATTCTTTTCAAAACCTCTGCCCCGACATCAGGAACGGGATGATTAAGACGCTGGCAGGCCTTGTTTAAATAATAATGAAATAGAGGCTCAATATCGTCCAGGCGCTGTGATAAGGGCTGACAGAAAATCTGCGTCATGGCAAAGCAGTAATAAAGCTCAGCAACGATATTATTGGCAGCAGCTAACTCAACAAGGGAAGAATGGCTGATGCCAATCAAACGGAACGGGCGTGGTTCCAGGCTTTGAAGCTGTGCCAGTTGATATTGTTGCTCACGGCTTAAATTTTCAGGACGGTTCAAAACCAGCGTGCCACCCTGCGCCTGTGCAATTATTTCCTGAAATAGCGCCGGATTTTCAGTGATCACTTCATGATAAATAAACGGCCCGTTGACGTTGCGCCCCAGTTGATGAAGATATCGCGCACCGGTCATGCGTCCGGTTCCCGCTTCCCCGTGAAACCACACAGCAATGTCCGTTTCACTGAGTTGCTCCAGACGCTGTCGATAGCGTTGCATCCACTCGCTGCGCCCCACCAGCTCAACCTGTAATCTTTGCTGATGGCGTAAACGGCGGGCAATAACTGACTTCCGATGGCGTAACGCAGCATCAACCAGGGCCAGCAATTTACCCGGGTCTACCGGTTTTTGCAGAAAATCCCAGGCGCCCTTTTTCACCGCGTCCACCGCCATAGGGACATCGCCATGACCGGTAATCAATAGAACAGGCAACTGTTTGTCATCGCGATGCAATATGGTCATTAAATCTATGCCGGAACACCCCGGCATACAGACATCGCTCAGAACAATTCCCGGCCAGTCTTTCTGAATCCATTGCTGTGCATCCAGCGGATTATTACACACAAAAATGCGATACCCGGCCTGTTCAAGCAGAAGGGTATACGCATCTAACACATCGGCATCATCATCGATCAACAGAATGGAAAAATCGTTACTCGACATCGTTTACTTCCATTAATTTGAATTGCAGCACTACGCAGGCATTTTGGGTTAAGGTGGATGCCAGACGCAGCTCTCCTCCCATTTGTGTCATGAGCGAGACACAAATCGATAAGCCAATTCCCAGGCCAATATCTTTACTGGTCGTGAAAGGTTTCAATAGCATGGGCAGTAAAGACTCAGGCCATCCAGGGCCATTATCGGCAATCAACACGCTCAGCGAATTCCCCTCTGTTTGCCAGCTTACGGTAATTTCCGCGCCCCCCGGGCACGCATCCAGCGCATTTGCCAGTATGTTCACCAGGACTTGTTGCAGGCGAACGTCTTCCCCGGAAATCCATACGTTGTTCTCAGGCAGATGCATTACGGCTTGCTGCGGTGTATGGCGCATAGCAAGTAATTCCCAGGCTGCATTAAAGGTCTGCGTTAAGTCGACGGGTTTTAGCGCAATATGTTGATCCGCACGCCGCGTGAACTGTCGCAATGACCGTATAATGGCGCCAATCCGGCTGACCAGCCCCTCTCCTTTAAGCAAGGTTGTTTTGGCCTGATCCGTTTGCCCCATATCGATAGCGCGGCCCGCAGTATACAAATACATCGATAACGCATTCAGCGGCTGATTAATTTCATGAGCAAGTGTCGTCATCGTTTGCCCGACCATGGCAAGTTTTGCCGTCTGAATCAGTTCATCCTGCGTGGAGCGTAAATCTTCTTCGATAGCTTTACGCTCGGTAATTTCCTGCTCCAGCTGCCGTTTTTGTGAATGTAACAGGCCAAGCGTATGACGCAGTAAACCGGCAATTCGCCCGAGTTCATCCCGACCATACACAGGGATATCTGTGGTCGTAGTACCTAATCCAATCTGTACAACCGCCTGATTCAGCGCGGTAAACCGCTTAACCAGTCGCGACCGAATAAAATAGTGGTTTAGCGCCCATGCCAGCAACAGCGCGAGAAATGTCGCCACCAGAATTAATCCGCCGCTCACACGAACGATTTGTTCCATTCGCTGATTAAAACGTTGCATTTGCTGATGGCTATTACCGAGTTGTGTCTCAAGCAATATCCGAAATCGCCCAAGCGTTGCTTCACGGGTATGGCTGACATCGATAAGCGCTTTTTGCGCGGCCACATAGTCACGCATGGTGTTGGGCATATTATTCTTCACCATGCCGATTTCCAGCAGCTCATCGATAGTTTGTCGCAGCGTAATGGTGCTGGGCCAGTCATCCAGCGCGCGGATATTTTCATCTGCCGTTTTCTTCAGGTTTTCAAGATAACGAATATGCGTCTCGACCAACATTCCGTCGTCATTCCCGGATTTCAGTTCGTTTAAGCGGTCACGCAGATCGTCAACAATCTGATTTTCAATTCGCGAAAGCGTATAGACCTGCTGCTGCTCATTC
Source organism: Pseudocitrobacter sp. 73 (assembly GCF_008369545.1). Lineage (NCBI taxonomy): Bacteria > Pseudomonadati > Pseudomonadota > Gammaproteobacteria > Enterobacterales > Enterobacteriaceae > Pseudocitrobacter > Pseudocitrobacter sp. 73. Next base: position 129,889 of record NZ_VTZO01000004.1, on the reverse strand, counting down.
TGCACTTCCCGAGAACGCTTCAGGTATTGTGTGGTATCGCCCTGGCGTGTTTCTATTTGGTCGAGCAATGTTCCCTGCTGCCAGGTAAAATCATGCACCAGCGAATTAAGTTCGGTCGTAAAATCATCATGCAGCCAATCAATTCTGGCGGAGAGCTCACTCACTTTTTCACGCACAAGGAACATGTTATAGAGCGCCCTGTCCAGTTCGGATAACAATTTCCGGCTATCCTGCAAAATCATCGCTAGCTGCTGATGCTCCTCGGGCGTCAGGCCCTGGCTGAGCCGCTCAATTTTGTCTAATTGCTGAATAATCTGTTTTCGCAGTTGTAAACGTACCGTGGTATTGGGTGCCAGTAAAAACTCATTTAACTGATCGACGGCCAGATTTAAGCTGCCTTCAATCTGAAAAGCAGAATGAATACGCGGAAAATACTCATCAAGCGAATAGCGAATCTGCGAACTTTGTTCATACCAGGAGTAAAGGCTAACGCTGCTGACAATCAGGGTCAGAAGCGCCCCCATTAAAAAAGCGCCGCGCAGGCTATTACTGATGCTCATTTGCCGCAAACGTTGCAGAAGCGACCTACCCTTCATTTCAGCTCTTCCAGTTTATTGATTGCCTGGCGTTGGTTATTCAGAAACCAAAGCTGCCATTCCATCATTTGTTGCTCTGCAAAACTTTTATTATCGAACTGCGCCAGCCAGGCTTCATTTTCACTGCTCGCAGAATCAACCGGCACACGGGTAAGCAGCGAACGAATTTCAGGTAAGGGACGCTGAAGTCGTGCTTCAGCACTATGAAGCGCCCGCCAGGCGTCTTTCAACTGCGCCAGACGAAAGCTAATCGCCGTATCAAACATACGCTGCACCAACTGCTGACGTTTCAGTATCAGGCGATAGTTCAACGGCGGCTGATTCATCAACACGGCCTGCTGCGCGGCTCTTGGATTATCAGAGTCTATCGGCGTGACCGGGTACTTGCCGGTATTGGCATCCGCGAGGATGCGCTGTCCTTCAGCGCTAAGAAGATAACGGATAAAGCGCCTGGCTTCCCCTGCATGCTGGCTTTTATTGAGCACCGCGACATAAGTCGGTGAAACCGCCGATTGAGGGAAATAGCTAAACATCAGATGCGGATCGTTTAACAGTAAATTGGCATAGTTATCAATTACCGGCCCGGCGACGCCCAGCCCACTTTTAATTTTATCGGCGACGCCAAAACTTCTCGATGAAATCGTCACTAAATTACCGGCGCTCGCCAGTAGTGTTTCCCATCCTTGCACCCACCCCTTCTGCTGAAGAAGTGCTTCAATCATCAAATGGTTGGTATCAGACCTGGATGGGCTGCTCATCAGCAAAGCCCCCTGATATCGCGGCTGCATCAAATCGTCCCAATCTGCGGGCGCGGGAAGATGACGCGCAGCCAGTGCCGAACGGTTAATCAACAGGCCAAACCCCGAAATCGCAACGGCAACGGAGGTGGAACGAATCGATTCTGGTACCAGGCGCTGACTGTTCTGTGGAATCTCTTCCAACGGTGCAAGCTTTTGGTGTTCCTGAAGATGCTGTAACAGCATAGGAGAGGAGGTCAGAATAAGGTCGACATTCTCAGTGCCAGACGTATCCAGTAACTGCTCCAGAGAAGCGCTGGTACGGTTGAGTGTGCGAATGGTCACGGCGTTGGGCTGTATTTGCCAGCGCTGAATAATCCACGCGGTAGCGCCGGGGGAAAAGGTTGTCGCCATCACCAGTTCGCCATGTTGTGCCAGCACCGGCCTGGAAAGCAGTACCAGCGATAACAAAACACCGATTTTGCAGAGTGTTTTGACCCGGTGACAAAACACGATTGTGATCCCTCTCATAAATCTCAACTTCCCGCGAAATAAAAATTGTGGCAAAACTTACCCGTTTTCAATTATCCGAAACGACTGCGATGAACACGGAGATATCTTCGCAAGCATTGATGAACCTTAATAAGGATACCAGATGATAGTTGCGGAATATGTTAATAACCGCACAAGACAAAGATAAATCTGATATCAAAAAGAACAGAACATCATTCACCGATTAATAATTGAGTCAAAAACATCCAGCCAGGCTGTTAATTTGAGTCACTTTTGACACATTTCATGAAGTTGAAGGCTCACGATAATTACCGCACTCTTTATGTCGATTACTCCTGCTGTCTATATCAATTAAAAGTACAGGTGACGACATGTTATCAATATTTAAAACAGGACAATCCGCAGACAAAGTTCCTGCGGAGAAAGTTCAGGCAACCTATAATCGATACCGGATGCAAGCGTTGCTTAGCGTATTTTTAGGGTATCTGGCATATTATATTGTACGTAATAACTTCACACTCTCGACGCCCTATTTAAAAGAGCAATTAGATCTCAGCGCGACACAGATAGGTTTACTCAGCAGCTGTATGCTTATTGCCTACGGCATCAGCAAGGGTGTGATGAGCAGCCTGGCGGATAAAGCCAGCCCCAAAGTCTTTATGGCTGCGGGGTTGGTGCTGTGCGCCATCGTCAACGTGGGCCTGGGTTTCAGTACCGCTTTCTGGATTTTCGCCGCGTTAGTTATTCTTAATGGTCTGTTTCAGGGGATGGGCGTTGGCCCCTCGTTCATTACCATTGCAAACTGGTTCCCTCGCCGGGAGCGTGGGCGCGTAGGGGCTTTCTGGAATATTTCCCATAACGTGGGCGGTGGTATTGTTGCGCCGATCGTTGGGGCCGGATTTGCTATTCTGGGCAGCGAGCACTGGCAAAGCGCCAGCTATATTGTTCCAGCCTGCGTGGCCGTTATTTTTGCATTAGTGGTACTGGCGCTGGGCAAAGGTTCTCCGCGTAAGGAAGGACTGCCCGCACTGGAAGAGATGATGCCGGAAGAAAAAGTGGTACTCAAAACCAATCATACGGCAAAAGCCCCTGAAAATATGACGGCGTTCCAGATATTTTGTACCTACGTACTGCGTAATAAGAATGCCTGGTACGTCTCTCTGGTCGATGTCTTCGTCTACATGGTGCGTTTTGGGATGATCAGTTGGCTGCCCATTTACCTGCTCACGGTTAAACACTTTTCCAAAGAACAGATGAGCGTGGCATTCCTGTTTTTTGAATGGGCCGCGATCCCCTCGACGATACTGGCGGGATGGTTATCCGATAAGCTCTTCAAAGGGCGTCGTATGCCGCTGGCGATGATCTGCATGGCGCTGATTTTCGTTTGCCTGATCGGTTACTGGAAAAGTGAATCTCTGCTGATGGTGACTGTTTTTGCCGCCATCGTGGGCTGTCTGATTTATGTCCCGCAATTTCTTGCTTCGGTACAAACAATGGAAATCGTGCCCAGCTTTGCCGTAGGTTCTGCTGTCGGATTGCGCGGTTTTATGAGCTACATTTTTGGTGCTTCACTGGGTACCAGTCTGTTTGGCGTGATGGTCGATAAAATGGGCTGGCACGGTGGCTTTTATCTGCTGATGGGTGGGATTATCTGCTGTATTTTGTTCTGCTATCTGTCACATCGCGGCGCGCTGGAACTTGAACAACAGCGTAAAAAAGATGCCGAGGAAGCTTCATCACTTCAACTCGCTGACGCCTGATTTTAGTCCCTCGCAGGGAGGCTTCTCTACACCTCCCTGCATTTGCCTTTCTGCACCCCATTTCGATTTGTTATACATTTAATGCTCATAAGTTTTACATTTATCTTACAAATAAATAAACTTCCTTACGTTGTAGGCGCAGGCACTTCCCCTTCGGATTACCCACCATAACAACAGGATCTCAGGCGGCTAACGTCCTTAGTAGGATGATGCGCCAGCCCACTGAGCAAAAATGCTTTAAACGACTGACTTTGTATGGGATGCACAATGGACGAACATAAAAGCAGAGGTGGAGGCGTGTTCTTTACGCTCTACCGCTTATTCTTCGTATTGCTCAGTGTTGGCACTGGGCTTTTTTTAACCATCTGGGGCGGTAAGCTCCTGTCGCTGGGCGGCAGCGCCTGGTATCTGGTCGCTGGTCTGGCTTATCTGGTTATCGCGGTCGGTTATCTGCTGCGCCGTAAGTTTGCCCTCCCCCTTTCTATTATTACCTTTGTCCTTACCCTTATCTGGGCGCTCTATGAAGTGCAGTTCAGTTACTGGGGTCTGATTCCACGCCTGGTGGTTCCCGCACTCTTATTAATGCTCGCCCTGTGGCTCACCACCACATTGCCCGTTCAGCGCACATCGGTGCGTGCGGCCAACCGCAGCGCCACGGTGATTTTTGTCGCGTTACTGGCGACACTGGTCTCGGCATTTTTCCCACACGGTGGCATTCATAATGGTGTTGTCGATACCCACGCAGGCAAAGAGCCCACACTGGCATCAAAAAGTGATAACTGGGAATTCTTTGGCCGCGATGCCTCAGGTACCCGTTATGCGCCTTACACGGATATCACCCCGGAGAACGTAAAAGATCTGAAAGTGGCGTGGACGTATCACACCGGCCGCCGCTTAACCGGGCCGGGTATCGGTGTTGACGAAAACACGCCGCTGCAAATTGGCGACACACTCTACTCCTGTACCCCGCTAAACGTGGTAACGGCTATTGATGCCGATACCGGTAAAGCCCGCTGGCGTTTTGATCCGCACGCGCAGACTGCTGAACACGTGACCTGTCGCGGCGTGGGTTATTACGATGCGCAGAACGATGATTCGCTGAGCGCAGAAGAGAAAACCAGCCCGGCGCTTGAGCAGTGTCCGCAGCGTATTATCATCTCGACCGTCGATGCCCGTCTGATTGCCCTGAATGCCAAAACCGGCGAGCTGTGCGACAGCTTTGGCAACAAAGGCAGCGTCGTTCTGAAACAGGGTATGGGCGATACGGAAAACAGTAAGCGCTATCACCCGACATCCATTCCGATGATCATGGGGCACATTGCGGTGATTGGCGGCTGGGTGCGCGATATCGTGCATGGTGAGCCCTCCGGCGTCGTGCGTGCGTATGATGTGCGCACGGGCGATGTGGTCTGGGCCTGGGATGTCGGTCAACCGGAAAACATTACCGACCCGGAAAAAGCGCGCGCGTACACGCTTGAAACGCCGAACGTCTGGACGGTCCCCGGCTTTGATAAAGAACTGAATCTGGTTTATCTGCCAACCGGTAACGGCCCGCCGGATTACTGGGGCGGCGACCGTAACGAAGCTAAAGAGAAATACGGCTCGTCTGTGGTGGCTGTCGATGCCAGCACCGGTGAAACCAAATGGGTCTTCCAGACCGTTCACCATGATATCTGGGACTACGATTTACCGTCTCAGCCCGTTCTGTTCCACATGAAGAACGAGCAAGGCGAAGAAATTCCGGTATTGATTCAAACCACCAAAACCGGGCAGATCTACGTTCTCGACCGTCGTACCGGGAAACCGGTCACCAAAGTGGAAGAGATTCCGGTGCCGCATCAGGGCGCGGAAGGCGAACGTCTTTCCACCACTCAGCCGTTCTCTACGGGCATGCCGCAGTTAGGCGTTGATCCGCTGACCGAGAAATCGATGTGGGGCGTCACGCCGTTCGATCAGCTGATTTGTCGTATCGACTTTAAAGAATCGACCTATCTCGGCATGTTCACCCCGCCGTCTGAAAAACCGTATATTGAATGGCCAAGCCTGCTGGGCGGCATGAACTGGGGCGGCATCACCATTGATGAACGTACCGGCACGCTGTTCGTTAACGATATGCGAATGCCGCTGCGGATGTCGCTGGTGCGTCAGAAAGATATGGCGAAATACCACGTCTCAACCGATGAAGTCCCGGGCTTTATGGGCACCGTGCGTCCGCAGGTCGCTGGCCCTTACGGCGGTGTGCGTATCGATATTCTGCAATCTGCGCTGGGCGTGCCGTGTAATACTCCGCCGTTTGGCACCATGAGCGCGATTGACCTGAATACGCGCCAACTGGTGTGGCAGGTTCCGATGGGTTCGGTGGAAGATACCGGCCCGCTGGGGATGAAAACCGGCATGCACATTCCGCTGGGAATGCCAACGCTCGGTGGCCCAACCTCCACCGCTTCGGGTCTGGTCTTCTTTGCCGGTACTCAGGATAACTACCTGCGCGCACTCGACTCCTCAACCGGGAAAGAGCTGTGGCGTGCCCGTCTGCCGGTTGGCGCTGTTGCCGCGCCGCTGATTTATAAATCACCGAAAACCGGTAAAGAGTATGTCGTGATTTCCGCCGGTGGCGCCAGCCACTCGCCGGATGTGGGCGATGACATTATCGCTTACGCACTGGAAGATTAAGTTCTGATAGCAAAAGGCCGAAGAGTTTATTCCCTCTTCGGCCTTTTTGTTTGCCTAAATATTTCTAACGACTTCGTTAATTTTTCTGCCTTTAATCGGCAACAATAGTTTGCCACTATGCTATCCGGGTTCGTTTGCCCAAATTTCTGTTTTATTCTTCTGGGTTCACTTAATAAGGACTGTTCTATGCTCAACGCGTTAACACAACGGTTCGATCATCCGGATGGCGCTAAGCTCTTACTACGCCTGACGTTCAGTGGTTTACTGCTGTTTCATGGCATTCATAAAGCCTTACCGGGCGGCGATTTGGGGTTTATTGAGGACCTGTTGATGAAAGCCGGGTTACCGGGTTTTATGGCCTGGGGCGTTTTTATTGGTGAAATTCTTTGCCCGATTCTGATTATTCTCGGCATCTTCACCCGCTGGGCGGCAATTATTGTTTCGTTCACCATGTTAACCGCAGTGGCGCTGGCAAACGGTACGCAAATATTCGCGCTAGCGCCGACGGGCGCGTGGATTATTGAAAGCGCTGCGTTCTATTTCCTGCTGGGTATTGTGATATTTTTACTCGGCGGCGGGCGTTACAGCGTGATGTCGAATCCTGATTATCGTTAAGCCGTAAATTGCCTGATGCGCTGCACTTGTCAGGCCAATATATTGAATTTGCACGACGTTGTAGGCCGGATAAGGCGTTTACGCCGCATCCGGCAAGAACAAAGCGCACGTTGTCAGCAATTTGCGCCGACTGCGTTAATTTACTCCTTCACGCGTAACCGCTTCCCACGTTCCTCTTCACTGTTCTGCGTCGCTGCCACCAGCGTAAAATCAAAGTTCACTTCCGTATGCGGCTGGTGAATGCCACGCTCATAAGCCACCGCTTCGTTGTCCACTTTGACCGGGTCGGCAATCAGCCCATCGCGTGTGGCGAAAGCAAAATCATCCCACAGGTACGCATCGCCATTGAGGTTAATTTGCGTAGTCAGGTGTTTATAACCCGGCGCGGATACAAAGAAGTGGATATGCGCCGGGCGGTTGCCGTGACGGCCTAAACCGTTGAGCAATTTCTGCGTCGGGCCATCCGGCGGGCAGCCGTAACCGCACGGCACAATGCTGCGTACCGCATAGTGACCGTTGGCGTCGGTCAGCACGCGGCGGCGCAGGTTGTATTCGCTCTGAGATTGATCAAAGAACGAGTAACCACCCAACGTGTTGGCGTGCCAGATATCCACAACGGCATCCGCCACCGGACGCCCCTGCTTATCTTTCACCACGCCCTGTAACCACATGATTTCACCCTGCTCTTTGCCATCATCCATGCGGGCAAAACCTTCACTCAGCGGCGCGTTCGCCACGTACAACGGCCCTTCGATGGTGCGCGGGGTGCCTGTTTCATTACCTGCCGCCGCCTCTTTTTCATCGGCGCGAATGTCGAGGTAGTGCTCCAGCCCCAGCCCCGCCGCCAGCAGCGCCGCTTCTTTGCGTTCGCCCAGCTCGTTGAGATAGTTCACCGCCAGCCAGAACTCTTCGTCGCTGATATCAAATTTTTTAATGGTCTGACAGATATCGCCCAGCAGGTGATGCATGATCTCCTTAAAACGCTCGTTTCCCTGTTGTGAGAGAAAACCGCTGCTGACGGCGAGTAATTTTTCCACTTCTGATGTGTTCACAGGATTCACTGACATTGCTTATACCTCATTGTAGGGTAAGGTTTTTGTAGGTTGACTCAGGACAGGTGTCTCCTGCGCAGGCAGGCTCCACAACGCAATCCACGCCAGTAGCGCATAGACAATCAACAACAGCGATACCGGCCAGGCGGCGTCAAACTCGATAAACAGCGCGACGGCGAGCATCGGCCCCAGCCCGCCGGAGAAGATAGAACCCACTTCATGCCCCAGCGCCAGGCCGGAGTAGCGCACGCGCACCGGGAACAGGTCGCTCATGATGCACGGCTGCGTGCCGATCATCGCCCCGTGACACACCGGCAGACCGAGGAACATCGCCAGCATAATCCAGCTATATTCGCCGGTCGAAACCAGCCAGAAGAACGGGAAAGCCATCACCAGCAGGCCAATCACGCCGATGTAATAGACGCGTTTCAGGCCGATGCGATCGGAGAGCGCGCCCCAGAACAGAATCGAGAAAAACTCAATCAGCATCGCCAGCGTCACCGCGCTGATAATAATGCTCGTTGATATACCAATATGTTTGGCGTACACCACCGAGAAGGTGAAGAAAATATAGGATGCGCCGTTCTCCGGCAGACGCAGGGCAATCGCCTGCATCAGCGCTTTCGGATGTTCGCGCAGTAGCACCAGCAACGGTATTTTTTCATGTTTGTCTTCCGGCTTCGCCTGCTGGAAAGCCTCGCTTTCGCGGATGTTTTTGCGAATATACACACCAACCAGGAAGATCAGCAGGCTCAGCAGGAACGGCACGCGCCAGCCCCAGGTCATAAAGTCAGATTCCGGCAGCTTCTGCACCAGGTAAAAAGCAAATGCCGAGAGCACAAAGCCACCGGAAACCCCCATCTGGCTCCAGGCGGTAAAGAAGCCGCGCCTTGAAGCCGGGGCATTTTCACTCAGCATCAACACGCCGCCGCCCCACTCGCCGCCCGAGGCCACGCCCTGCAAAAAGCGCAGCGTGATCAGACAAATCGGCGCCCAGATGCCAATCTGGCTATAAATCGGCAGCAGGCCGATGACGAAGGTTGTCGCGCCCATCAGCGTTAACGTCATGATTAACGTCATCTTACGGCTGTAGCGATCGCCTAAGTGACCAAAGACAATGCCGCCCAGCGGGCGCGCCAGAAAACCGACCGCAAAGCCGGAAAACGCCAGTAATGTGCCCTGTAGCGGGTCGCCGCCGACCGGGAAGAAGAGCGGGCCGAAGACTAACGCCGCCGCCGTGCCATAGAGAAAGAAGTCATACCATTCCAGCGCATTGCCCAGAACGGAGGCGATCACCAGTTTACGCATTTGCTTTGGGTCGTGCGGTGCTGCTGCGGTATTGCTCATAAGCCAGGCTCCTCAATGGGTTAGGCTTTCACCTCAATATCGCCGCCTACCGTATGGTAACGACGGTTAAAATAGACCAGCCCGCGCGGCTGCTCGCTGATGCGAATCGCCTGCACCTGGCAATAAAATACCGTGTGGCTGCCCACTTCATGGCAGTCGTCAATCACGCAGTCGAAGCTGGCGACGGCGGAACTAAGTACCGGCGCGCCGCTCGCCATCACCTGCCAGCGGTCGTAAGCGAAACGCTCTTCGGAACGCAGGGTCGCATTGGCGAAAATGCCCGATAACTCCTGATGCGTGCCGGAAAGCACGTTCACGCACAGCGCGCCGTTTTGCTTGAAGTGCGCGTTGGCAAAAGAGTTGCGGTTCATACACACCAACAGGGTCGGCGGTTGATCCGTGACGCTGCACACGGCAGAGGCGGTAAAGCCAAATTTCCCCGCCGGGCCATCGGTAGTGATCACCGACACCGCGCTGCCCAGTTGCGCCATCGCATTACGAAACTCGGTCTGCAAATTCATGCTGAAATCCTCAGAGATCGATAATCAGACGGGCGCTTTTCGCCCGGGAACAACAGAGCAGGATCTGGTCGCCATCGGCTTTCTCCTCGTCTGTCAGATAGCTGTCGCGGTGATCCGGCTCGCCCTCAATCACATCCGTCAGGCAACTGCCGCAAATCCCCTGCTTACAGGAGACGCACACCTTCAACCCGGCCAGTGCCAGCGCCTCGACGATGGTCTGGTTTTCCAGCACCCGCACGGTAATCCCGCTGGTGGCGGCGACCACGTCGAAAGCCTTACCGCTAACTTCAACGTCCGCGCTAAAGCACTCCTGATGAACGTTTTCAGCCGCATAACCGGCGGCGTTTGCCTGCTCGCTCACCGCCTCCATCAGCCGCGTGGGGCCGCAAACATAGACATGCGTGTTAGCCGGTACATCACTTAATACCGCGGGCAAATCAATGCGTTGTTCATCACTGAAATGCAGCCATACGCGATCCGCCCACGGCGCTTTTTCCAGTTCGGCAACAAACGCCGCCTGCGGGCGCGAATGGGCGCAGTAATGCAGCGAAAACGCGCGCCCGGCGGCGTGCAGCTCCGCCGCCATCGCCAGCATCGGCGTGATACCAATCCCGCCGCCAATCAGCAGGCTGTGCGCCGCGCGCGCATCAAGGGCAAACAGATTGCGCGGCAGGCTCACCGTTATCGATTCGCCCTCCTGAAGCGCGTGTGCCGCCAGCGATCCGCCTTTCGACTGGCTATCTTTGAGGATGCCCAGTTGATAGCAGTGGCGATCTGCCGGATCGCCGCAGAGCGAATACGGGCGCACCAGATCGTCAGTCAGATGCAGGTCGACGTGCGCCCCGGCGGTGAACGCAGGCAGTTCAGCGCCGGTTGCGTCGGCAAGCGTCAGCAGGACGACCTCCCCCTGAAGCTCGCGCTTAATAATATGCAGTGTCAGCATGGCGACTCCTTAACGCATGAACAGACCGCCGTTGATGTCCCAGGTCGCCCCGGTGACAAACGCCGCCTGCGGTGAAGCCAGCAGTGCCACGGCCTGAGCGACAAATTCGGCATCGCCCAACTTACCCACCGGGATCATCTGTAACAACCCGGCCATTTTCTCTTCCGGCACCAGCGCGTGAACGGACGGGAGATCCATCGGCCCCGGCGCGATGGCATTCACCGTTACGCCGGATTTCCCCAGCTCGCGGGCGAAGATTTTGGTCAGCGTCAGGATGCCGCCTTTCGATGCCGCGTAATGCGCCCCGGAGGCCGTGCCACCGTTCTGTCCGGCCAGCGACGCCAGATTGATAATTCGCCCGTAGCCTTTTTTGGCGAAATAGCGCCCAATCGTCTGGCAGCCAACGAACGTGCCGCGTAGATTGGTGGAGATCACCCGGTCAAACTCTTCAACGTCAATCTCCATCACCGGTGTCGCCAGGGTCAGAGCGGCATTGTTCACCAGCACCTCCAGGCTGCCGAAGCGGGTTTCAATCGCCTTTAGCGCCTGCGCAAACGCCTGCGGCTGGCGGATATCCAGTTCCAGCGCCAGCACGTGACCTGCGCCGTTATCGAGTTTGTCCGCCGCCTGTTGCGCGCGCGCAAGGCTCACGTCCGAGAGCACCACCTGATACCCCTGCGACAACAGATGCGTGGCGATGACGTTGCCCAGCCCGGCGGCCGCGCCGGTGACTAATACGGTTTGCGTCATAACGCGCTCCTTACAGGATGTAGCCGATGCTGTGCAGCACATCGTCGCTGTTGATAAGACGAATTACCTTTTGCTTAATCAGCAACTTGTCGCCCTGCGGTTGCAGGTGCCAGGTGATATCCGCCGCGTAGTGACGGCTGTAGCCTTTGCGGTGTTCCCACAGCGACTGCGCGCCGCGCACCACGATGTCCTCACCCTCGCTATCCAGCAAACGGAAGCGCGAGAGCGTGCGCAGCGTGCGGGCACGCGGCGTGGTGGAAATTGACTCACCGCTGTAAAGACGCTTCACCCGACGCTCGCGCATTTCGTGATCGTCGCAGGCGTAGTTGAGGGTATTTTTGAAATCCGTCTCCTGTGGGTCGATCGGCACGATGTACAGGCCATCGCGCTGCCACAGCTCCAGCCAGGCATTGAACTCGCCCTGATCGAGCAAGTCGCCTTCGAGATTGATAATTTCCATCGCGGAAATCAGAACCGTATCTGGCGTCATTATTCCGCCTCCGTCATCAGTTTTTTCCACTGTTGATACGCCGCGCGCATCCCGGTTTCGGCGCTCACGTCGCTGCGCAGGCCGTCGTCGCTGCGGTATTCCCCCGTCAGCCCGCGGTTGAGCATGATCCACAGGTCGTTGCCCGCCGTTGCCCCGCGCTGCACGCGCTCCCACGCTTCGGAGTCATCCGGCGTGCCAAAGCCCATCGGCCCCTGGAAATGCTCGTGCAGACGCAGCCGCGCCTGGTTGGCAATTTCCGGGCCGCCGTCCATGGTGATCACCGCATGGTGAATTTCGGTTTCGTTCACCGAGACGGGTTGCAGCACGCGGAAGAAGGCCATTGAACAGGCAATATTCGGGAAAATGTTGAGGTTAAAGCCGGAACCGCCGACGGCACGCACAATGCGACGTACCTGATCTTCATCGTGGTCTTTACGCAATTCGTCGGCCAACGCAACAAATCGCTCCGGGATTGGCGCATCAAGATTAGCTTCCAGATCCACCAGTTCCGGGATCATTACCATCACGCTGTGACCGTTGCCGAGATCTTCCACATAGCCGCTGCCGTCAACGAAGTTGAGCATCTCTTCGGTCTGCTTATCGACCGAACTTAAAAACGAGCGGTGAACAACCGGGAAGTGATAGCCGTCGGTGGTATTTTCCAGTTGGATCTTCCAGTTGCCGGGGAAGCGGAAACGGTGCGCCGGGCCGGTTTTAATGGGATAACCCGCACCCTGCTTCATAAACAGATCCATCCACTTTTTCGCCGCACCGAGGAAATCTTCCAGCGGTTCGATGTGCTCATTAAAGGTGGCGAAGATCATGCCGGCGTATTGTTCGGTGCGCAGCGACACCAGCCCCAGTTCGCCTTTTTCCAGTTGATCGGCATAGCTTTCCGGGTGCGGAACCCCGCGCAGGCTGCCGTCCAGAGCATAGCCCCAGCCATGATACGGACAGACAAAACTGTTGGTTTTGCCGGTGCGGTGTTCGCACACGGTGGCGGCGCGGTGACGGCAACGGTTGAGCAGCGTATGCACGTTGCCTTTGCGGTCGCGCACGACAATAACCGGCTGCGTGCCGATCTCGGTGGTTTTGAAACTGCCGGTATCCGGGATTTCGCTGGTATGCGCCACCCATACCCAGGTTTTGCTGAAGATCCTATTCAGCTCAAGGTTGAACAGGGTCTCGGAATTATAAAGTGAGGTATGCACCCGGTCAGACTGCACCAGCGCGGCGATTTCCGCGCAGTCGGGAACATTCGCTTCGATATTTTTTACGGGGATCTGGTTATCACACTGCATCGCTCGACTCTCTATTTATTGTCAGGTACAGGCAGCACATCTGCGGCGTGCCAGTGGTCAACTGGCCTGCTGAACAGATTGCGCGTCGTGAAATGGTGCATTCGCATCACACCGGCTTCGCGGCGAAACTCCACGTTCAGTTCCGCCGCATTGAGATGCGATCCTCCGGCGGTAAAACTGGAGGTTTGCAGCATCAGCCAGCGCCCGAAAAGCAGGCCATCCGGCTGCTGGATAAGGGCTTCCGAGCACAAAAAATGGGCGTTCATCGCAAAATGCGCGGGCGTTTTGACGTATCCGGCCATCATGCTTTCAATGGCGTTGCGTCCGACATGCCTGCCAAGGCGTGTGGCATACGGTTCGCCCACGCCTTCCCAGCAGGCATTGGTGGTAAACAGCGCGCCAATCGCCCGCACGGTCGCCGGAGTTTCAAGCTGGTCGCACAGGCGCATATAGTTGCTGATGCATACCCGCGCATCCTGCTGGTCTTCAAGCTGTTGCAGACGCTGCGCATCCTGTGAGTTCATCGCCCTCTCCTTAACCCTGAATAATCAGTTCGCGACCCACGCGCGCTTCAATCTTGCAGTACTTCCACAGCTTGCTTTCACCGACCGGCGTGGTGCGGAACAGGTTGCAGACCGCCGCCACGCTTTCCAGGGTGTCGGCATCCGCCAGCACGTAGGTGGTCCACGGGGCGGTGGTCGACGGGCCGACCATCAACTGGTCATCATCCATGTTGCCGATGACGCGGATGCCCGGCGTCTCTTCCATCCCTTTCATCATCACGCCGAACGCGCCCCACACCTGTTTGGCTTCCGCCGGCGTGGCATCGAAAAAGTTCTGGTTCACACCGATACAAAACAGCACGCGTAATGTGTTCTGGCTCATTTGTTGCTCCTTTCAGAAATTCAGAGATAACCCGGCAGCGGTTTGCCGCCGAAAAAGACCGTACCGGCGTTCAGGTACGAGAGGTCGCCCATAAAGGCATGTTGGGTAATCACCATCGTGTCGCGCACATAACGCTGGAGCGGGCTGGTCATGGTGACGCCGCCCATCCCGTTGAGCGCCAGCGCCTGACGGGCAACGTCTGCCGCCACGCGGGTGACGTGTGTAGAAGAAAGCCGCAGGGCGTTGACCTGCTGCTGGCTCGGCTCATTCCCGACCAGCAGACGCTGCCAGACGTCATCAATGGCCTCGTAAAACCAGGCGCGCGCCGAGCGCAGTTCTGCTTCACAACGGGCGATTTGCATCTGCGCCTGCGGTCGGTCGGCCAGGCGCGGCGCGCCGGTAACTGACTGCTGACGATGGGCAATCTGATAGATTTCATTCAGTGCCGCGCGGGCCGCGCCCAGCGCCACAACGGACAGCACCTGCGTGGCGAGCGACAGCACCGGATAGCGATACAGCGCGCCTTCCAGATTCAGCGCACCGCCGCGAATAAAGGTCCACTCCTGCGGCACATACGCGTCATCCACCAGCAAATCATGGCTACCGGTTCCCGCCAGCCCGACCGTATCCCACACCGGGTCGATATGAATACTTTCGCGCGGCAGCACCGCCATGCGCGGTAGCGTGTTCTCCCCTTCCGGCTGAATGCCGACGCCAAACACCGATGCGCCCATACTGCCGCTGGCAAAGCACCAGCGTCCGCTTACGCGATAGCCGCCATCGGCCAGTTGCGCTTTGTGCGTCGGGTAGATGCCCCCCGCAAACACCACATCGGGGCCATTGCGATAGAGTTCTTTCAGGGTATCCGGCGGCAGCGCGCCGAGATAAAACGGGCTCATACCAAAACTGGCGACCCAGCCTGCCGAGCCATCTGCGGTGGCGATTTGCTCAATCAGTTCGCAAAACTGCGCCGGAGAACACTCGTCGCCGCCGTAGATTTTCGGCACCAGCGCACGGTAGACGCCTACCTGTTTAAAGCGGCTGATGATGTCGTCTGAAACATGGCGCTGGCGCTCGAAATCGGCGCTGCGCGCGGTCACTTCGGTCAATAACGGAACAAGCTCTTCACGGACATGTACGACGGACATAGCTGACTCCCGATTAACGTGGGCGGGCGGCAAAAAGGTGCACGATGCCGCAACGCCGAAAGGCATTGAGTGGTCGGTTCGACGGTTTTATGGCGCAGTGAGCGTCAGAGGCGGCGGTGCATCAGCCATTCGGCGGCCTGGACGAGAAGCCCCTCTTCGCCAAAGCCCGCCACCAGTTGCAACGCGACGGGTCGGCCCTGAAGTTCGCCCATCGGCAGCGATAGCGCCGGATGACCGCTCAGGTTGAAGGGGCGCACCAGCCGCGTCAGATTCACCACGCTAAGCGGATCTTCCGCCTCTTCCAGCGTCGGCGGCAGTTCCGGCAGCGTCGCCAGCGCCAGCAGCGGTGTGCCTTCCAGCAGGGCATTCACCTGAGCGGTGAACTGCGCGCGCACGTTTTCCGCGCTGGCGAGCTGGTCGCTGGTGATGGATTCTCCGGCCTGAATACGGCTGGCAACGTCCGGGGAGACCGCGCCGCTCGCCAGCAGCGCGTTAAACGCCAGCCAGTTTTCGCGGTTGATGATGGTCAGCCCGGCACGATGCGCTTCGCCTAACAGCGGAAGCGTCACGCTGTTTGCGGCAATGCCCAACGCTTCCAGCGCATCCACCAGCAGCGCGTCAATGTCCGGCTGCGCGGCAAAGATAAAACCGATTGAGGGCAGAGATGCCAGCGGCGCATCAACCGGTAACGCCACGCGCGCCAGCACGTCGCGCAGAATACGCGGCTCGCGGGCAAAAATCCCAACGCAGTCCAGTGAGCTGTAGGCAGGTAATACGCCCTGTCGGCTGAGCACGCCATAGCCCGGTTTCAGCCCCAGCACGCCGCAGCACGCGGCAGGCATTCGGACGGAACCTCCGGTGTCAGTACCGAGGGCGAAATCGGCATCGCCCCTGGCGACGACGGTTGCGGAGCCGCTCGACGAACCGCCGGGGATAAGCGTAGGGTATTGAGGGTTAACGGGCGTGCCGCTCCAGGGGTTGATCCCGGTGACGCCAAACGCCAGTTCGTGCAGGGTAGTTTTGCCCGTCAGTTGGCAGCCGCTATTGAGCAGCACCTTGACGATACGAGCATGCTGCTTCGCTTTCGGCGCATCGGCCAACGCCGGGCATCCGGCGCGAGTCGGGTGACCGGCGATATCCAGCGTATCTTTGACGGCGAACCGCAGTTCGCCCGCGCCGAGCGTGAACTGCTCGACGTAACCATTGCTCTCAAAAACTGGCTTCATGATTGACACCTTGACCATAAAAAGTGAATCACATTCAGGCGAACAGTCATCGCTGTTTTTTTACCCTGAATGGCGATAAATCAATCATGAGAGATTTACGTGAATATTCAAGTAATATTTCACGTTATTTTCACAATTCGATAACGCAAATATAACCATTTATTCATTATGGCTATTGTGTTATGTCGATGAATTTCCGCAGAAAAAGAAGGGAAAGGCGTTGAAGTCGCCGTGAAAACTCAGGGCGACAGATAAGAATTAACGATAGTAATTACAGGGAGTTATAAGAAAAGTTTAGCGCGATCACAAATCTTAACGATCGCTCTATGAAGCTACAGTTCGTTGAGGTTACCCAGCACTTTCGACAGCGACAGGTTCATTTTTTCAACCTGCGCAGGCGTCATTCCCTTGAACCCTTTTTCGAAGACTTTCTGCGCCAGGCGGTGCGCTTCTTCAATTTTCGCCTTTCCGGCAGGCGTGAGCATGACCTCCGTCACCCTGGCATCCTGTTCGCTGCTGGCGGTGGTTACCATTCCATCGTCACGCAGGCGGCCGACAATTTTGGTGACGGTCGGCATTTTTGCCATCGCATATTCAGAAATTTGCGAGATGCTGGCCTTGCCGTACTGATGGGTAATCATCATCACCCGAAAGCGAGAAACGTCGAGCTGCACCTTTTTCAACGTCACTTCCATTACCTGGGTGTAGCGCGCATAGACGTTAACAATCCAGTAGAACGGGAACTCTTCACGATGAAAAGCCGCATCCGCGCTCTTCACATCCGCTGTTTTTTTGATTGAACTCATGAGCTTCCTTAGTCAAAAGACGTCGATACGCTGAGTATACCGGGTTATAAGTTCACGCTATAGCATCATCACGCATTCGCTCTGTCATGAATGTTCTAAAACCCACCTTATGATTCACAAAACGCCACACAGATAACAATTCCGTCTCATTTTTTACGGATTCCATTGACACCTTATCACGCTGTTACCTATACGTTAGCGCACGTGTTCGGATGGCCTCTGTCAATAAAACATTCTGAGCATGATAAATATTCGCCTGCTAACAAAATAATATTACATTGCAATGTGGAGCCCGACATGAATGATTCTTCGAGCGTATTATCGCCGCCTTCCGATACGCAGGATACACTGGACCCGCGACAACAAGCGGTGATTAAAAAGTTATTCCGCCGATTAATTGTTTTCTTATTTATTTTATTTGTTTTCTCTTACCTCGATCGCATTAATATTGGTTTTGCCGGTTTAACGATGGGCAAAGATTTAGGTTTAACCAGCACCATGTTCGGTCTGGCAACAACCTTATTTTATGTGATGTATGTCATTTGCGGGATCCCCAGCAATATTATGTTAGGGATTGTCGGTGCCCGACGCTGGATTGCGGTGCTGATGGTGGTATGGGGAATTGCCTCAACGGCGACCATGTTCGCCACCGGGCCAAATAGCCTCTATGTACTGCGAATGCTGGTTGGGATCGCCGAAGCGGGCTTCCTGCCAGGGCTGCTGCTCTATTTAACCTACTGGTTCCCGTCGCAGTATCGCGCCCGTGCTAACGCCTTGTTTATGATTGCGATGCCGGTAACCATGGCCTTAGGCTCGCTGGCATCAGGCTATATTTTGAATATGGATGGTTTATTAAATCTGAAGGGCTGGCAGTGGTTATTTTTGCTGGAAGGTTTCCCCTCCGTATTATTAGGCCTGGTGGTCTGGTTCTGGCTGGATGACTCTCCGGCGAAAGCCAAATGGCTGACCGACGATGATAAAGCCTGTCTTCATGAAATGCTGGAAGCCGATAAACGCGCGGTTCAACAATCACAACAGGGGATCAGCAGCGGAATGATGTCGCAGCGCAGCATGCTGCGGGAGTTATTTACCCCGGTCATTATGCTCTACACGCTGGCTTATTTTTGCCTGACGAATACCCTGAGCGCATTAAGCGTCTGGACGCCACTTATTCTACGCAGTTTTAATCAGGAGAGTAATAACATCACCATTGGATTACTCAGCGCCATTCCGCAGGTGTGCACCATCGTGGGCATGATTTGGTGGAGTAAGCGTTCCGACCGGTTGAATGAGCGGAAAATCCACACGCTGCTGCCTTATCTTTTTGCCGCCGCAGGCTGGATACTGACGGCAACCAGTAGCAACCCGATGCTGCAATTCAGCGGTATCGTGATGGCATCCGCCGGGGCATTTGCCGCGATGGTGATTTTCTGGACCACGCCAGATCAATCGATCTCAATTCAGGCGCGCGCGCTGGGGATTGCGGTGATTAACGCCACCGGGATGACCGGCGCAGCACTGGGGCCACTGCTGATGGGCTGGATGAAAGATATCACCGGTAGTTTCAACGCCGGAATCTATATGGTCGCCGCATTCCTCGTGCTCGGCGCGGTAGTAATTGCCTTCATTCCGATGAAAAAAATGGCGCAAAAAAAGAGTCTGGCGCTGTAAAAAAACCAGGTTGCGGCGCTCACTACAGGCGGAGTCAGGCATAGCCACCACCTGGTGATTTGCGAGCGCCGTATCCTGCAACGGCAATCATCCGAAAGCGAAAATACTCAACATAGATAATGCGCGGCAAAGTTAGCCCCGTCGCCGGAAGTCAGCATCTCGCAGCTAATTTCCATGTAACATCTTTCATCCGGCTGGCAACGTAAGCGACCACGGAGAAGGGATAATAAAATACCGTTTCGCACGTTCATTTACCGAATGTTTAGGCTTCAGCGCTGATTGGCTGTGCTAGCA
The DNA here is from genome assembly GCF_008369545.1 of Pseudocitrobacter sp. 73. Taxonomy (NCBI): domain Bacteria; kingdom Pseudomonadati; phylum Pseudomonadota; class Gammaproteobacteria; order Enterobacterales; family Enterobacteriaceae; genus Pseudocitrobacter; species Pseudocitrobacter sp. 73. The sequence goes on along the minus strand of NZ_VTZO01000004.1, from coordinate 110,561 downwards.
TAAGATCAGACATATTTTCTGGGGATATATTCATGGAATGGAAGGTCATTGACACCTCAAAAACTGAAAAACAGGATATTTTTTCAGTGGTCACCCAGTGCGGCAAAATTAAAACCATTACTCAAATCAAATCGGCCTTCAGCATTAACAAAGGCGATATTCTTACGCCAACGCTTGATGCGACTTACTACATTAATAACAATAAAAACCGCACCATTGAGATTCTCTCTTCTGTCTGCTTTTCCAGCGAAGCGTGGTCCGCGCTAAAGCTGCGATAGTGCGATATAACTGAGTTGAGAATGATTCTTAAAAAGCTACACCCGCTCTGCAATATTTGTTAGCGGGTCGTGCCCAATCAATCAGTAATTCCTTTCCCTCCTGACGCCATGACAAGCTATGATTAGCACAGCCAGTACTTTTATTTGAATTGAGGCAATGTCATGGATAAAGAACTTCTCGACGCCGGATACCGGGTATACACCGGTGAAAAGATCGACGTCTATTTTAACACCACTCTGTGTCAGCACTCGGGCAACTGCGTGCGTGGCAATAGCAAGCCCTTCAATTTGAAGCGCAAACCGTGGATTATGCCCGATAATGTAGAGAGCACCGTGGTGCAACAGGTGATCGATACCTGCCCAAGCGGCGCGCTGAAATACCGTACCAAATAACCCATAGCGAGAAAAAAATGGAAATTCTGGAAGGTAACAACCGTTTTTACGTTAACGATGCTGACGGTAATCAACTGGCCGAAGTGGTTTTTGTCCCCACCGGTGAGCACCTCAGTATTATTGAGCATACCGATGTAGACCCTAGCCTGAAGGGACAGGGCGTCGGCAAGAAACTGGTGGCAAAGGTGGTGGAAAAAATGCGTAACGAGAATCGCAAAATTATTCCGCTGTGCCCCTTCGCTAAACACGAATTTGATACCACCCCGGAATACGCCGATATTCGCGCCTAATCTACAGCGCTCTGCGGAGCGCTGCTCTTCATTGCTCCGATACAGATCGCAAAATAAAGAAAAACCCGCCGTAGCGAATTCAAAACGCCGTTTTAGTTGACCAGCATCAATTTTGTAAACTTTCCGTTACGGTAAAAAGCCCGTCCCGTATAAGAAAAGTCCTACACAATCCTATGAAAAAATTGTTTTTTATTGCCGTACTAACGACGCTGACCTTCCCTGCCCTGGCACTTAATTTCAACTCGACAGTGCTGAAGCTGAAATGCCCCTCGCGTGGGCTAATCGAAATCACGCTGCATGCTTTTGGTCATATCTCCGAGTTGTGGAAGGGACATTATTACGTGGGTGCAGGGCATGAAGTGCATAACGGTACGGAATATTTCAAATTCAGTAACGGCGATACCTTAATGCACAACCCAAAGAGCGATAAGTTCATGTTCTATTTTGCAAAGAGCCACACGTTAAAAGCGTGCCACAAACTCTCTGAACAGCCGATTAAGGTCGCCTTCAATTAAGAGAAGAGCGACGAAACGGCAGCGGAGGTTTCCGCCGTTTCGCCACTATTTTCAATAGTCAGAGCAGTGACATTGCCGGATGCGGCTGCGCCTTACCCGGCCTACGGTTCGGCGTTTCTATCGGATAATCTTCAGCTTAATTGTCGGGTGGTGGCTGCGCCTTACCCGACCTACGCCCATGATGCAGCCATGCCTGATAAGGAAGCGCCATCAGGCATGGTTATCCTGCAACAACGTTTTAGAAGGTGTACCGAAGTGCTTCGCGCCACGGCACTCTCTGACAGTGCCTTTATGAATTCCGAAAAGTTTCTCTTAGGGTTCGTTTCCCGCTGCGGTTCAACTACTTTGGAGGTTGCGTTTCAGGGATAACGTCAACCGGAGGGAAGTATGGAAAAAACATCCCCGATCCAGGAGAAGGTCAGTTGGGTGGGTTATCTCGCCTTTTTTATGACCGTCATTTTCTTTTCAGGCTTTTTTGCGAAATCCACCGAATGGTGGCGAGTATTTGATTTTACCGTGCTGAACGGCACGTTTGGCGCGGTGAACAGCGCCGGCCTGAACGTTGTGTCGTTTCGCGGAACAGGCGGGACGGGAGCGAAGGACGGTTTTCTCTTTGCCCTTGAACTGGCGCCTTCGGTGATTTTGTCGCTTGGCATTATTTCCGTTACCGAAGGCTTGGGCGGATTGCGCGCCGCGCAGCAGCTCATGACCCCCATTCTCAGGCCGATTCTTGGCGTGCCGGGTATTTGCTCGCTGGCATTGATTGCCAATCTGCAAAACACCGATGCCGCTGCGGGGATGACCAAAGAACTGGCGGAGGAAGGCGCGATAAGCGACCAGGAACGCGCAATATTCGCCACCTTTCAGACCAGCGGTAGCGCCATTATCACGAACTATTTTTCCTCTGGCGCGGCGCTGTTTACGGTAATCACTGTTCCTGTAATCACCCCGCTGGCGGTGATTCTGGTGTTTAAGTTTGTCGGCGCAAACCTGTTGCGGTTGTGGATTGCACAAATCGAAAGTCGTCAGCGCAAGGAGGCTGTGGATGAGCACGCACGCCCGTAAGAACGTGATGGATCTGTTTGTCGAGGGTGCCCGGCGCGGTTTCACCATCGCCACCACCAGCCTGTTGCCCAACGTAGTGATGGCATTTGTGATCATCCAGGCGCTGAAAGTTACCGGCTTGCTGGATATTGTTGGCAAGGTTTTCGAACCGGTCATGGGGCTGTGGGGCCTCCCCGGTGAAGCCGCTGCTGTATTGTTGGCCTCGGTGATGAGTATGGGCGGCGGTATCGGCGTTTGCGCGAGTCTGGTGATTTCTGGCGCACTGAATGGCCATGATGCGACGGTGTTGCTTCCCGCGATATATCTGATGGGTAACCCGGTGCAGAATACCGGGCGCTGCCTGGGTACGGCGGGGGTAAACCCGAAATATTATCCGCACATCATCACTATTTGCGTCATTAACGCCCTGCTGTCTATCTGGGTAATGCAAGCGCTTGTATAGGAGGCGTTCTATATGGAAATCACCCTTCCCGGGCTGCGTCTGTTTAAGCAAGCGCATCTCTATACGCCGGAGTGTCTCGGCGTACAGGATTTTCTGGTTGCCGGAGGCAAAATTGTCGCCATCGCCCCGGAGATTGACGCCAGCGGGCTGCCCGGCTGCGAGATCATTAATTTGCAACAGGCCATTGTCTGCCCCGGTTTTATTGACCAGCACGTGCATCTGATTGGCGGCGGTGGCGAAGCAGGGCCGCATACACGTACGCCGGAAGTGCGTCTGTCGAAGCTGGTAGAAGCTGGCATTACGTCCGTGGTCGGTCTGCTGGGTACCGATGGCATCACCCGCCATCCGGAGTCGCTGCTGGCGAAAACCCGGGCGCTGGAAAATGAAGGCATTAGCGCGTGGATGCTGACGGGCGCGTACGCCCTGCCCTCACCAACTATCACCGGTAGCGTGGATCGCGATGTGGCGCTCATCGATAAAGTGATTGGCGTAAAATGCGCGATTTCCGATCACCGCTCCTCCGCACCGGGAAATGAGCAACTTGCTAATATGGCGGCGCTCGCGCGCGTCGGCGGTTTGCTGGGCGAAAAAGCAGGCATTAGCGTATTTCATATGGGCAACAGCCCGCGCGGGCTTGCGCCGCTGGAGGCCATCCTGCAACACGCCGATGTGCCGATTAACAAGCTGCTGCCCACTCACGTTAACCGCGCTGAGCCGCTGTTTGCACAGGCAAAGGCGTTCGCGCTGCGAGGCGGCTATATCGATATCACCAGCAGCATTGAGACACCCATAGATGCGGCGACCGCCATCGCCAGTGCCCTTCGCGACGGCGTGCCCCTCGCGCGGATGACGGTGAGTTCTGACGGTAACGGTAGCCAGCCCGTGTTTAATGCCGAAGGAAAACTGACGGGAATTGGCGTCGCGGGATTTGAATCGTTGTTATGTACACTTCAACAACTGGTTCATCGCCATCAACTTCCGCTGGAGCAGGCTCTGCGCCCGTTCACGCAAACCGTCGCTGAATTCCTCGGCTTTACGCATAAAGGGCAACTGGCAGAGGGTTGCGATGCCGATTTTATTATCCTGACGGCTGGCTTACATATTGATGAGGTCTGGGCGAAAGGAAAAATGCTGGTGCGTAACGGCTATGCCTGTGTGAAAGGAACGTTTGAGTGATGTGATACAGGCGGGAGATGAGGGTCTCCCGTCTGAGTTTCAGACAAAATTAACCATTAAATCAATGTGGTTTACTTAGAATACATCTGAAAAAAAGCCCGTCGCTGAAAGGCAATATATTACCGTAAGAAATTAATGTGTCGCCGATTCACGACAGTTGTAAGTAACTAAAAATTAATAAAAAAATCTGACTTGTCACCCCCTAAAATTAAGCGTACATTAGCGCCATCTGGAGCAGTGATGCGCCGAATTTTGAGGTGATGCCAATGTGCGTCAGCTCACAATGTCACAACAGGACATGTTTTCGTTAGAGCGTATAAACGTGAAATACGCGGAGAGATGAGTCGTGAAATATTTATTTATGGGTGTGTCGTTTATGGTCATCGTTTGGGCCGGTACATTTGCCCTGATGATCTAACCAAGAATGTAAAAAAAACAGGAGCCTTTTGGCTCCTGTTTGCGTTTTATTACTCGGCGTTTTCCGCCGTGTGCTTCGTGCCGGAAGGCAGCAGGCCATCGGCGCGGAACATCGCTTTAATGCCCCTCACCGCCTGACGAATACGGTCACGGTTTTCAATCAGTGCAAAGCGCACGTGGGTATCGCCGTAATCACCGAAACCAATGCCCGGCGACACGCACACTTTCGCGTCCTGAAGCAGCTTTTTGGCAAACTCCAGCGAGCCCATCGCGGCATACGGTTCCGGGATTTTCGCCCACACATACATTGACGCTTTCGGGCACTCGACCATCCAGCCCGCTTCATGCAACCCTTTCACCAGCACGTCACGGCGACGCTTATACTGCGCGGCAATATCGCGCACGCACTGCTGATCGCCTTCCAGCGCAGCAATAGCCGCAACCTGCAACGGCGTAAACGTACCGTAGTCGTGATAGCTTTTGATCCTCGCCAAAGCATTAACCAGCGTTTTGTTACCGACCATAAAGCCGATGCGCCAGCCCGCCATGTTGTAGCTTTTCGACAGCGTGAAGAACTCAACCGCCACATCGCGCGCCCCCGGCACCTGCATAATCGACGGCGCTTTCCAGCCATCGTAGACGATATCGGCGTAAGCGAGGTCGTGCACCACCAGCACATCATAGCGTTTCGCCAGCGCGACCACTTTTTCGAAGAATTCCAGCTCAACACACTGGGCTGTCGGGTTCGATGGAAAGCCCAAAATCATCATTTTCGGCTTAGGATAACTTTCACGAATGGCACGTTCCAGTTCGTTAAAGAAGTCGACGCCTTCCACCAGCGGCACCGAGCGCACCTGCGCGCCGGCAATGACCGCGCCGTAGATGTGAATCGGATAGCTTGGATTCGGCACCAGCACCGTATCACCATGATCGAGCGTGGCCAGCATCAGGTGCGCCAGCCCCTCTTTCGAACCAATGGTTACGATCGCTTCGCTTTCCGGGTCAATTTCAACGTCGTAGCGATCCTGATACCAGCGCGAAATGGCACGACGCAGACGCGGGATGCCACGCGAGGTTGAATAACCATGTGTATCTGGACGCTGGGCGACGGTACAGAGTTTTTCGACAATATGCGGCGGGGTCGCACCGTCCGGGTTACCCATGCTGAAATCGATAATGTCTTCGCCGCGCCGACGCGCAGCCATTTTCAGTTCAGCGGTAATGTTGAAAACATACGGGGGTAAGCGATCGATACGCGTAAAACGACGTTCAGGACTGAATTCAGCCATAGGTTCCTCAGATTCACGTTAGCGCCCGGACCGTCCGAGCGACGCTGCCACGACAGTGGCGTGTTTAGAAAATAGCCTGAAAAAAAAGCTTCTGTCGAGGGGTAAGGCAAAAAATAGTTCTGGGTGCAAAAAGAGGAAGCTTAATAAAACGAAAATTATCCCTGTGTTCATAATGGCATTTTTAACAACATTTATTTAACTCAATTTTATCCTATTGTTCTCATGAGAAATTCTTAAGCATCCCCTGGTTCCCATTGATTAGCCAATTATCGATTAATCCCCTTTTAATTTTGTGGATTATGAATTTTCATCCTCCTATCCAGACAACTGGTCATCTGGCGCGGGGTTTCTTATCATAAGACTTTCCTGATAAACCCGGCGTTCCCATGCACGAAATTTTCAACATGCTGCTGGCGGTGTTCGACCGCGCAGCGCTGATGCTGATCTGTCTGTTCTTTCTGATCCGCATCCGCCTCTTCCGCGAACTGCTGCACAAAACGGCCCACACCCCAAAAGAGCTGCTTGCCGTGAGTGCGATCTTCTCGCTTTTCGCCCTGTTCAGCACCTGGTCCGGCGTACCGGTGGAAGGATCGCTGGTGAATGTGCGTATTATCGCGGTGATGTCCGGCGGTATTCTGTTTGGCCCATGGGTTGGGGCAATTGTCGGGCTGATTGCCGGGGTTCACCGCTATCTGATTGATATTGGTGGCGTTACTGCCGTGCCTTGTTTCATCACCAGTATTATTGCCGGGCTGCTTTCGGGCTGGATAAACGTCAAAATTCCTAAAGCGCAACACTGGCGCATCGGTATTCTGGCCGGGATGCTGTGTGAAACGCTGACCATGATTCTGGTGATTGTCTGGGCACCAACCACTGCCCTGGGTATCGATATCGTCTCTAAAATCGGTATTCCAATGATTCTTGGCAGCGTCTGTATTGGCTTTATCGTGCTGCTGGTGCAGAGCGTTGAGGGGGAGAAAGAGGCCAGCGCCGCGCGGCAGGCCAAGCTGGCACTCGATATCGCCAACAAAACACTGCCGCTGTTCCGCCATGTGAACAGCGAATCTCTGCGCCAGGTGTGTGACATTATCCGCAAGGATATCCACGCCGATGCGGTAGCGATTACGAATACAGACCACGTGCTGGCGTACGTCGGCGTTGGGGAAAATAACTATCGCGATCAGGACGATATTGTTAGCCCAACCACCTTTGAGGCGATTACCAGCGGAAAAATCATCATTAAAAACAATGATGAGGCTTATCGCACGCCGGAAATTCACTCAATGCTGGTGATTCCTTTGTGGGAGAAAGGCGTGGTGACCGGGACGCTGAAAATCTACTACTGCCACGCGCACCAGATTACTTCATCCTTGCAGGAGATGGCGGTTGGTCTGTCGCAGATTATCTCCACGCAGCTGGAGGTCTCGCGCGCCGAGCAGCTCCGGGAAATGGCAAATAAGGCAGAGCTGCGCGCCCTGCAAAGCAAGATTAATCCCCATTTTCTGTTTAACGCCCTGAACGCGATTTCCTCCTCCATTCGCCTGAATCCGGACACCGCGCGCCAGTTGATTTTTAATCTGTCCCGCTATCTGCGCTATAACATTGAATTGAAAGACGATGAGCAGATTGATATCCGCAAAGAGCTGTATCAAATCAAAGATTACATCGCCATTGAGCAGGCGCGGTTTGGCGACAAGCTGACGGTTATCTACGATATCGATGATGAGGTGAATTGCGTGATCCCAAGCCTGCTGATACAGCCGCTGGTCGAAAATGCCATCGTCCATGGCATCCAGCCCTGTAAGGGCAAGGGTGTGGTCACCATTAGCATCACCGAAAGCGGCAACCGCGTGCGCATCAGCGTGCGTGACACCGGGCACGGCATTGACCCGCAGGTCATTGCCCGCGTTGAAGCCAATGAAATGCCGGGCAATAAAATTGGCCTGCTGAACGTTCATCACCGGGTAAAATTGTTGTATGGCGAGGGGCTGCACATCCGCCGTCTGGAACCGGGCACCGAAATCGCCTTTTACGTTCCCAACGCGCGCACGCCGGTGACGGCGCCCGCCACTCTGCTGCCGTAAAAGGGAGAGAAAATGAAAGTCATCATTGTTGAAGACGAGATTCTGGCGCAACAGGAACTGACCTGGCTGATAAAAGAACACAGCCAGATGGAGATTGTCGGTACGTTTGACGACGGCCTCGACGTGCTGCGTTTTTTACAGCACAACAAAGTGGACGCCATCTTCCTTGATATCAATATTCCTTCGCTGGATGGTGTGCTGCTGGCACAAAGCATCAGCCAGTTTGCCCATAAGCCGTTTATCGTGTTTATCACCGCGTGGAAGGAACATGCGGTAGAGGCGTTCGAGCTGGAGGCGTTTGATTACATTCTTAAGCCTTATCAGGAATCACGCATTATCAGCATGTTGCAGAAGCTGGAAAGCGCCTGGCAACAACAAGCAGGCGGCAGTAGTGCGATACCGGGAACGGCTGCGCGCGAAAATGACACCATCAATCTGATTAAAGATGAGCGCATTATCGTTACCAGCATCAACGATATTTACTACGCCGAAGCGCACGAGAAAATGACCTTCGTGTACACCAAACGCGAGTCGTACGTAATGCCCATGAACATCACGGAGTTTTGCAGCAAGCTTCCGGCCACTCACTTCTTCCGCTGCCATCGATCGTATTGTGTGAATCTGGATAAGATCCGCGAGATTGAGCCGTGGTTTAATAACACCTATATCCTGCGCCTGCGCGACCTTGATTTTCAGGTGCCCGTCAGCCGCAGCAAGGTGAAAGAGTTTCGTCAGTTGATGCATTTGTAAGGATACCGGGTGAGTGAGTGCCACCCGGTATAAAGCGGGAAAACTTACAGAATTTGCCCCAGCGTCTGGCGCAGGTGCGCCCCGGAGCCCAGCAGGCCTGGGTTATCGTGAACAATAAGATAGACCGGGATATCCTGCACGTAGGCTTTGAAACGACCTTTATCTTCAAAACCGCCACGGAAGCCGGACGCTTTAAAGAATTCGAGGAAGCGCGGCACGATGCCACCCGCAATATAGACGCCGCCAAAGGTGCCGAGCGTCAGCGCCAGATTGCCGCCAAAGCGACCCATGATGACACAGAACAGCGACAGCGCGCGGCGACAGTCGATGCAGGTATCTTCCAGCGCACGCTGAGTAATGTCTTTCGGCTGTAAGTTTTCCGGCAGACGACCGTCAGATTTCACAATCGCGCGATACAGATTGACCAGCCCCGGCCCGGAAAGCACACGTTCCGCAGAGACATGGCCGATTTCCGCCCGTAGCTCTTCAAGGATAATCCCCTCTTCTTCGCTGTTCGGTGCGAAATCGACGTGACCGCCCTCGCCTGGCAGGCTGACCCAACGCTTATCAACGTGAACCAGATGCGCCACGCCTAACCCGGTGCCAGCGCCATAAACCGCAATCGGTTTGCCTTCTACGGGTTCCGCGCCGCCAAACTGAATCAGGTGCTCCTTTTTCAGCATCGGGATAGCCATCGACACGGCGGTGAAATCATTAATGATTTCCAGATGCGCGAAGCCAAGATTCTTCTTCATTTCAGCAATGGAAAAGGCCCAGGTGTGGTTGGTCATCGCGACCCAGTCACCGGTGATCGGGCAGGCAATGGCGATGCAGGCATCTTCCACTTCCACATTGTGTTCTTTGAGATAGACGCGGACCACCGCTTCGAGGCTGGGGTAATCCAGGCCTGAGTAGGTCTTCGCCTGCGAGATTTCACCCGTGGCGAGGTCACATAACGCTAAACGCGCGTTGGTGCCCCCAACGTCTCCTGTTAATGCAAACTTTGTCATTCCGTTACGGCTCCGCTAAAGTCAGGATAATTCTATATACCCAAAATAATTCGAGTTGCACGAAGGCGGCAAACGAGTGAATCCCCAGGAGCGTACATGAGTACGTGACTGGGGTGAGCGAGTGCAGCCAACGCACAGGCAACTTGAAGTATGACGTGTATATCACAGAGTAAATTCAAGGCGCGGTAACAACAATGACGATTGTGTCAGCGCCCCAGGATTATCGATCTACGTCACATAATTTTATGTATCAACCTTAAGGATATCTCTGTTTCGCCGTATCGTTTCAGCATCTATTGCGCTGAAGGCATTTACAGAACCCGGCAAAGTGATGCCAGCTTTTAGCCAAAAGGAAATCATCATGCTCCATCCGCGAGCCCGCACGATGTTATTACTCGCCATTCCGGCGATGGTTATTGGTGTTGCCGCCAGCCTGATTTTAATTGTGGTGATGAAAATTGCCTCGGTTTTACAGCATCTGCTGTGGAGTACCCTGCCCGGCGCAATCGGCGTCTCGTGGGAGTCACCGTGGTGGATAATTCTGGTGCTGACGCTAACCGGCCTGGTGGTAGGGCTGGTGATTCGCTTTAGCCCGGGTCACGCGGGGCCTGATCCGGCAACCGAGCCGCTGATTGGCGTGCCCGTTGCGCCTTACTGCTTACCAGGATTGATTCTGGCATTGATACTTGGCCTGGCGGGCGGCGTTAGCCTCGGCCCGGAACACCCGATTATGTCGGTGAATATCGCGATCGCGGTGGTGCTGGGCGCGCGCTTTTTCCCGCGCGTCAGCGCCCTTGAATGGACCATCCTTGCCGCCGCAGGTACCATCGGCGCGCTGTTTGGCACGCCGGTCGCCGCGGCACTGATTTTCTCGCAAACCCTGAATGGCAATAACGATGCGCCACTCTGGGATCGCCTGTTTGCGCCGCTGCTGGCGGCGGCTGCCGGGGCGCTCACCACCAGCCTCTTCTTCCAGCCGCACTTTTCGCTGCCAATTCCCCATTACCAGCAGATGCGGATTATCGATATTTTCAGCGGCGCGGTGGTTGCCGCGATCGCCATTGCCGTGGGCATGGTGGCGGTATGGTGTCTGCCCCGTCTGCACGCCCTGATGCATCGCTTAAAACATCCGGTTCTGGTGCTCAGCGCCGGTGGTTTTTTGCTGGGCCTGCTGGGGATTATCGGCGGACCCATTACGCTGTTTAAAGGGCTCGATGAAATGCAGCAGCTCGCCTTTAGCCAGACGCTGACCAGCAGTGATTTTATGCTGATTGCCGCCGTGAAGCTGGCGGCGCTGGTGATTGCTTCGGCCAGCGGTTTCCGCGGTGGTCGTATCTTCCCGGCCGTATTTGTCGCCGTGGCGCTCGGTCTGATGTTGCACGCTCACGTCGATGCCGTTCCAGCGGCAATTACCGTCTCCTGTGCGATTCTGGGGCTGGTGCTGGTCGTCACCCGTGATGGCTGGCTGAGCCTGTTTATGGCCGCCGTGGTCGTGCCGGATACCACGCTTTTACCGCTATTGTGTATTGTGATGCTGCCCGCCTGGCTCCTGCTGGCGGGCAAGCCGATGATGATGGTTCCGCGTAAAGAGAAGCCCTAGCCTTTACTGTTGCGCGTCTCGAGCGCCTGAGTGACAGCACGAAGCAGGTCAGGAATGTCCTGCTTCGGCAGCACCACTTCCACCAGCGTTAAGCGTTCAATTTGCGCGGTTTTCGCCAGTACCTCGTCCAGTTGAACGCTTTCCGTTACACGCCAGCACTGTGCCTGGCTGTCGAGATTCAGCGCCTGCGGCAGTTGCGTCCAGTTCCACAAACTGATGTCGTTATAGCGCGCCTCGGGGCCATGGATCGCCCTCTCCACCGTGTAGCCATCATTGTTGAGCAACAGAATGAGCGGTCGCAGGCCATCGCGCAGCATTGAACCCAGTTCCTGAATCGTCAGTTGCGCCGCGCCATCGCCGACGATCAGTACTACGCGTCTTTCCGGGCGAGCGGTTTGTGCGCCAAATGCCGCGGGTAGCGTGAAACCGATTGAGCCCCACAGCGGTTGTACAATCAGTGAAGCATCACTGGGTAGTTTGAGGGCCGCTACGCCAAACGCCGCTGTTCCCTGATCGCCCAGAATAATGTCGCCAGGCTGGAGGTGTTTCTGCAGCGTTTGCCAGAAGCGCGCCTGTGTTAACTCGCCCTCTTTTCCAGAGAAAAACGGCGCAATGCTGCGTGTTTCCGTGCGCCATTTCGCCGATAGCTCATGGCTCACGGCAATCAACGCCTGCGTCGCCTGCGCCATCGGAATACCGCTGAACCAGCGATCGCCGACGCGCGCGGCAAACGGTTGAATGGAAATCGATTTTTTGTCCGGAATTTTGTGAGTAAAGCCGGCGGTGGTGGTATCCGTAAAGCGGGTACCGATACACAGAATCGCCTCCGCATCCTCTATTGATTCGCGTGTTTGCGGCAAACTCGCTACACCGCTGTAAATCCCCACGAAGCCCGGTTGCTGCTCATCAAACAGACCTTTGCCCATTAACAACGAGGCGTGAGGAATTGGTGTCTGCGCCATCCAGTCACGCAGCGTTTCTTGCAGGCCAAAGCGCAGCGCGAGGAAGTCAGCCAGCAGAGAGACCCGACGACAGGGTTGCAGCATGTCGCGCACGGCTTGCGTAAAACGTTCAATCTGACCGTCGTTGATAGCCGTATCGGTTAGCGTAAGTGCGTTTACCGGACGGCTGGTCGGCGCTTTGGCCACGTCGGCGGGCAGCGAGAGATAGCCCGGACGGCGATGTTTGATCATTTCAGTCAGTACGCGGTCGATTTCATCCGTCGCATTGCGGACTGTTAACACGCCCTGCGCCACGGAAATTGGGGCGCTCATCTGACGAAAATGGTCGAATTTTCCGTCGCCCAGCGTATGGTGCAGAAGCTCCTGACGCTGCTGCGACCCGGTACAGGGGGCACCCACAATGTGCAGCACCGGCACATATTCTGCGAAGCTTCCCGCCACGCCGTTTAACGCACTCAACTCCCCCACGCCATAAGTCGTCAACAACGCGCCGCATCCCTGAACGCGTGCATAGCCATCGGCGGCATAAGCGGCATTGAGTTCATTGGCGCAGCCGACCCAGCGCAGCGCAGGATGCGCAATCACATGGTCGAGGAATTGCAGGTTGTAGTCTCCCGGCACGCCAAACAGATGGTCCACGCCGCAGTCCGCGAGGCGATCCAGTAGATAATCCGCAATAGTGTAAGACGTTTGCATGATAAGTACCCTTTAGCCACTTGCTCATCTCTGAGTATTGAAGAAGCGGTTCACCTGTCCAGACAGATACGAAAATGCTATTGGAAAGTAAAATTTACAGCAGAAGAGAGTATACGGAGGGGGCAACAATGCGTAGTGTAAACGCATACACTACTGATGCTTTGCGGAGGAACTTATGGTTTATCAGGCAGATCCGTCACGCTACAACACGATGGAATATCGTCGCTGTGGCGTAAGCGGGCTGAAACTTCCCGCCATTTCGCTGGGCTTATGGCATAACTTTGGCGACGCCACGTTAATCGAAACCAGCAGGCAGCTGCTGCGCCATGCCTTTGACCTCGGCATTACCCATTTTGATTTAGCCAACAACTATGGGCCACCACCGGGTTCAGCGGAGAGTAATTTTGGCCGCATTCTGCGGGAAGATTTTTTGCCCTGGCGCGACGAGCTGATTATCTCCAGCAAAGCGGGCTACACCATGTGGGACGGGCCGTACGGCGACTGGGGATCGCGTAAATATCTGGTCGCCAGCCTCGATCAAAGCCTGAAACGCATGGGGCTGGAGTATGTGGATATCTTTTATCATCATCGTCCAGATCCGGATACGCCGCTGGCGGAAACCATGCGTGCACTGGATCACATTGTACGTCAGGGCAAAGCACTGTACATCGGGCTTTCCAATTACCCGGCTGACCGTGCGAAAGAGGCCCTTGCGATTCTTAACGATCTGGGCACGCCCTGCCTGATCCACCAGCCAAAGTATTCCATGTTTGAACGCTGGGTTGAGGATGGGCTGCTCGATCTGCTGAAGCAGGAAGGCGTTGGCAGCATCGCCTTTTCACCGTTAGCGGGCGGGCAGCTTACGGATCGCTATCTCAATGGTATTCCGACAGATTCCCGTGCCGCCAGTGGCAGCCGTTTTCTTAATCCGGAACAACTGACGGAAGAGAAACTCGCTAAAGTTCGTCAGCTCAATAAGATTGCCGCGCAGCGTGGACAGAAATTGTCGCAAATGGCGCTGGCCTGGATACTACGTGACGAAAAAGTGACATCAGTTCTGATTGGCGCCAGTAAAACCGCGCAACTGGATGACGCTGTCGGCATGTTGAATAACAGGCACTTTAGCGCGCAAGAACGGGCTGACATAGACGCGATTTTACAATAGTGCAAATTAGCAGCACTTTTAGCAAAAAGTGCTGCTCCTTTCGATTTAAGAGTTACCCCGATGATACGGATATTTACTTGTTCGTAATATAGGGTTAACAGGCCGGACAAGGCCCCGATCGTGAAGGAGATAAAGTATGTTCAGGTCACTGATTCTGGCTGCAGTATTGATGGCCTCAGCAGCACCAATGGTTGCTAATGCTGGCGAAATCACCCTGTTGCCATCGATAAAATTACAAATTGGCGATCGTGACAATTACGGTAACTACTGGGACGGCGGCCGCTGGCGCGACCGGGACTACTGGCATCGTCACTATCAATGGCGCGACCGCGGTTGGCACCGCCATGACAATGGCTGGCATCGCGGCTGGGATAATCGCAGAGCTTACGAGCGCGGTTATCACGATGGCCGCCATGACGGGCGCGGGCGTGGCCCGGGTCGTGGTCATGAACATGGGCACGGGAAGCATCATTAATCTTTTTTCAGAAAGCAGCCGGAAGGCTGCTTGAGACTGATGACAAACGCAACATTGCCTGATGCGCTACGCTTATCAGGCCTACAAGGCTTCTGCAATCTATTGAATTTGGAATGTTTTGTAGGCCGGATAAGGCGCTTACGCCGCATCCGGCAAGAACAAAACGCACTTTGTCAGCAATTTGAAGCAGCCGGAAGGCTGTTTTTTTATAACCCCAACAGCGTTCCCACCAACAGCCAGCCGTTTAACGCCACCACCAGGCCCACAATCAGCCAACCGGTGCGTCTTACCCGTGCGGAGTTTACCAACTCGCCCATCAGTTTTTGATTACTGGTAAAGACCAGCAGCGGCACCAGTGCCAGCGCAATCCCGAAGCTCAGCAACACCTGGCTCATCACCAGAATCCGGGTCGGATCCATCCCCATCAGGATCACGATGAACGACGGCAGCATGGTGACGGAGCGGCGCACCCACAGCGGAATGTGGAAGCGGATGAAGCCCTGCATCACCACCTGCCCTGCCAGGGTACCCACCACGGTAGAAGAGAGCCCGGCGGCAATCAGGCTCAGGCCAAAGATAGTGGCCGCAGCATGACTGAGCAACGGCTCGAGCGTCAGATACGCCTGGTCGAGATCCGCAATTCCGGTATGCCCGTGGAAGTGAAACGCGGCGGCAGCGGTGGCCATCATCGCGAGGTTAACGAATCCGGCAATGGTCATGGCTATCGCCACATCCCAGCGCGTCGCGTTATAGCGTTCACGCGCGCTACCGCCGTGCAGATTCTGGGTCAGCGACGAGTGCAGGTAAATCACGTGCGGCATGATGGTCGCACCCAGCACGCCTGCCGCGAGGAATACGGCTTCCGAGGAGGGCAGAGAAGGGATAATCATCCCTTTTGCCAGCGGCGCCAGCGCGGGTTGCGAGAAGATCAGTTCGACGATGTAGGCTGCGGCGACAAACAGCAGCAGCCCGCCGATCACTCTCTCCAGCGGTTTTTGCCCACGCCGTTGCAGCATCAGAATCAGGAAGGTCGCAATCCCGGTTAATACCGCGCCCTGAAGCAGCGAGATCCCCAGGATCAGCTTGAAGCCGATGGCCGCGCCGATAAATTCCGCGAGATCGGTCGCCATCGCGATGATCTCCGCCTGCACCCAATAAAACCACACGACCGGTCTCGGGTAATGGTCGCGAATCTGTTCCGCCAGGTTTTTACCCGTGGCGATACCGAGCTTGGCAGAAAGCACCTGAATCAGCATCGCCATCAGGTTGGCCCATACCACCACCCACAAAAGCTGATAGCCGAAGCTGGCCCCGGCCTGAATATTGGTCGCAAAGTTACCCGGATCGATATAACCGATGGCGGCAATGAATGCGGGCCCCATCAGCGCAAGCCTCATCCGGCGCGCTGTACGACTGCTGTTGTTACTTGCCACGCGACTGTCTGTCATTCTCTGCCTCAAAAACATAGCCTTTGCTATGTTTCATGCTATAAAAATGAGAATGATTATCAAGTTCATTTAAAAAGGTGATAATGATTGCTCTGATAGCCGAAACCGATAGTCGGGCTGGAGGTTGGGAAGGTTTGGTATACGCTTATTGTGAGGTTAGTACATTATACAATCTTTAAACACATTTACGTAACATAATAAAAATGTATGTTCGATCACTCTTTTTGAGATTGCTCACAGGTTATGAATATAGTGAGACTTTGATCTCGTTTTATTTAGTTACGTTACATAGAATGTGCAAGAAAATTAAACCTGCCTCATATTTGGAGCAAATATGGACCGCGTTCTTCATTTCGTCCTGGCGCTTGGCGTTGTGGCGATTTTAGCGTTGCTGGTCAGCCATGACCGCAAAAAAATTCGAATTCGTTATGTAATTCAGTTACTTGTCATTGAAGTTTTACTGGCATGGTTCTTCCTGAACTCCAACGTCGGTCTGGGCTTCGTGAAAGGCTTTTCCGAAATGTTCGAAAAACTGCTCGGTTTCGCCAACGAAGGTACTAACTTCGTCTTCGGTAGTATGAACGATCAAGGCCTGGCATTCTTCTTCCTGAAAGTTCTGTGCCCTATCGTCTTCATCTCTGCGCTGATCGGTATTCTGCAACACATTCGCGTGCTGCCGATTGTTATCCGGGCGATTGGTTTCGTGCTCTCCAAAGTCAACGGCATGGGCAAGCTGGAATCGTTCAACGCCGTGAGCTCACTGATTCTGGGCCAGTCTGAGAACTTTATCGCCTATAAAGATATTCTCGGCAAAATGTCCCGCAACCGCATGTACACCATGGCGGCAACGGCAATGTCTACCGTGTCGATGTCTATCGTCGGGGCTTACATGACCATGCTGGACCCGAAATACGTGGTGGCGGCGCTGGTTCTGAACATGTTCAGCACCTTTATTGTCCTCTCTATCATCAACCCATACCGCGTTGATGCCAGCGAAGAAAACATTCAGATGTCCAACCTGCACGAAGGTCAAAGCTTCTTCGAAATGCTGGGTGAATACATTCTGGCAGGTTTCAAAGTAGCGATTATCGTTGCGGCGATGCTGATTGGCTTTATCGCGCTGATTGCAGGTCTGAACGCCCTGTTTGCTGCCGTTCTGGGTATCTCCTTCCAGGGCATCCTGGGCTACATCTTCTATCCGGTTGCCTGGGTGATGGGTGTACCGGCCAGCGAAGCGCTGCAGGTGGGTAGTATCATGGCGACCAAACTGGTCTCTAACGAATTCGTCGCGATGATGGACCTGCAGAAAGTCGCATCCACGCTCTCTCCACGCGCGGTGGGTATCATCTCTGTGTTCCTGGTTTCCTTCGCGAACTTCTCTTCTATCGGTATTATCGCCGGGGCGATTAAAGGCCTGAACGAAGAGCAAGGTAACGTGGTTTCTCGCTTCGGTCTGAAACTGGTTTACGGTTCTACGCTGGTGAGCGTGCTGTCTGCGTCAATTGCGGCGCTGGTACTGTAACGCTAAGCTGCGTCTACAAACGTAAAAAAACGGGACGATAATCGTCCCGTTTTTTATTTGTTCAGCTCGCTAAGTGGTGCGGGTTTACCAATCAAATAACCTTGCAGATAATCCACACCCAACTCGAATAATTTCTCTTTCTGTTCCTGCGTTTCGACGTACTCAGCCACCAGCGTCAGATTCTTCACCTTCGCCATGTCGCAAATCGACTTAACGATCAACTGATCCATCTTTTCGCTGACAATATCGCGGACAAAGCAACCGTCAATCTTGACGATGTCCGCTTCCAGACGCTTGAGGCGCTCATAGTTGGCGTATCCGGTACCAAAGTCATCAATGGCAATCAGACAGCCACAGGCACTGAGCTGGCGAATATTATGCAGACTGTTTTCCGAGTCTGAGAACGCCTGCTCTTCCGTAACCTCAATGGTAATAGCCCCGGGCGTTACCCGATAGCGTTTCAGCAGCCGAATAATTTCATCCGCCGCACCTTTCTGCATCAGGGTAAACGGCATCAGATTGATTGAGAAACGATGCCCCGAATAGTGCTTCATTTTGCTGAAGAGCGTTTCCACCACCTGCATATCAAAGCGGTAGCTCAGGTTAAACTGGGTAATAATCGGGATAAATTTATCCGGTGTAATCAGCTCACCATCGCACTGCAGGCGGCTCAGAATCTCATGGTAGCCCTTACCGTTTTTATCGACGATAGGTTGCGCATAGAGAAGAATACCGCCATGCGCCAACGCGCGCTTAACACGGTTTAGCATTATCACGCGCTCAGTCGTGAAGCCCGAGATAGCCTCCTCCCGGCTGTCCAGCGCCAGCACCTGATGCGAGCTGCACGCCTGTTCAGAAAGCCAGCTTAGTTGCCCCAGCGTGTGGTGCAACTGGTTATCTTCTTTGCCGTCAATGATGCCCCAGGACGCGCCGAATTCCAGGTCGATCACATTATTATTCCAGCTAATTTTATGATTATTCAGGAACTCAACAATGTGCGTCAGGCGCGCTTCAGTCTCCGGGCCGGTCAGCACCAACAGCAGTTCATTGCCGGGGATCTGAAAGAGTTTTTCATCGCGCGTCAGCAACGGTTGTAAATTTCGGGTGATCGCGCGCTTACAATGAATGCGCATCATCATGCCGTAATGACGGCTTAAGAACTCAAGATTATCGATGCGCAGGCAGCACACGGTCGCCTGCTGGTTCTCTTTTAACCACGATTCAAACTCACGCAGATTCGGTAGCCCGGTCAGCGGATCGATCAGCGCCTGGTCGTGCCATTTACGCTTCAACGCGTCGCCGCGTGCATAAATCTGCACCATATACAGAATACAAATGGTGAACGAGATTAACACGGACAGAACAAAAGCAACCGAGTATGCACTCAGCACCCCAAACAGGAAATGCTTGTTATTCAGCACCAGCAGGAAGGCTGACACAGACCAAATCAGAACAATCAGTACGCCGCTTAAGCGGCTGATTCCTGAGAAGAACAGGATAAAGATAATGGGAACCAGATACCCGGCAATGTACTTCGTCTCATACGGCGAACAAAGTACGGTTAACAAAATTACGAGCCCGAGAACCCAGTACAGCACAAAAGTTCGATTCTGCGACGACAGGCAAGCAGCCACATGACGACGCCAGAAGGCTCTGGCATAACGCGGATTAAGGATCATCCGCATTGGGTAATAGAAAAGCGGCGTAAACATCAGGGCCGCACATATCAGACTTTGCACATCCACGACGCCATAAACCAACGAGTGGGTGCCAAAGTAGCTGGAGACGTTTACCGGAAAATCAAGATAGTGACCAACCAGGTACATAACACTTTTGATGATCGCCGGTGTTACAAAGCCAATCCAGAAGACGACCGCGCCCATATGATGGCTGGGTAATCCGTAACGCCATCGTCGGCCAACAATCCAGCGCAACATCACCGATGAAATAAGCACGCCCAGTAACTGGCAGGTGAGTAAGATGACAGCCTGGAAAAGCGTAAGATTAACGACGAAATTATTGACCACTAAAAAGCTAATGATCAAAGGAATAACGGCGTGACGACCGAACAAGAGAACGATAGCAAACGCTGCGCTAAGCGGTAACCAGGCAAGATACGCTTCAGTACCATCAATAACGGCTTTAGGCGAGACAAAGCGAGCAAAAGGAATTGCGATTAAAGAAAGAGTTAATGCTACAAAAAACTTGCGCGACAAAATATCTGTATTAAATCTCATTAGTATTCAGAACTGCATCCTTGTCGGTACACCTATAACCCAGAATGATACTATGGGCATTATTCGAGCGAATCAAGGTGCTAAAGGAGGAAATTCCGACTAAACAAGGCGGAATACGAATATTGTTGCGGCTGGTTTAGGAACAGTATAGACAAACAAAAAACCCCCGCCACAGGCGAGGGTTTGAATTTGGTGGAGCTAAGCGGGATCGAACCGCTGACCTCTTGCATGCCATGCAAGCGCTCTCCCAGCTGAGCTATAGCCCCAACGGTGCTTTTACGTTCCAAACCTGATGGGAGCAGGATTTGGTGGAGCTAAGCGGGATCGAACCGCTGACCTCTTGCATGCCATGCAAGCGCTCTCCCAGCTGAGCTATAGCCCCAACGTAAAGCATGTCGTGTTGACGGGCGGCATAATATGAATTCCATTGCGAGGTGTCAACGGCAAAATGCTGTGTGGCACACTAATCGCTGAAAAAGCAGACAGATGAATAACATTCCGAGCACGCTCGCAGAGAGAAGTTAAACCTGTCACGCTTTCAGGTAAAAGGATGCTATAAAATGAACTCGTAATTCCCACACTGCGATTCAGGAAATAGCATGCTCAAGGAACGAATGACACCGGAAGAAATCGCCCACCTGACTGGCTACAGCCGACAAACCGTTAATAAATGGGTGCGCAAGGAAGGATGGCAAACATCGCCTCGTCCTGGTGTCCAGGGAGGAAAAGCCCGCCTGGTCCACATTAACGATCAGGTCAGGGAATTTATCTATAGCGCGCAACGCGCATCCGACACTATCGCAACTTCAAACACGCAGAGTGTGAATGACAATACGTTTCACGGCCTGTTGCTGAATCTGGCGGAGGAAATGACGCTTGAAGAACAGCGACAGTTAACCTCCTTACTGTTGCGTGAAGGGATCAGCGGCCTGCTGCAACGTTTAGGTATCCGTGGCGCATAATCGTGATGAAAAGACTCAAAGATAAAATGTCTACTGAAGAGCTGGCGAACTGTCTGGGAATGACGCGTCAGACCATCAACCGCTGGATCCGCGAACAACACTGGCAAACCGAGCCGATGCCGGGCGTGAAAGGTGGCCGTGCAAGGTTGATACACATCACGCAGCAGGTGAGAGACTTTCTGGCTAATACACCTGCCCTGCTCCACGTTGATGAAGCCGACGCGCAAATGAATGAACCGGCGAAAAGCTACTCGACTAACGAAGCGGACGTTATCTGGCAGCAGATCAGCGACACCTTACAGGTGATGACGCCAGACGAGATGGAAAAGCTGAATGTTTTACTGCGGCGTGAAGGTATTTGTGGGTTTATGTCGCGGCTTGGGTTGAGCGAAACACAGGCGTAAAAAAACGGGCTTTCGCCCGTTTTTTATTACTGACAAAGTGCGCGCTGTACTTGCCGGATGCGGCGTAAACGCCTTATCCGGCCTACAAAATATTGCAAATTCAATACATTGTAGGATGTCCTGTAGGCCTGATAAGCGTAGCGCATCAGGCAATCTCGCATTTGCCTTCAGTCTCAAACGGGCTTACGCCCTTTTTTGATTACTGCTGGCTTTCGCGCTCAGCAATAAAGCCCAGCGCTTTGTTGATGCGCTCAATGCTACGGTTTTTGCCAATCGCATGTACGGTAACGTCCAATGCTGGCGACTGACCTGCACCCGTTACGGCTACGCGCAATGGCATCCCCACTTTACCCATGCCCACTTCCAGCTCATCGGCAGTTGCCTGAATTGCGTGGTGAACATTTTCCGCTGTCCAGTCAGTGATAGCAGACAGTTTATCGCGCACCACTTCCAGCGGCTGACGTGCAACCGGACGCAGGTGTTTTTTCGCCGCATCGGCGTCAAACTCAGCGAAATCTTCATAGAAGTAACGGCAGCTCTGCGCCATCTCTTTCAGCGTTTTGCAACGCTCGCCCAGCAGTTTCACCAGCTCAGACAGCTGCGGCCCCATGCGGGTGTCGATATTTTCCTGCTCAATATGCCACTGCAGATGTGTTGCAACATACTCAGCGGGCAGATTGTTGATGTAGTGATGGTTCAGCCACTGCAGTTTTTCAGTGTTGAAAGCGCTGGCGGATTTACTAACGGCGTTCAGTGCGAAGAATTTGATCATCTCTTCACGGCTGAAGATTTCCTGATCGCCGTGAGACCAGCCTAAACGCACCAGATAGTTCAGCAGCGCTTCCGGCAGGTAGCCATCATCACGATACTGCATCACGCTTACTGCACCGTGACGTTTAGACAGTTTTTTACCGTCGTCGCCGTTGATCATCGACACGTGCGCGTAAACCGGCACCGGTGCATTCAGCGCCTTCAGGATGTTGATCTGACGCGGCGTGTTGTTGATATGGTCTTCACCACGGATCACGTGGGTGATTTCCATATCCCAGTCATCCACCACAACGCAGAAGTTATAGGTTGGGGAACCATCGGTACGGCGGATAATCAGATCGTCCAGCTCCTGGTTGCTGAACTCGATCGGGCCGCGGATCTGGTCATCAAAGATAACGGAACCTTCCTGCGGATTCGCGAAACGCACTACGCATGGCTCATCGTCAGCGTGATGTGCATGGTCATGGCGGCAACGACCGTCATAACGCGGCTTTTCTCCGTTCGCCATCTGCTCTTCACGCAGCGCTTCCAGACGTTCTTTGGAGCAGTAGCATTTATACGCCGTGCCCGCTTCCAGCATTTCGTCGATAACCGTGTTGTAGCGATCGAAACGTTTAGTCTGATAGTACGGACCTTCGTCCCATTCCAGATTCAGCCAGTTCATACCATCCATAATGGCTTCAATAGCTTCCGGCGTGGAGCGCTCGAGATCGGTGTCTTCAATACGCAGCACAAACTCACCGTCGTGATTACGTGCAAAAAGCCAGGAGTAAAGAGCAGTACGAGCACCGCCGACGTGCAGATAGCCTGTCGGGCTGGGCGCGAAGCGAGTTTTGATTTTCATTAAATGGCCTTACGTTTATTAAAGATGCCGACAACCGGCAAAACCTGGAACTGAGAAGGGCAATATTCTATCACTCCTGGCTGATTCCTCAATCTTCATCCCTCATCACGGTCAAAGTTAGTCGTTTTTGTATAGAAATCATGCGTGAGCGCATAAAACCCCACCGCTTTGTTTAATTTTACGACGAACGAACAAATTCTTAAGAAAATGCGTTGACTCATTTTGAACTCTCCCTATAATGCGACTCCACACAGCGGGGGTGATTAGCTCAGCTGGGAGAGCACCTCCCTTACAAGGAGGGGGTCGGCGGTTCGATCCCGTCATCACCCACCAACTACTTTATGTAGTCTCCGCCGTGTAGCAAGAAATTGAGAAGTGGGTGATTAGCTCAGCTGGGAGAGCACCTCCCTTACAAGGAGGGGGTCGGCGGTTCGATCCCGTCATCACCCACCACTTTCTCGCCAGCTGGATTTCTTGCAAAAATGTGAAGTACCGAAGTGGGTGATTAGCTCAGCTGGGAGAGCACCTCCCTTACAAGGAGGGGGTCGGCGGTTCGATCCCGTCATCACCCACCACTTCGGGTCGTTAGCTCAGTTGGTAGAGCAGTTGACTTTTAATCAATTGGTCGCAGGTTCGAATCCTGCACGACCCACCAATGTAAAAAAGCGCCCTAAAGGCGCTTTTTTGCTATCTGCGGTTTGAGAAACTGCCTGATGGCGCTTCACTTATCAGGCCTACAGTTCGCTCCGATCTCTCATCACCTACCGCGTCAACGCCGCCAGCAATTTAACCAGTGCAGGCGTCACCTGCTGTGTTTCATAAACAATATACAAATCTGCCGGTATTCTCTCCGCCAGTGGGCGGAAAACGACACCAGGCCAGTTCATTTGTGCGTAACTGTCTGCAATCAAAGTAATTCCAATACCCATGCTAATCATCGCTAACACGGTTTGCGGCTCATTGACCTCGCGAATAATAACCGGCGAAAATCCTGCCTGCTGGCATACACGCTGCAAAAATGCCCAATCTGTGTGTACGGGCGGCATGGTGACAAAATATTCGTCGCGAAGTGCTTCCAGTGGAATGGCAGAATAGGATGCCAGGTGATGTTCTTCAGGCATTGCGATCAGAAAAGCAGACTCATGCAAGCGTAAACTGGTAAACCCCTCCGGCAGTTCTGTCGCCATGCGCCAGATCCCTGCATCAAGTTCACGCCGCTCAAGGAGTGCCATTTGCATCGCAGGCATTTTTTCGCGAAACAGGACTTCCACGTTGGGGTTTTCCTTCAGGAACCGCCGCATGACCGGGCGCATACGTCCCCACATTGCGGTTCCCACCACGCCAAGTTCAATCCGCCCCGCTTCACCTCGTCCAATCTGCTCAACCCGCGCCAAAACCTGATTCGCGTTCGCCAGTAGCCTGCGCGATTCCTCCATCAGGATTTTACCGGCATGCGTCAGGGCAACGCTACGCGAATGGCGAATAAAAAGTTGCGTCCCGAGTTGATGCTCAAGCTCTTTAATATGAATGCTGAGTGGCGGCTGTGACATGTTTAAACGTGCCGCTGCGCGACCAAAATGTAGCTCTTCCGCTACGGCAAGGAAATAGCGGAGCAACTTAAGATCTGTTCGGTAAACGCGTTCCATAATTAAGTGCTCCGCCTGATGGTTACAAAGCATTACGCTATCATGGCATAAAGAATTTCACCACCAGATAGCCTATATACATAAATACAATTGATAATATTCCTGGCAATACATTTGGAACAGGAATAGGTAAGCGTAATACTGTAAACAACGCGCCGATACCAAAACCGACGCCTGATGAAAATAAAATATCTTTCACAGAACACCTTTTATCATAAAAGCAGCCCCGAAGACCGGCGCTGCCAATCCTTTTAATGCGTGATAGCACGATGCGCTAATTTTTCGGGATCATGCTTATATTTAAACCCGAAGAAAAATATGACTGCGAGGAATAATGAATATCCTGCAAACATCAGCCAGATGGTATGCCAGTCTTTCACGCCATCCACCGAGAAGTAATCCACGGCCATGCCGCTCAGAATCGAGCCAACCCATGCGCCGACGCCATTTACCATGGTCATAAAGAGCCCCTGGGCGCTGGCACGAATGCTGGAATCAACTTCCTGTTCGACAAAGACCGAACCAGAAATATTGAAGAAATCGAATGCACAACCGTAAACAATCATCGACAGCAGCAGCAAAATAAACCCGGTTGGTGATGGGTCGCCATAGGCGAAGAAGCCAAAGCGCAGCGTCCACGCCACCATACTCATTAGCATGACGGTTTTAATGCCGAAACGTTTTAAAAAGAACGGAATCGTCAGAATGAAACCGACTTCAGCCATCTGTGAAACTGACAGTAAAATGGACGGATATTTCACCACAAAGCTATCAGCAAACTCAGGATTACGGGCGAAATCATGCAGGAACGGGTTGCCAAATACGTTGGTAATTTGCAGCACTGCGCCCAGCATCATGGCGAAGAGGAAAAAGATAGCCATGCGTGGATTTTTAAACAGCACGAAGGCATCCAGACCCAGCTTGCTGGCAAGCGATGTAGTCGCTTTTTTCTCCGCAACCGGAATCTTCGGCAAAGTCAGCGCATAAGCCGACAGCAGCAATGACGCACCAGACGCGATATACAGCTGCAGACTACTCAATTCCAGATGCAGCAGGCTTACTGCCCACATCGCGACAATGAACCCCACCGTACCAAAAACGCGAATGGGTGGGAAAGCGGTCACCGGGTCAAGCCCTGCCTGAGCAAGACAGGAATAAGAGACGCTGTTCGATAACGCGATAGTCGGCATAAACGCCATCGCATTGACTAACATTACCCAAAACATCATATCCGGATCAGTTACGGATGCCGCATAAAAAAGTACGCCCGCACACACCAGGTGACACAGCATGTATGCACGTTCTGCGCGCAGCCATTTGTCTGCGATGATCCCCATTATACCGGGCATAATAATCGCGGCGATCCCTTTGGAACTGTAAACCATGCCAACATTAGCGCCGGTGAAATGAAGGGTATTAATCATGTAAGAACCGAGGGTAACCAACCAGCTCCCCCAGATAAAATATTGCAAAAAGGACATTACCTTTAAGCGCAAAGCGATGCTCATAATCGTTTCCTTGTCGCATCATATGGCCTCACCCAGTGAGGCCGTTTATTGTTGTTTTACTCAGGCAATTTTGCGCAGAAAGCCGCAAATAAGATTAATAAAGTTCTGCTTTGAGAGTTCCGCTGCAGCCAGCGTCTGGGCATGAGAAAGCTTCACGTCACTCAGACCTTCCGCCATGTTGGTAATCGCAGAAACGGCAACCACCTTAAGGTCGCAGTGGCGAGCTGAAATCACCTCAGGCACGACGGACATCCCCACGACATCGCCGCCGATAATCTGCATCATGCGAATTTCAGCTGCTGTCTCAAAGTTCGGCCCCGGATACGAGACGAACACGCCTTCTGTCAGTGGGAATCCCTCTTCTTTCGCCACTGCTTGTAACAGTGCGCGATAATCCGCATCGTAGGCATTTGCCAGCGAGAAGAAGCGCTCACCAAAACGCTCATCGTTAAGACCCACCATCGGCGTTCCCGGCATGGTGTTGATGTGATCTTTCAATGCGACCAGACTGCCGGCCCCCACTTCAGGACGCAGTGAGCCAGCCGCATTGGTGCAAAACAGCAACTCGCAGCCCAGCAACTTAAAGGTACGGATTGCATCCGTCATGATGGTCATCCCACGACCTTCGTAGAAATGTCCGCGACCTTTCATGCACGCCACCGGCACCCCCTGGAGATAACCCAGCACCAGCTCACCCGCATGGCCGTGTACGGTACTTACCGGGAAACCCGGCAGCTTTTCGTAGGAAATTGCGACCGCGTTCTCAATCTGATCGGCTAATGCGCCCAGTCCTGAACCTAAAATAAAGGCCACTCGTGGAGTGAAATCAGGTTTGTAAGCCCGGATAATATCGACGCAGTACAGTGGGTTATGAGAAAATTGAGCCTGAGACATATCGATCCTTTTTTGGTAGGGTTGAATCTAAAGCCTTTTTATAACGAGATATCCCCACCCCTTACCAATACACTTTTACCCTGTATTCAATAGCGATTCGATATCGATATATTTATATTCTTTCACTATTAATAAGTAGTAAAAACTGTATTGGTACTCTCTCTTCCCTTGCATTAACAATATGCCGTTTTTAACAATCCTTTTTATTAAGCAATCTACTAATAACGATCGGCATAGGGAATTATGCTATGAAAAAACATCTTTTAACTCTGACACTCTCCTCGCTATTAGCGATACCTGCTTTATCCCATGCAGAATTTAAAGGCGGTTTCGCTGATATAGGTGTTCATTACCTCGACTGGACTAGCAGAACCACTGAAAAATCGTCGACCAAATCACACAAAGATGATTTTGGATATCTGGAACTGGAAGGCGGCGCTAATTTTAGTTGGGGGGAAATGTACGGGTTCTTCGACTGGGAAAACTTTTATAACGGCCGCCACGATAAACCGGGCAGCGAGCAGCGCTACACATTTAAAAATACCAATCGTATTTACCTGGGTGATACCGGATTCAATCTTTATCTACACGCGTATGGCACCTATGGTTCTGCGAATCGTGTGAATTTCCACGACGATATGTTCCTTTACGGCATCGGCTACAATTTCACCGGCAACGGTTGGTGGTTCAAACCGTTCTTTGCTAAGCGTTATACAGATCAAACCTATTACACTGGCGATAACGGCTATGTAGCCGGTTGGGTTGCAGGTTACAGCTTTATGCTGGGCAGTGAGAAATTCACTCTCACCAACTGGAACGAGTACGAGTTTGATCGTGATGCCACCTACGCGGCAGGTAACGGTGGCAAAGAAGGTCTGAACGGCGCCGTGGGGTTGTGGTGGAATGCAACATCACACATCACCACGGGGATTCAGTATCGTTATGCGGATGACAAACTGGGCGAAGATTTTTACCAGGATGCGATAATCTACTCCATCAAATTTAATTTCTGATCGATATCTGCCGGTGCTCCCGGCAGATAAAAGTAAGACTAAATCCGATACAAGGGATCCCCTTCCCTCCCTGCCATCAATGCGCGCCCCTGGGCGCGTACCACCTCCCATAATGCTTCAGCGGCAGTTGAAAGCGAACGGTTCTTCCTGCGCGCCAGCATTAACTGACGTTCCACCACCGGTGTAATACGCTTCACCACCAGCGGGCTGCCCTCGGGTAACGGCAAGGCCAGCGCCGGGAGAATGCTGATGCCGATACCGGCAGCCACCATCGGGAACAGCGTCGCCGGGTGGCCAATCTCCTGCACGATATCCGCCTGAATAGCGTTGCGCACCAGCGCGGCGTCAATCAGCGGTCGGCTGCCTGAGGCGTAATCCTGCAACACCAGTTTCGCCCCCTGCAAAGCCTGCCAGGGAACATAATCTTCTGCGGCCAAAGCGCTATCGCGATGGCAAAGCAGGAAGAAAGGCTCGGAAAGAATCGCTTCACACTGCAGATCGCCCACTGCCCCTGGATCGATGACGATGCCAAAATCCACATCGCCCTGACGAATACTTTCCATCACCCACTGCTGCGGACGATCGTGCAGGACAAACTGAATATCCGGATAGCGGCGATGGCTTTCGGCAATACATTGCGGAATAAGATGCGCGGAAATGGTCTGGCTAGCAGCAACACGGACTTTTCCGCTCAGTTGTTGCCTCATACGCCCGGTATCGCGCAACGTGCTGTTCAGTTCATCCAGAAGTCGCTCCAGACGCAAAGCTAACTGTTGCCCTGCTTCAGTGAGCACCACTTCACGCGTGGTTCTGTCCAGCAGGCGAACACCTGTGTGATTTTCCAGCTCCTTCACGCTGTGACTCACCGCCGACTGGCTCAGGCCGATACGCTCTCCCGCGCGGCTGAAACTTTTCTCCTGCGCCACCGTGACGAAAACCTTTAATTGCTTTAGTGAGTAATTCATCTATTTTCTTCATGAATGGATGCAATAAATCAATTTTATTTCTCAAACTGAAAGAAGCACAATAGCGCCATCGATTTTCAGGAGTCTTTATGAAACTTTTTCGTATTCTTGACCCGTTTACGCTGACGCTCATTACCGTGGTGCTGCTGGCCTCTTTCTTCCCGGCTCGCGGTGAGTTTGTGCCTTTTTTTGAACATCTGACCACCGCCGCAATTGCCCTGCTGTTCTTCATGCACGGTGCAAAATTGTCTCGCGAAGCGATTATTGCCGGGGGCAGCCACTGGCGATTGCACCTGTGGGTAATGTGCAGCACCTTCATTCTCTTCCCGGTGCTGGGGGTACTGCTGGTGTGGTGGTCGCCGGTAGCGGTGGACCCGGCGCTGTATACTGGTTTCCTCTATCTGTGTATTCTGCCGGCAACCGTACAGTCAGCCATCGCATTTACATCGCTTGCGGGCGGGAACGTTGCGGCAGCGGTCTGTTCTGCGTCTGCGTCCAGCCTGCTGGGGATCTTCCTGTCGCCGTTGCTGGTTGGGTTGCTGATGAACATGCACGGTGCGGAAGGCAGCCTTGAGCAGGTCGGCAAAATCATGCTGCAACTGCTGTTACCGTTCGTGCTTGGGCACCTTTCTCGCCCGTGGACCGGCACATTTGTCGCGAAACATAAGAAGTGGATTGGCAAAACCGACCAGACCTCCATTCTGTTAGTGGTTTACTCCGCATTCAGCGAAGCGGTGGTGAACGGTATCTGGCACAAAGTGGGGCTGGGTTCGCTGCTGTTTATCGTGGTAGTGAGCATCATCCTGCTGGCGATTGTGATTGCCGTGAACGTGCTGGTCGCACGTAAAGCAGGCTTTAATAAAGCGGATGAGATTACGATTGTTTTCTGCGGCTCGAAGAAAAGCCTGGCGAACGGGATACCGATGGCGAACATCCTGTTCCCGACATCGGTTATCGGCATGATGGTGCTGCCGCTGATGATATTCCATCAGATCCAGTTGATGGTGTGCGCGGTACTGGCGCGTCGCTACAAACAGCAGGCAGAAAAACTGCAGGCCGAAGAGCAGGCCCGCGCGGCGAGGACTTCCGACGCTTAACGCTTCAGGGGTTGCACCAGTTGGGTCAATCCCTCAGTTTTAATCAGCAGCGTTAAGGCCATCAGCTCGCCCAGATGCCCGGCAGGAAATTGATCCTTACGAGCGAACCAGAGCAAATACTCCTCCGGGACGTCAATCAACCGACGTCCCTTATACTTACCAAACGGCATTTCCGTATTGGCAATTTCAATGAGCTGTGCCTTATCCATATCAGACGCCTAACAGCCGTAGCATTTCGGCTTCATCAATGACCTCAATGCCCAGCTCCTGCGCTTTTGCAAGCTTAGAACCCGCCGCTTCCCCGGCAATCACCAGGTCAGTTTTCTTCGACACGCTGCCCGCCACTTTTGCGCCAAGTTCCACTAAACGCGCCTTCGCGTCATCGCGTGACATCTGGCTCAGGCTACCGGTCAGGACCACCGTTTTCCCGGCGAACGGGCTGTCAATGTCTTCAGCATTAATCATAACCGCTGCAGGCCAGTTCACACCCTCTTTCAGCAACTGCTGAATGACGTCGCGATTGCTTTCCTCGGCAAAGAAGTTGAATACATGTGTGGCAACCACAATGCCGACATCCGGCACTTTTTGCAGCTCTTCAATCGATGCGGCTTCCAGCGCTTCCAGCGTACCAAAATAAGCCGCCAGGCCAGCCGCCGTGGCTTCACCCACTTCACGAATTCCAAGTGCGTAGAGGAAGCGTGCAAAGGTCGTATTTTTCGCTTTTTCCAGCGCGTTGACCACATTTTGCGCCGATTTCGGCCCCATGCGATCCAGCCCGGTCAGCTTGCCTGCGGTTAATGTGAACAGATCGGCAGGCGTGTGGACGTACTCTTTTTCAACTAGCTGATCGATAATTTTATCGCCCATGCCGTCAACATCCAGCGCGCGGCGCGAGACAAAGTGCTTCAGCGACTCTTTACGCTGCGCCCCGCAAATCAGGCCGCCGGTACAGCGCGCCACCGCTTCGCCTTCCACACGCTCGACGTCAGACTGACAAACCGGGCAATGGGTCGGGAAAACAATTTCCTGCGTCTCTTCCGGGCGCTCAGAGAGCACCACATTCACCACCTGCGGGATAACATCCCCGGCGCGGCGAATCACCACTTTATCGCCAATACGTAGCCCAAGACGTTCGATTTCATCGGCATTATGCAGCGTAGCATTGCTCACCAGCACGCCCGCGACCTGCACCGGTTCAAGGCGCGCAACCGGGGTAATCGCCCCGGTGCGGCCCACCTGGAATTCTACGTCGCGCACGAAGGTCATCTGTTCCTGCGCCGGGAATTTAAAAGCCACGGCCCAGCGTGGGGCACGCGCGACAAAGCCCAGTTGTTCCTGCAATGCCAGCGAATCGACTTTAATCACCACGCCATCGATATCAAAACCGAGCGTTGGGCGGTCTTCTTCAACCTTGTGATAGTAAGCAAGCACTTCCTCCGGGGAGTTGCAGCATTTTACGCGATCGCTGACTGGTAATCCCCAGGCTTTAAACTGTTGCAGACGCCCCATATGGCTGGCGGACAGTTCACCGCCTTCCAGAATACCGACGCCGTAGCAGAAGAAAGTAAGTGGTCGCTTCGCCGTGATACGCGGGTCAAGCTGGCGCAGTGAACCTGCGGCAGCGTTACGCGGGTTGGCAAACAATTTGCCCCCGGTACGACGCGCATCATCATTAATTTTTTCAAACCCAGCCTGTGGCAGGAAGACCTCACCACGCACTTCAAGGCGCGCCGGAATATTGTCACCGCGCAGTTTTAGCGGGATCGCGCGAATGGTGCGCACGTTCGCGGTAATGTCTTCCCCGGTGGTGCCATCACCGCGTGTCGCCGCCTGCACCATCACGCCGTTTTCATACAGGATGCTCACCGCCAGGCCATCCAGTTTCAGCTCACAGCAATAGACCAGCGCGTCGCTGCTTTTCAGCCTATCCTGCACGCGCTTGTTAAAGGCGAGGAAGCTCTCTTCATCAAACACGTTATCCAACGACAGCATAGGCACTTCGTGACGCACCTGGCTGAATGCGGCCAGCGGCGATGCGCCCACGCGTTGCGTCGGTGAATCTGGCGTAATCAGTTCGGGATGTTGCGCCTCAAGTTCGCGTAGTTCACGCATCAGGCGATCGTACTCGGCGTCCGGCACTTCCGGCGCATCCATAACGTGGTAGAGATATTCATGATGGCGAAGCGTGGTTCGCAGTTCATTCAGTTGTTGTTCGATCGGTTCCATATCACACCATCAATGATAAAAAACCCCCGACAGGCGGGGGTTCAGGGAGAGTTGATAAAACGCCAGCCGTTATCAGGCGTTCGATTCCAGTACGTCGCGGATGCGGTCCTGGTATTCGCGCAGTTTCTGCGGCGTCATCATCCGACGCTGATCGTCAAGCACTACACCACCCACTTCATCGGCAATGTACTGTGCAGACTGCAACATCAGCTTGAAGTTTTGCAGTGCATCGCCGTGTGCCGGTACCTGCATAAAGATAGTGATACCCGGCGTCGCCATATCCGCCATATTTTCAGGGTCGAAGGTGCCGGGTTTCAGCATGTTCGCCAGGCTGAAAAGCGCAGGGCCGCTGCCGTCAGGGCTTAAATGGCGATGGAAAATATTCATATCGCCAAACTTGAACCCGGCCTGTTGGATACTGTTCAGCAACAGTTCACCGTTGATCTGCGTGCCCTGATGTGCAGAGACGTTCATCACAATGACGGTTTCTTTACGCTCTGGCTTCGCAGGCGCTTCTTCAACCGGCTTAGGCTCTGGCTGCTGCACAGTGGCTGGCGCAGGTTGCGGTTGTGCGACCTGAGGTTCTGGCGCGGCAGGCTGTGGCGGAGCAACCGGTTGAGGCTGCGGCGCGGCGGGCTGCACCGGCTGAGGTGCGGCAACAGGCTGCGGCTGCGAATGAGGTTGTGGCTGATGAACCGGCTGCGGCTGCGCATGCGGCGGCTGGACAGGCGGTTGCTGCACGCGCGGCTGTTGAGGCTGCGGTGCGGATGGCCGGGCTGGCTCCTCGTGGCGCACAGGCTGTTGCACCTGACGCTCATAAGGGGGCTGGTACTGGTGCGAAGGCGCCTGATGAGGTGCGTCATGCTCCCCTGCTACGCCCGGGGCGTGATTGACCTTGTGGACACGAACTTCGCCCACGCCTTCATCACTTTCATCGAAGCCATCATCAGACTCGTCGTCTTCACGAGACTTC
Source organism: Pseudocitrobacter sp. 73 (assembly GCF_008369545.1). Lineage (NCBI taxonomy): Bacteria > Pseudomonadati > Pseudomonadota > Gammaproteobacteria > Enterobacterales > Enterobacteriaceae > Pseudocitrobacter > Pseudocitrobacter sp. 73. The sequence goes on along the minus strand of NZ_VTZO01000004.1, from coordinate 77,444 downwards.
ATGCGTTTTAGTGGGCGATCGCGGAACATTGACGAGCGCTCTTTACGGCTGGTCCAGAAACCATGAACCAGAAGAGCGAGTATGGCGATCGCGCCAACAATGATTAATATCAGACGCAAATCCTGCATCATTATATTCTCTGTTGTTCTAACACCTTGCCACCACGGCAAACATTTACTCCCTAAGGGTATTTGCCCAACACGTCAAGTGCAAGTGCGCACATGACATTCCCCGCAGAAAGATAACCTAAATCGTGCTTTTTGCTGTTTTTTCGAACATTTCCTAACTGGTCATTCCCTGACAACCCGATAATATACGCAGGTAATTTCGTAGCTGTCAGACACAGGAGCATTTGCTGACCATGGTTTCATCATCCACCCCTTCCCCGCGCAGCGGTCTCTACTATTTCTCGCAGGGCTGGAAACTGATCGGGTTACCCGGCATTCGCCGGTTCGTTATTCTACCGTTGCTGGTCAACATTGTACTGATGGGAGGCGCGTTCTGGTGGCTGTTCAGTAAGCTCGGCGAGTGGATCCCTTCGCTGATGGGGCGAATCCCTGACTGGCTGCAATGGCTGAGCTACCTGCTGTGGCCGGTGGCGGTGATTTCGATTTTGCTGGTGTTCGGCTACTTCTTCTCGACCATCGCCAACTGGATTGCCGCGCCATTTAACGGCCTGTTGGCGGAACAGTTGGAAGCGCGTCTGACCGGTGCGACGCCGCCGGATACCGGTGTGCTGGGCGTAGTAAAGGATGTGCCGCGCATAATGAAGCGTGAGTGGCAAAAGCTGGCGTGGTATCTGCCGCGCGCGCTGGTGCTGTTGGTGCTCTATTTCATCCCCGGCATCGGGCAGACCGTCGCGCCAGTATTATGGTTCCTGTTCAGCGCATGGATGCTGGCGATTCAGTACTGCGATTATCCGTTCGACAACCATAAAGTGCCGTTTAAAACCATGCGCACGGCTCTGCGTGAGCGCAAAGTGTTGAACATGCAGTTTGGTGCGCTGGCGAGTCTATTTACCCTTATCCCGGTGTTAAATCTGGTCATCATCCCGGTTGCCATCTGCGGCGCAACGGCGATGTGGGTCGACTGTTATCGCGATAAACACGCAATGTGGAAGTAACTGCTTGAGGCGCTCACGCCCGTGAGCGCCGTTATGCTTTCCTTATTCCATCCTGGCAGCCATTATTTCCCTTCTGAATATAGATATGCTAATTACTTACTTCCGCAGATTCTTTAAGCAGGTATGCTGGGGCAGTACCCCAAATTTCATACAGTTAAGGACAGGCCATGAGTAAGATTTTTGAAGATAACTCGCTGACTATCGGTCACACGCCACTGGTTCGACTGAACCGCATCGGTAACGGACGCATTCTGGCGAAGGTAGAATCACGCAACCCAAGCTTCAGCGTTAAGTGCCGTATCGGTGCCAACATGATTTGGGATGCAGAAAAACGTGGCGTGCTGAAACCGGGCGTAGAGCTGGTTGAACCCACCAGCGGTAACACCGGTATCGCGCTGGCCTATGTCGCCGCCGCTCGTGGCTACAAACTGACGCTGACCATGCCGGAAACCATGAGTATTGAACGCCGTAAACTGTTGAAAGCGCTGGGTGCAAACCTCGTACTGACAGAAGGCGCGAAAGGCATGAAAGGCGCGATTCAAAAAGCAGAAGAAATTGTTGCCAGCGATCCGGAAAAATTCCTGCTGCTGCAGCAGTTCAGTAACCCGGCGAACCCGGAAATTCACGAAAAAACCACCGGCCCGGAAATCTGGGAAGACACCGATGGTCAGGTTGACGTGTTTATTGCTGGTGTCGGTACTGGCGGTACGCTGACTGGCGTGTCGCGTTACATTAAAGGCACTAAAGGCAAAACCGACTTGATTTCCGTCGCGGTTGAACCCACCGACTCCCCGGTCATCGCCCAGGCGCTGGCAGGTGAAGAAATCAAACCGGGCCCGCATAAAATTCAGGGTATCGGCGCCGGTTTCATTCCTGGCAACCTCGACCTGAAACTGGTTGATAAAGTTGTCGCTATCACTAATGAAGAAGCCATTTCCACCGCGCGTCGCCTGATGGAAGAAGAAGGCATTCTGGCAGGCATCTCTTCCGGCGCAGCCGTTGCGGCAGCATTGAAACTTCAGGAAGATGAAACCTTTACCAATAAGAATATTGTGGTTATCCTACCGTCTTCGGGTGAGCGTTATCTGAGCACTGCGTTGTTTGCCGATCTCTTCACAGAGAAGGAACTGCAACAGTAGTGCCAGCGTGTTAAAAGCGCGTAAAAAAGCACCCTTTTGGGTGCTTTTTTGTGGCACGCATCAAACTTTTACCCCCCCTGCCATTGCTTCACTGCATCAGGTCTGGTATTTAACATTCAGATTTATTTTGATGCGCGAAATTATTCATTTCCGGATTTGCACAAGCTGAATCGATTTTATGATTTGGTTCAAATCTCGCTTTCGCGGCATAATGTTTAATGTTAAGCGAAGCGCCGAAGGCCAGTAGCGCACGAATCGGAAACACGTGTACCGATTCCGGCGCTCAGAATCGTGACATCGCTGATTACTACAGGCTAAAGTCAGGCCGCCAGGCTAAACTTTAGTTCCACAACACTAAACCTATAAGTTGGGGAAATATAATGTTCCAGCAAGAAGTTACCATTACCGCTCCGAACGGTCTGCATACCCGCCCTGCTGCTCAGTTTGTTAAAGAAGCGAAAGGCTTCACTTCTGAGATCACTGTGACCTCCAACGGCAAAAGCGCTAGCGCAAAAAGCCTGTTCAAACTGCAAACTCTGGGTCTGACTCAGGGTACCGTTGTAACCCTTTCTGCTGAAGGTGAAGACGAACAAAAAGCAGTTGAGCATCTCGTTAAGCTGATGGCTGAACTCGAGTAAGTTCCAGAGTTCTTTTTCATATCAGTCACAAGTAAGGTAGGGTTATGATTTCAGGCATTTTAGCATCCCCGGGTATCGCTTTCGGTAAAGCACTGCTGCTGAAAGAAGATGAGATTGTCATCGACCGGAAAAAAATTTCTGCCGATAAGGTTGATCAGGAAGTTGAGCGTTTTCTGGCTGGTCGCGCCAAGGCGTCGGCACAGTTAGAAGCCATCAAGACTAAAGCTGGCGAAACTTTCGGTGAAGAAAAAGAAGCTATCTTCGAAGGGCACATCATGCTGCTCGAAGATGAAGAGCTGGAGCAGGAAATCATAGCCCTGGTTAAAGATAAGCACATGACTGCTGACGCAGCGGCTCATGAGGTTATCGAAGGTCAGGCGACTGCCCTGGAAGAACTGGATGATGAATACCTGAAAGAGCGTGCGGCTGACGTACGTGACATCGGTAAGCGCCTGCTGCGCAACATCCTGGGTCTGGCTATCATCGACCTGAGCGCAATTCAGGACGAAGTTATCCTGGTTGCTGCTGACCTGACCCCGTCCGAAACCGCACAGCTGAACCTGAACAAGGTGCTGGGCTTTATCACTGACGTCGGTGGCCGTACTTCTCACACCTCTATCATGGCGCGTTCTCTTGAACTGCCTGCGATTGTGGGTACCGGCAATGTCACCTCTCAGGTGAAAAACGACGACTATCTGATTCTGGATGCCGTAAACAACCAGGTTTACGTCAACCCGACCAACGAAGAGATCGAAAAACTGCGCGCCGTTCAGGAGCAGGTTGCTTCTGAAAAAGCTGAACTGGCAAAACTGAAAGATCTGCCGGCTATCACTCTTGATGGTCACCAGGTTGAAGTTTGCGCCAACATCGGTACCGTGCGTGACGTAGAAGGCGCTGAGCGCAATGGCGCAGAAGGCGTGGGTCTCTATCGTACTGAATTCCTGTTCATGGACCGTGACGCGCTGCCAACTGAAGAAGAACAGTTCGCTGCGTACAAAGCCGTTGCTGAAGCCTGTGGCTCTCAGGCGGTTATCGTCCGTACTATGGACATCGGTGGCGACAAAGAGCTGCCGTACATGAACTTCCCGAAAGAAGAAAACCCGTTCCTGGGCTGGCGTGCCGTGCGTATCGCAATGGATCGTAAAGAGATCCTGCGTGATCAGGTTCGCGCCATCCTGCGTGCGTCCGCTTTCGGTAAACTGCGCATCATGTTCCCGATGATCATCTCTGTTGAAGAAGTACGCGCCCTGCGCAAAGAGATCGAAATCTACAAACAGGAACTGCGCGACGAAGGTAAAGCATTTGATGAGTCCATCGAGATTGGCGTCATGGTGGAAACACCGGCTGCGGCCACGATTGCTCGTCATTTAGCCAAAGAAGTTGATTTCTTTAGTATCGGTACCAATGATTTAACGCAGTACACTCTGGCAGTTGACCGTGGTAATGATATGATTTCACATCTTTACCAACCCATGTCACCGTCCGTCCTGACGCTTATCAAGCAGGTTATTGATGCTTCTCATGCTGAAGGTAAATGGACTGGCATGTGTGGTGAGCTTGCAGGCGACGAACGTGCTACACTTCTGTTGCTGGGTATGGGTCTGGACGAATTCTCAATGAGCGCCATTTCTATCCCACGCATTAAGAAGATCATTCGTAACACGAACTTCGAAGATGCGAAGGTATTAGCAGAGCAAGCTCTTGCTCAACCGACAACGGACGAGTTAATGGCGCTGGTTAACAAGTTCATTGAAGAAAAAACAATCTGCTAATCCACGAGTTCGGCCCAATTACTGCTTAGGAGAAGATCATGGGTTTGTTCGACAAATTGAAATCTCTGGTTTCTGACGACAAAAAAGACACCGGTACTATTGAGATTATTGCACCGCTCTCTGGCGAAATCGTTAACATTGAAGACGTGCCGGATGTGGTTTTTGCAGAAAAAATCGTTGGCGACGGTATTGCTATCAAACCAACTGGCAACAAAATGGTTGCGCCGGTTGATGGGACTATCGGCAAGATTTTTGAAACCAACCATGCCTTCTCTATCGAATCCGATAGCGGCATCGAGCTGTTCGTTCACTTCGGTATCGACACCGTTGAACTGAAAGGCGAAGGTTTCAAACGTATCGCTGAAGAAGGCCAACGCGTGAAAGTCGGCGACCCGGTTATCGAATTCGATCTGCCGCTGCTGGAAGAGAAAGCCAAGTCTACCCTGACTCCGGTTGTTATCTCCAACATGGACGAGATCAAAGAGCTGATCAAACTGTCCGGTAGCGTAACTGTGGGTGAAACCCCGGTTATCCGCATCAAGAAGTAATTCTTGCTGAACTAAAAAAGGCGCCGAAAGGCGCCTTTTTTGTCTCTGTTATCTCTTTACCGATACGCTGGCGTATACTTCCTGTACATCAGACAAAAATGGATGGCAGATGAAAGCGGTCGGCACAAAATTTAGAATTATCACCACCCTTTTCTGCGTGCTGACAATTCTCGTGGGCGGCGCAGTATTAACCTGGTTTCAGGTGATTGGCGGGGAGCTTGAGCAGACTTCAGCGCTGGCGAAAAAGACCGTACAAAAAATCGATTCGCTGCTCAATGCCTCCCGACAAGCTGCCACAAAAGCGCATCCTCTGCTTTCACAACCCTGCACCACCCAAACGCGTACCGAACTTGAGCGGTTGGTGGTTTCTGTTCCGCATATCCGCATCATCAATCTTTATAAAGAGAAGACCCTGTTCTGCTCTTCCTACAATGATGCCAACGCTATCAATATGAATTATGCGGCACATACCGCGCAGGAACTGACCATCATTGATGATAAGACCATCTCGCCTGGTGATAAGGTGATTGTGCTGCAAACGGCATATCCGGAAGGGATGATTACCTCAAGCTTTAGCGGTCAGTGGCTGAGCGAGGTGCTGGAACTGTTGAGCAATCAGCGGCCGCTGACGTTACATATTGGCGATACGGTAATGCGGCAAAACGCAAAAACGGTTCCGAACGATAACGCCAGGCACGTCATTGTGCAGTCAGATAAATTCCCCTACTCGGTCGACTATCCGGCCTGGAAGACAGTTCCTGTTTCGTTGTATCTGCAACAGGGTTGGCTGTCGTTGCTGCTGACGCTGTGCCTGGCGCTGATCGTCGGGGTGGTGCTGTGGCAACATATTCTTCATCACCCTACGCTGTATGAAAATCTTGAGCGTGCCATCGCTGAAGGGGAAATCGTCCCATGGTATCAACCGGTCATCCACAGTGGCTCAGGGAAATTCTACGGCGTGGAAGTGCTTGCGCGCTGGGTGACGCCTTCTGGCGAAATTATCTCACCCGACAGTTTTATTCCGCTTGCTGAAGAGAGCGGGCTTATTGTGCCGTTGACACGCAAATTAATGGCGCTGGCAGGAGATGAACTGCCTTCCCTGCTTGAGACACGGCCCCTGCCTTTCCACGTGAGTTTTAATTTCACCGCATCACATATTCAGACGCCCAACTTTATCGACGAGTGTCGTGCATTTCTGAAACGCTTCCCGGAAAACAGTATTCGCCTCACCGCAGAAATCACCGAGCGTGAACCGTTTGAGAAGGTGAATGAGCTAAAAGAAACGCTCATATTTCTCGAAAGCCGCAGCGTGACCATCGCGCTGGATGATTTTGGTACCGGTTATTCCAATCTGAATTTACTCACCGGGTTGCCGGTCGGTCTGATTAAAATCGATAAGCTGTTTGTGAACGGGATTTCCAGCGCTACGGATTCCACCAAACTGATTGATTGTGTTATTGATATGGCAAAATCGCTGGGGATGAAAATTATCGTTGAAGGCGTGGAAACAGAGTATCAGGTGGCATATCTGACGCATAAACAGGTCGACTACTTCCAGGGCTACTACTTCTCAAAGCCATTACCGGTAAACGAACTGGCTGCCGCGGTGAATAAAACGTATCGTATTCCGCAGCTTGAAGAGATTTCCCACGCCTGACGACGTGGGAACCGATTTACAGCGGGGGGAGCATCAGCTCATGACACTCGTGCTCGTGGGTCCAGGTCATGACCTGCAATACGCGATTGGCCGCGTGTTCCGCCGCATCGCCAAGCGATGCGCCTTCCAACAGACGGCTCACTAACTCTGCACAGAACAGATCGCCCGTCCCTTTCAGATCAGTAACAATTCTCGGATGCTCGATGACGCGAATATCCTCTGCCGTCACCGCCACCACCGAGATAGCCTCCGGATTTTTCGACGGCGCACTGGTGATAATCACCCATTTTAAGGTGTCTGACAGCAGACTGCGTGCAGCCAGAATCGCCTCTTCCAGGTTATGACACGGCATATCGCTCAACATCTGCAACTCGAACAAATTCGGCGTAATGCCCTGCGCCTGCGGCAATAAATGCTGGCGATACGCAAGAGGTATCTCCGCCTTCACATACATCCCGCTGTCAATGTCGCCGATAACCGGGTCGACCAACACAAAAATATCAGGGTGTGTTTGACGAATCGTCGCCAGCCAATCGGCCAGCAAGGCAATCTGCTCCGCGCTGCCCATATAACCGGTCGTTACCGCTTTTAGCGTTTGCAACGCGTTACGCTCTTCCAGCGCCAGCAAATACCCCCGGAACCATTCAGCCGGGATCACCCCGCCATAGAAGGTATCGTAGTGCGGCGTGTTGCTGAACAATACCGTCGGCACTGCCATGACCTGCCAACCATGCTGCTTGATGGCTGGAACCGCAATACTGTTGCCCACGCTGCCATAAATAACCTGAGACTGCACGGCAACGATATCTGCCTGCAATGCCTGGCGCGTGTCGCTAAACAGCACCGATTGTATGTCGTCTTGCTGGTCCATGATTTCTCCTCCCGCTGGACGGCGGGTCATGCGCTATCCACTTATCGCTCTATGTTATGCCAGCCAGCGGCAAAGGTCGATTCCCCCACGGGGTAATCATGCAGAAAGATGAAAATCCAAAAATGAAGAAACCATCACAAATTCAATGAGAAACCCGACAATTTAACAGCGCTTTCTCGCAGCCAACTTATACTGAATAGCATTACGATTAATACGGTGAACCACGACAACCCACGAGGCCCATCGCGATGACCCAGGTACAGACCCAAATCAAGGCCGTTATCGAAGCCTGTGACCAGGCCATTTCGCAGGAAGATTACGACACGCTAATGAACTACTACGCCGAGGACGCTACGCTTGTGGTGAAGCCGGAGATGATCGTGAAAGGCAAAGTGAATATTCATAAAGCGTTTATCGCCATCGCCGACTTCTTCCAGCATCGCCTAGTGGTCACGCAGGGAAAGATGGAGATTATCGAAGGCGGCGACACGGCGCTGGTGGTTATGGAAACCCGACTGGATATTCCAACGGAAGACGGCGGCAGCACGCAGGTCACCAGGCGGGCAACCTATGTGTTTGCCCACCGCGATGAGCGCTGGCTTTGTACCATCGACAATTCCTACGGGACGGATTTACTGAGCCCACCCGTAGCTTAAATCCCCAGCCCCTGGCTAAAATGCTCTTCCCCAAACACCCCGGTAGAAAGGTAGCGATCGCCGCGATCGCAGATGATCGCCACCACTACCGCGCCGGGGTTAGCTTTAGCCACGCGCAGAGCACCGGCAACCGCGCCGCCAGAACTGACACCGCAGAAAATTCCTTCCCGCACAGCCAGTTCGCGCATAGTATTTTCCGCATCGCGCTGGTGAATATCCACCACTTCATCCACTAATGAGGCGTTGAAAATGCCCGGCATATACTCTGCCGGCCAGCGGCGAATGCCGGGAATGCTGCTGCCCTCTTCCGGCTGCAGACCAACAATGGTCACCGGTTTGGATTGTTCGCGCATAAAACGCGACACGCCGGTAATCGTACCGGTCGTCCCCATGCTGGAGACAAAATGGGTAATGCGACCGCCGGTTTGCTGCCAGATTTCCGGCCCGGTGGTGGTGTAATGCGCATAAGGATTATCGGGATTATTAAACTGATCGAGCAGCTTGCCTTCACCACGATTTGCCATTTCCAGCGCCAGATCGCGCGCGCCTTCCATGCCCTGCTCTTTGGTGACCAGAATCAGCTCCGCTCCGTAGGCACGCATCGCCGCGCGACGCTCCTGGCTCATGTTATCGGGCATCAGCAATTTCATGCGATAGCCTTTTAGCGCAGCGATCATTGCCAGCGCAATGCCAGTGTTACCACTGGTGGCTTCAATTAACACATCACCCGGTTTGATTTCCCCGCGCTTTTCCGCCTCGACAATCATCGATAGAGCGGCACGATCTTTCACCGAACCTGCCGGGTTATTGCCTTCCAGCTTCACCCACACTTCGCTGCCGTTATCCGGCCCCAGACGTTGTAATTTGACCAGCGGTGTATTGCCGATGGTTTGTTCTAATGTGTTCACGTTTTCTGCCCAAGAAAAAGCCGGGTGACGCTTCGCTTACCCGGCCTACAAAATCATGATATATGCTGTAGGCCCGGTAAGCGAAGCGCCACCGGGCGATAAACCTGCAAATTAACCTATCAGGCGGATTCCGCCAGAGCAAGCGTCTCATGAGACTCAATACGCTCGTCGCCGTTATACAGCCGCGCATGTTGCAGCCCGACGAACAAACGATCGCCGCGCACTGGCGCATCATCGCCACGCATTACCACGGTGAGCGGATCTTCATACCACCCCAGCGGCTGCACGACTAATTGGGTGTAGTGACCTTTCGGGCTGGCTTCCAGCACCTGTACCGGCAGCGGCGAATCGAGGCTGGTGCGGCGGCTGATATCCACTTCCCACGGGCGCAGGAAGAGATCCACCGGCCCCTGGTACGCAGGGGTATATCCCAGCGGCCAGCGATGTGCGCCAACGTGGAACTGTCCGCCGCGAATCGTTCCCTGCAAGCGGTTTACTTCGCCCATAAACTCCAGCACAAAACGGGTCGCCGGTTCGCGCCAGACCTGATCGGGTTCATCAGCCTGTTCGATATTGCCCTGGCTCATCACCACCACGCGGTTGGCGACTTCCATCGCCTCTTCCTGGTCGTGGGTAACGAACACGCTGGTGAATTTCAGCTCTTCATGCAACTGACGCAGCCAACGACGCAGCTCTTTACGCACCTGCGCATCCAGCGCGCCAAACGGTTCATCAAGCAGCAGAATCTGCGGTTCCACAGCCAGCGCCCGCGCCAGCGCCACACGCTGTTTCTGGCCGCCGGAAAGCTGGGCCGGATAACGATCCGCCAGATGCGCAAGCTGCACCATTTCCAGCAATTTTGTCACTTTCGCTTTGATGGCTGCGGCATTCGGGCGCTCGCGACGCGGCAGCACCGTCAGGCCAAAGGCGATATTTTCGAACACCGTCATATGGCGGAACAGCGCGTAATGCTGAAACACGAAACCGACTTTACGATCGCGCGCGTGAAGGCGGCTGACGTCAGTGCCGTGGAAACGAATATGCCCGCTGGTTTGATGCTCCAGCCCGGCAATAATCCGCAGCAGCGTGGTTTTCCCGGAACCGGACGGCCCCAGCAACGCGACCATCTGACCAGAAGGAATATCCAGTGAGATATCGTTCAGCACCTGGGTGCGACCAAACGACTTCTTAATATTGGCAATCTCAATGCTCATGATGTTCCTCCTGTTGCGCGCGTTTTTCCTGATTCTCCAGGCGCCACTGCAACATACTCTTTAAAAACAGGGTGATAATCGCCATCAGCGTCAACAGCGCCGCGGCGGTAAAGGAGCCGACGGTGTTGTAGTCCTGCTCCAGCAATTCAATCTGTAACGGCAGCGAAAGTGTTTCACCGCGAATCGAGCCGGAAACCACCGACACCGCGCCAAACTCGCCAATCGCGCGGGCGTTGGTCAGCACCACGCCATAAAGCAGAGCCCAGCGGATGTTCGGCAGCGTGACGCGGCGGAACATCTGCCAGCCAGACGCGCCAAGCAAAATCGCCGCTTCGTCTTCCTGGCTTCCCTGACTTAACATCACCGGCACCAGCTCGCGCACCACAAACGGACAGGTCACGAAGATGGTGACCAGCACCATTCCCGGCCAGGAGAACATAATTTGCAGATTATGTTCATCCAGCCAGCCGCCGAGCGGGCCGTTAGAGCCGTAGAAAAGCAGATAGACCAGACCGGCAACTACCGGCGACACGGCAAACGGAATATCCAGCAGCGTCAGCAATAACTGGCGTCCGGGGAAGTTAAAGCGCGTCACCAGCCAGGCCAGCAGAATGCCGAACACCAGGTTTACCGGTACGGCAATCAGCGCGATCATCACCGTCAGCCAGATGGCGTGCAGCATGTCCGGATCGGCCAGATTCTGTAACACCGGCATCAGCCCTTTGCTGAATGCCTGCACGAAGATGTAAATCATCGGCACCAGCAGGATGAACGCCGAAACCAGCATTCCGGTGCCAATCAAAAACCATTTGCCCCAGTTAATCGGGCGCGCGTCATAACGCTTCAACTGTGTCACTTCCGCCATTAATGACCTACCACACGCCGACCAAAGCGACTTTGCAGAGTGTTAATTGAGAACAGCAGCAGCAGGGATGCCGCGAGTATCACCGAAGCAATTGCGCTCGCCGCCGGGTAATCAAACTCCTGTAAGCGAACAAAAATCATCAGCGACGTCACTTCCGTCTTCCAGGCGATGTTCCCGGCGATAAAAATCACCGCACCAAACTCACCGAGACTACGGGTAAACGACAGCGCCACGCCCGCCACCAGCGCCGGAGAAAGCTCCGGCAGCACCACTTTGCAGAAACTCTGCCAGCGCGTTGCGCCGAGCGTTTCTGCGGCTTCTTCATATTCCGGGCCTAACTCCTCCAGCACCGGCTGCACGGTACGCACCACAAACGGAATACTGGTAAAGGCCATCGCCACCGCGATACCAAGCCACGTATAGGTGACTTTGATATCAAACTTCGCCAGCCACTCGCCGTAAAAACCGTTCACGGAAAAGAGCGAGGCCAGCGTTAAACCTGCTACCGCCGTTGGTAGCGCAAACGGTAAATCCATCAGCGCATCAAGCAGCGTGCGGCCCGGAAAGCGATAGCGGGTTAAAATCCACGCCATCAGCAGGCCGAAAACGCCGTTAAAAATCGATGCCACAAACGCCGACAGCAGCGTCACTTTATAGGCCGCGACCACCTGCGGGTTGGTGATCACCTCCCAGTACTGCGCCCAGCTCATCTGAGCCAGTTGCATCACCAGTGCGGAGAGCGGCAGCAGCAAAATCAGGCACACAAACAGCAGACTGGTGCCGAGGCTTAAGGTAAAGCCCGGCAGCACGCGTCTGGAAGAAACTGCAAACATTAGTTACGCCCCGCCGCTAACAGCTTGTCTAACTCGCCGCCGCTGTTGAAGTGGGTTTTCATCACTTCCGGCCAGGAGCCAAATTTATCTTCCACGCGGAACAGCTCGGTCTGCGGGAATTTGTCTTTCAGTTTGTCCATGACTTCCGGGTTATTCACGCGGTAGTAATAATCGGTAATGATCGTTTGCGCCTGTGGGCTGTAGAGCCAGTTCAGGTAAGCTTTTGCCGCTTTTTCCGTACCGTTGGCCTGCACGTTTTTATCGACCCACGCTACCGGGAATTCCGCCAGAATGTTGGTTTTCGGAATCACCACTTCAAAGCCCTGCGCTTCATACTGCTTGCGGATGTTGTTCACTTCCGATTCGAAGCTAATCAGCACATCGCCCAGCCCGCGCTCGGCAAAGGTGGTAGTTGCGCCACGACCGCCGGTATCGAACACTTCCACGTTTTTCAGGAACTGGGTCATAAACTGTTCGGTTTTGGCTTTATCGCCACCGTCAGCTTTATCCGCTGCGCCCCATGCCGCCAGATAGGTATAACGCGCGTTACCGGAGGTTTTTGGGTTCGGGAAGATCAGCTTCACGTCGGAGCGCACCAGGTCGTTCCAGTCATGGATATTCTTCGGGTTACCCTTACGCACCAGGAAGCCCATGGTGGAGTAGAACGGGGAGCTGTTATTCGGCAGGCGCGACTGCCAGTCCGCCGGGATCAGCTTGCCTTTATCATGCAGAATCTGCACGTCGGTCACCTGGTTATAAGTTACAACGTCTGCTTTTAAGCCCTGCAAAATCGCCAGCGCCTGTTTTGATGACCCAGCATGAGATTGTTTTATTGTCAGTTTATCGCCGCCGTTGTCTTTGGCCCATTGTTGCTCAAACGGCGGATTCAGGGCAGCAAACAGCTCGCGAGAGACGTCATAAGAACTGTTCAGCAACTCTGTTGCCTGCGCCTGCGCGACCAGCAACAGGGAAGTTGCCAGCGTGAGGTATCCTTTTTTCAGTAAGTTAACGGCCATTGCGCACCCTTGTCGTGTGATGATTCTCTAAGCATCAGTGTATTTATAACGGGTGTGAAAGGAGTAACGGTTTTATATACCGTTTGGTGATTTGGAAGTTTAAAAGGGAATAAGGCTTTAGCCTCTCCACAGGATGTGAAGAGGCGATTAGTCAGACTCAGATACCGACGCTGACGCTTTCCGGCAACGTACTGCCGCCATCAATGACGTTCTGCGTGCCCGTCAGGTAACTCGACTCATCAGAGGCGAGGAATGCCGCCAGTTCGCCGACTTCCAATGGGTCCGCCAGACGACGCAGCGGAATGGCTTTCGCCATCTCCGTCAGCACCGATTCCGGGTCTTCCGGGTTCGACTGACGCGCGATGCTTTCCGCCATTGGCGTGCGCACATAACCCGGGCAGATGGCATTCACGCGAATACCCGACTGGGCGTATTCCACCGCCAGCGATTTGGTTAAGCCAATAATCGCCGCTTTCGACATCGCATATGCCGTTTCGCCTGGGTCCGCCACCATATCGCCCGTGACCGAGGACATCATCACGATGCGCCCATCGCCGCGCGCCACCATATCCGGCAATACGGCTCGCGTGACGTTCCAGACGCCTTTGATATTCACATCAATATGGAAATCACGATCTTCTTCGTTCATCTCGAGGAAGCTGCCTAAGCGACAGACGCCCGCGTTATTGACCAGAATATCGATTTTATTTTCCCGCTCTTTAGCCTGCGCAATGGCCGCCTGAACAGCAGCGAAGTCGCGCACGTCGGCCTTCACGACCGTACAACGATAGCCACGTCCGGCCAGATCGTAGGCCAGTTTTTCAAGCTCATCGGAAATATCCAGCAGGATCAGGTTCGCGCCATGGCGGGCAAAGGTTCTGGCGATGCCTTCGCCGATACCCTGATACGCGCCCGTAATCAATGCGGTTTTGCCCGTGAGTTTACCCATTTCAATGTTCTCCCTTTTGAAGATAGAGCCTTACACTCCATTAACAATGAAAATACATTAAAAACAAATGAATACTGCCGAACAGCTCACTAATTAGGGTAAATCTCAGGTAAAAAAAATCCCCGTGTATGCGGGGATGAGCAGGTAGGCCTGATAAGCGTAGCGCCATCAGGCAACTGTTACAGTGCCAGCAAACGATCCAGCGACGGTGCGAAGTAATAGCCGCCGGTAACCGGTTTGGTAAAGCGCAGCATTGCGTCACGTTTACCGTCGGTGTCGCCGAACATACTCAGCAGTTGCTGTTCGATGTTGTGCAGACGCGCGCAGTAAGAGCAGAAATAGAGGCCGTGAGTGCCGCTGGCGGTGCCGTACGGCAGGCTCTGGCGAACAATTTTCAGCCCTTTACCGTCTTCTTTCAGGTCAACGCGGCTCAGGTGAGAGGTCACCGGGCGCTCGTCACCGTCGATCTCTTCGTTGGCTTCTTTGGTACGGCCAATCATCATTTCCTGATCAGGAATGCTCATGCGGTTCAGCTGTTTAAGGTTATGTTCCCAACGCTGAACAAACACATAGCTGCCGCCCGCATCGACGCCGTCTTTAATGACCGCCACTTCGCGACGCGTTTCTTCACCCGCCGGGTTTTCGGTACCATCGACAAAGCCGCTCAGGTCACGTTCTTCCACCCAACGGAAACCGTGGATCTCTTCCTGTACATCAATGCTGTCGCCAAAGGCTTCCACCGCCGCCTGCGCAACAGAGAAGTTAACATCCTGGCGTAAAGAAAGAATGTGGATCAGCACATCAAACTGGGTGGCTGGCGCAAGGCCCTTGCCGTAGCCCGGAAAATCTTTCAGCTCTTCCGCACCCACGCCGCCACTCAGTTCGCGCCACACTTTCGGGCCGAAGGCGACAACCGCGCCTAAATGCGCATCGGGGAATTTAGCCTGAAAACCAGCCAGTTTATCGGCAAAATTTTTGCTGCACTGACGAAGGGCGTTTACATCCCCTTTCACATTGGCTTCAATCCAAATCGCCGCGCGGCAATGTTCCGGCAAAATGCCGCTCTGAACCTGAGACATCGCTCTCCCTCCACAAAAATGCCACGACATCGTGGCATTCAATTTATGGGGGCTATTGTACGCGTTTTTTTAGAACGAAGGATTAACCTTGCGCAAAATTAACGACGCCAGACGATCTTCTTCAGCGTCCAGTTTTTCAGCGCGTCATCGGACGGCATTAAATCCTGCGGGCCGCTCCATTCGCAGGTGAAGAGATAACTAATATGCTGGCTGCCTTCGGCTTTACATTCGACACCTGCGCTGTCATCACCGGTGGCTTTCTGGCAGTGCCCGTAGGCTTTGCTGTAGATATCGCTGAAGGTCGAGCCAATCTCTACGCCGCTGTCGGTTTTGATGGCGCTATCCAGTACGTCGATGCGGCTTACGCTGCCGTTTTCGCCGTTCACCACCAATGCCAGCTTGTCGCCATTCAACGCTTCGAAATAACGCACGATGGTACCGTTATCGGTTTTCATCCCGCTGCGCAGGCGATAGTCGCCGCCCAGCGCGTCGTTAATCGCCTGTTCATCCAGCGCGGTGGTGCTGGTGATGCCACCGACGCCCTGCTCAGTGACTTCGGTCGAAGAACCAAACCAGTTCCACGGATTTGCCGCAGACCAGTTAACCGAAGAGAGCGTGGAACAGCCGGTTAAGGCCAGCGGCAGGGCACATACAAGTAAACGCAGCGATTTCATCTCTAAGTCCTTTCTTATTTGTTCAACGCCTGTTGGAGTGTGCTCTCAGCAAAAAGTGCACTTTATTCTGTAATTTCCCGGAAACAGGCGCGTAATCGGGGATTGGTCATCAACCACCAGAGCGCAAACAGGTCGATGACCACCAGGCTCAGACCAATACCGGAAAGCGGTTCACCCTGAAGCCAGAGCCAGGGTTGCCAGACCAGCAGCACGCCCTGGGCGATAATCAGCAACGGACGCAGCGCGCGCCAGCAACGAGGAAAATGCTGCCGCCTGCCGCTCAACAGGAAAGTCAGCACCGCAGGCACGCCGGGCAGCAGGCCGAGCCAGAAGTTATCGTGGTCGGGGTAAAACAGCCCAAGCAACGCGCCGCCCTGCTCGCGCGATGCGCCAGCAATCACAAACAATACCCATGTTCGGGCCTGTAGCAAAAGTACAAGCCAGAACAGGAAAGGTAAACGCAGGCGGCCATGATGGTCGTAATCGGAAGGGAAAAACTCAGTATGCTTCATCTTGCCGCCAACCTGAGATATCCCTCTCAGTAATGAATATTTTTGTAATGAAATGAAGAATAGCCATATTCATGGGTAAAACATGCCCATAAGCGCTGGCTAGTGTGTACCCAATACAGCGCAAGAAGATTTGCAATAAAAAAGACCACCGACCAGGCCGTTATTGGCTCACCGTTTAGCCAGTTAAACAATAACCATCCAGGCTGCAGCCATTGCCCGAAAATCAAGATCCAGCGTCCTGAACACCAAAAGCTCCAGCACCAGTAAAACCGTCCTCGCCCCACCATAGCAAAAACAATCAGTGCAGGAATACCCGGAAATAAGGCGCAAAAGGTGTCGAAACCTTCAAAATGCCGCCCCTCAAAAGCAACGGAATGCATCGCAAGCCATAGAGAGCGAACCTGTAGGAGCAATACGCCCCAGATGAGCCAGGGCAATTTCAGCTTTCCCGTCTCGTCGTAATCAGAGGAGAAAAGTAGCGGCTTAGTACTCTTCATCTTCAATCAAACGCTTACCTAAATTCAGCACGTCGCTGTGCTCGTAGCCCAGGCGCTCATACATGCCCAGCACCACGTCGTTATCTTCGCGGATCATGATCTGAATTTTCGGGCAGCCGCGCGCAATCAGCTTTTTCTCGAGACGATTGAGCAGCGCATTGGCAATGCCGCGCCCGCGAAATTCCGGGTGCACGCCAAGGTAGTAGGCCGAGCCGCGATGGCCGTCATAGCCGCCCATCACTGTCCCCACCACTTCGCCGTTTACTTCTGCCACCAGGAACAGGCTGACGTCGTGATGCACTTTGCGTTCGATGTCCATTTCCGGATCGTTCCATGGGCGCAGCAGATCGCATCGCTCCCACAGGGTGATGACCTCTTCGAAATCGGCCTGGCGAAAAACGCGTATCTCCATGGTATCCCTGCCCCTTCTCGGGTTTAAAAACAGTGATTATGGCGTGATCGTCCGAATTAGCCAATATCTGGCGAAAATAGCGCAAAAAAATGCCATAATGCCGCTTCGTCACGTATTGAAATGAAAAGTAAAACAATTCTAATCTTCAGTAGTCGTAACGGGAAACGCGATACGATATAACATCTGGAACACTATTTTTTACAACTCAGGCCGAATGAGCACTTTTAAACCTTTAAAATCACTTGCTTCGCGCCGCCAGGTGCTGAAAGCCGGACTGGCAGCACTGACGTTGTCAGGAATATCACAGGCAACCGCCAAAGAGGCGCCGTTAAAAACCAGCAACGGGCACAGCAAACCTGCGGCGAAAAAATCGGGTAAACGCATCGTGGTGCTCGACCCCGGTCACGGCGGTATTGATACCGGCGCGATTGGCCGCAACGGTTCGAAAGAGAAACACGTGGTGCTGGCGATTGCCAAGAACGTGCGTTCCATTCTGCGCAGCCAGGGCATTGACGCGCGCTTAACCCGTTCTGGCGATACCTTTATTCCGCTCTATGATCGGGTAGAGATAGCCCACAAACACGGCGCGGACCTCTTCATGTCGATTCATGCCGACGGTTTTACCAACCCGTCGGCCGCCGGTGCATCGGTGTTTGCGCTTTCCAACCGTGGCGCGAGTAGTGCAATGGCAAAATACCTCTCCGACCGTGAAAACCGGGCGGATGAAGTGGCGGGCAAAAAAGCCACGGATAAAGATCACCTGCTCCAGCAGGTCCTGTTCGATTTGGTGCAAACTGATACTATTAAGAACAGCCTGACGCTGGGCTCGCATATCCTGAAAAAGATTAAGCCGGTGCACAAGCTGCACAGTAAAGGCACTGAACAGGCCGCGTTCGTGGTGCTGAAGTCGCCATCCATTCCGTCGGTACTGGTTGAAACCTCGTTCATCACCAACCCGGAAGAGGAGCGTCTGCTGGGCACCACGGCGTTTCGTCAGAAAATCGCCAACGCGATAGCCTCAGGTATCGTCAGCTATTTCCACTGGTTCGATAACCAAAAAGCCCACGCCAGGAAACGCTAATGACCGTTGATGCAAACCAGGTAAAGGCCTTTTTACTGCAATTGCAGGACGATATCTGCCAGCAACTCTCTGCGCTGGACGGTGGCGCGTTTATCGAAGATAGCTGGCAGCGCGACGCGGGCGGCGGCGGTCGCAGCCGCGTGCTGCGCGACGGCGATATCTTCGAGCAGGCGGGCGTTAACTTCTCGCACGTTCACGGTGATGCAATGCCGGCGTCAGCCACCGCGCATCGCCCGGAACTTGCCGGGCGCAGCTTTGAAGCGATGGGCGTATCGCTGGTGGTGCATCCGCGCAACCCGTATGTGCCAACCAGCCATGCCAACGTGCGTTTCTTCATCGCTGAAAAACCGGGCGCTGACCCGGTGTGGTGGTTTGGCGGCGGCTTCGATTTAACCCCGTTTTATGGTTTCGAAGAAGATGCCATTCACTGGCACCGTACCGCACGTGACCTGTGCCAGCCCTTCGGTGAAGACGTATATCCGCGCTATAAAAAATGGTGTGACGATTACTTCTTCATTAAGCACCGCAACGAGCAGCGCGGCATTGGCGGGCTGTTCTTTGACGATCTCAACACACCGAACTTCGACAGCTGCTTTGCCTTTATGCAGGCAGTGGGCAACGGTTTTACCGACGCGTATTTGCCGATCGTTGAGCGGCGTAAAGCGGCTATCTGGGGCGAGCGCGAGCGTAATTTCCAGCTTTATCGCCGAGGCCGCTACGTCGAATTTAATCTGGTCTGGGATCGCGGCACGCTGTTTGGTTTACAGACTGGCGGGCGCACCGAATCCATTTTGATGTCGATGCCACCGCTGGTGCGCTGGGAATATGATTATCAGCCGCAAGCAGGCAGCCCGGAAGCGGCGTTGAGCGAGTTTATTAAGGTCAGGGACTGGGTGTAATTGCCTGATGGCGCTACGCTTATCAGGCCTACCAGCACCGAACCTGTAGGCCGGATAAGACGCAACGCGTCGCCATCCGGCACACAGGCCGCACATTACGCCTACTGACACATCCGCTGATGCAACGTCAGCGACGGCTTCTCAGCAAACAGTTGCTGGTAGTCCGTCGCAAACTGCCCCAGATGCCAGAATCCCCACTGCATTGCCGCATCTTTCACCGTCATGCTTGTTGACCATGGGCTAATTAACTCTCTGCGCACGGCGTTCAGGCGAATGCGTTTCAGCCAGGCGTTTGGTCCAATGCCTAAAATAGCGTGAAACGCGTTTTGCAGCGTACGACGACTCACATGGAGTTGGTTACATAAATCAAGCACCGTCAGCGGCTCGGACATGTTCTCCAGCACGTATTCGCGTGCGCGCGCCAGCAGCCGACGATAGCTCTGATGGCTGATACTCTCCGCCGTCATAATGGGCTGCGCCTCTTCCAGCAGCATCCCCATCGCCAGCAGCAGGTTATCGCCTAATATTTTGCGCACCGCGGGGCGTTGCAGCGTTTCCGGGTCGGCGCTAAAGGTTGCCAGTGCCTGTTGCACAAATCCCCACAGCGCCGCTTTATGCTGTTCTTTGACCTCCAGCGCCGACTGGTTGCGCAGCATATGCAACACCCTTTCCGGGTTGTGCAGAAAATTGGCCTGGCGGGCAATCACATCTTCAGAAAGCACAATACCGAGGATGGTATAGTCATCCGGCGTACTCAGTTCAAACTCCGTGCCGCCCGGACGCGTGGCGATCTCCGCGCTGCCAATACATTGCGAACCGATAAACCCCTGCTCACCGCGCGTGGCGGGAATGCCAAACCAGAAGGAATTTGGCCACACCAGGCACGACTGACGCAGCGCCAGGCCGGTGTATTCGCGAAATACCTGAATATCATCCAGCAGAATTTCCGTGAACTCACCGCGAAATTTTCCGGGATGCAGCTGATCGTAGATCTGCTGCCAGGCGGTTATCGTCAACGCATGTTCATAGACATCCGTCGTCAGCCGCTGATGAACGTTATCCACTTCAACCTTCGGCGTCAGCTTAACGTTATCAGGTACTGCTTCATGATAAAGATGGTGCAAATCTGCGGTACGAGTCTTTTTCATGATTCTGAATGCCGGAAGCGCGCTTGCACTTCCGGCACCTCCGGCGGGTTAATTTTTGACGCGATAGCGGCTGCTGCGTTTTCGCAACGCACCATCAGAAAAGCGCTGTTCAAGCACCGTTCTGGCCTGTTCAAGCGACCAGTCGAAGTGTGCAGCCACCTCACCTGCGGTCATTCCCTGACGTGCATTGGCCAGCAACGCCATCAGCGCGTCGGCAGATTCAGCCTCCAGCACGGGCGCTTCAGGCGCTTTTACCGGTTGCGTCGGCTGGCGGGTAAATCGGCCAATCAGCCACTGGGTATCCTCTTCCGGCCTGCCGATTTCCTTGCGACTGATAACGCAACCGGTGCGCATTGCTGCTGCATACCCCGCATCGAGCGCGGCGCGACACGCGGCAAGGTCACCTTCCACCACCAGCGTTAGCCTGCCTGGGTCCAGCACTTCGTGACTCAGCAGGCGGACGTTGGCGGCTTTCAGCATCGCATCCGCCGCATCAACCGCCGCGACCATCCCCTCAACTTCCAGTAATCCCAGGGCGTTGATCATCCGCTACCTCCGTTACGCACGCTGGATAGGGTTGCGCGCAATATCCAGTACCGCATCGGTAAACGCATTACAGGCGGCTTTACACGCGGCCTGGCTGCCCGTTAAGAACGCGGCGGAATAGTTGGTTTCCGACGGCGGCGGTACGTAGGTTACCAGTTGCACATCCGCCGATTTCAACGCGGCATCAATGCCATAGGTGGCTTCCAGCGGCGGCGCGACCAGATACGCAATCGGGTCGCCCAGCGTGCATCCTGCCGTCGAGGAGAGATACGAACCGGTACGCGATACCACGTGCGCCAGGAATGCGGTATTTTCCGCATCATTAGCCCACTGGAACGCCGCGCCGTTTTCAATATTGGCAACCATCACGTCCAGACCCGCGCGAACTTCAGCTGGGTTCGGGCCGCCC
Organism: Pseudocitrobacter sp. 73; assembly: GCF_008369545.1. Classification (NCBI taxonomy): domain Bacteria; kingdom Pseudomonadati; phylum Pseudomonadota; class Gammaproteobacteria; order Enterobacterales; family Enterobacteriaceae; genus Pseudocitrobacter; species Pseudocitrobacter sp. 73. The sequence continues at coordinate 55,998 of NZ_VTZO01000004.1, read as the reverse complement.
AGCATAATCAGCACTTCACCCGCCGTCGGTGACGGGCCGTGCGCCGCCCCGGCGTACAGCGAGCGACCATAAACCACTTCAACCATCGCCTGTTTTGTCGCTTCGTCAGCGGCAATATACGTTACGTCATCAGAATCTGCCGTGATGAGTCCGAGACTACGTATATGTGGCGGTAATTTAAGTTCACGGGCAAACTCCGCGTTAACAGAGGCAATCACGCGCATCGCGGTAACGGACGGTCGAATCAAATCTAAAGCTGGCATGATGCCTCCTTAACGGGTCATATTGATGCCGGATGCTTTTTGCTCCAGCATACGTTTTGCCAAATCCACAATGACCGCCGCCGCTTCAACCGGTGGGGTACCGCCCTGATGAATATTGGAAATACAGGTTCTGTCGGCTTCCACGGTGGTCGCCACGCGCGGTGAGTAAACGGCATAGCAAGAGAGACTTTCTGACTGCCCCAGCCCCGGACGCTCTCCCACCAGCAGAATCACCGCTTTTGCGCCGAGCAGTTCGCCAATCTGATCTTCAATCTTCACGCGCCCGTAGCGTACAAAGAATGGCGTGCCCACTTTCAGCCCGGCCTGTTTCAGCCCGGCGAGCAGCGGCGGTAAGATCTCTTCGTAATTCGCGGTGATGGCATCGGTAGACAAACCATCAGACACAATCACCTGCACATCCGGGTTTGCGACACACTGCGTTTTCAGTGCATCAATGGCCTCTTCGCTCAGACGTCGCCCCAGATCCGGGCGCGTCAGATAGAGATTTTTGTCCGTGATTTCAGAGCGTACTTCCAGCAGCCCCTGCGCTTTCACCCACTCTTCCGGTACCTCTTTCAGCACCGTATCTTTAGAGCGCGAGTGGTCAGCCAGGAAACGCAGCAGCGCCTGAGTACGCGGGCGTGGGCCAGCACGACCGGTACACACGCGCGCCGCCGTGCTGCGGCGCAGTTCCGTCAGGACATCCGCGCGATGCGGGTTTTCAACGCCAATCCAGGCTTTCGCTTCCGGCGAGCCTAAATCGAGCGAGCAGCATTCCGTGGACGCAGGCGTCGCGCAGGTTAGGGTGCTGCACTTCACTTCCGCTGGTGCGGCATCCGCCTGCCCCATTGACGCCATCACGCTGCGTACAATTTCTTCAATCTGTTTTTGATCCATGGTGTTATCTCCGCGTCATCAGAAGAACAGTGACGGATCGCCCGCCCGTTTGGTCAGGCGACCGTTTGCCATAATGCCCATGTTCTCCAGCCAGCGTTCAAACTCCGGTGACGGGCGCAGGTTGAGTAACTGACGCACAGTGGCGGTGTCGTGGAAGGCCGTAGTCTGGTAGTTGAGCATGATGTCATCACCCAGCGGCATGCCCATGATGTAGTTACAGCCTGCGGTGGCGAGCAGGATCATCAGGTTTTCGTTAAGGTTCTGGTCAGCGTCAGCGTGGTTGGTGTAACAGCAGTCGCAGCCCATAGAGATGCCGCTCAGCTTGCCCATAAAGTGATCTTCTAAACCCGCACGAATAATCTGGCGGTCGTTGTAGAGATACTCCGGCCCAATAAAGCCGACCACGGTATTTACCAGAAACGGATCGTAGTGACGGGCGAGGCCGTAATTACGTGCTTCCATCGTCACCTGATCGGCACCGAAGTTCGCGCCAGCCGACAGCGCGGAGCCCTGTCCGGTTTCAAAATAGAGACAGTTTTCCCCGGCAATCCGGTTGAACTCCGCGCCCACTGCGCGCGCTTCGTCGAGCATCGCCAGCTCCACACCAAACTCTTTCAGCCCCTTCTCACTACCGCAGATACTCTGGAAAATCAGGCCGCCCGGCGCACCGCGGCGAATGGCTTCAATCTGGGTGGTGACGTGCGCAAGTACACAGCCCTGGGTTGGAATATTGAACTTGTCGATAACGCCATAGACGGTATCCAGTACACGGCTTAAGTTCTCAACGTCATCCGTTACCGGGTTGACGCCGATCACCGCATCGCCCGCCCCGAAGGAAAGTCCTTCGTAGATTTGCGCGGCGATACTTTGCACATCGTCACGCGTGTCGTTTGGCTGCAAACGGCAGCTAAATGTGCCTGGCAGGCCAATGGTGGTATTGGCCTTTTTGATAACCGGCATTTTCTTCCCGCCGTAGATCAGGTCAGCGTTGGAGCAAATCTTCGCCACCGCTGCGACCACTTCCGAGGTCAACCCTTTGCGGGTAAAGGCAATGTCGTCAACGCTGGTTTCATCGCTCAGCACATATTCACGTAGCTCGCTGATGCTCCAGTTTTTGATACGGGCGTAGGCCGTTTCGTTGACGTCGTCCTGAATCAGACGCGTCACGCAGTCTTCTTCATAGGCAATCACCGGGTTATTGCGGATATCCGCCACCGTCATTTCCGACAACACCTGTTTTGCCGCTACGCGCTCCTGCGAACTTGCCGCCGCAACCCCCGCCAGCACATCCCCCGAACGCAGTTCGTTGGCCTTCGCCAGCACCTCTTTAACATCCTTGAATTGATAAACATTGCCGAACAATGTGGTCTTTAGTTTCATAAGTCGTTCCCTCAGGAAGGAAATGCGAGTGATTTCACCGTCACCGGCACAACCGATCCGCCAAAAAGAGGCGTACCAATGTCGATATAGTCCCCCGCGCGGACGGAAACTTCGTCAATCACCGCCAGCGGGAGTTGCTGTAATTGCGGGCGTAACAACATGCCCAGCGCCTTACCAAAGTCCTGCTCGGCCACCACCAGCAGGGGATGTGGATTCGGAAAACGCGCGACAAACTGGGTCAACGCGTCGATGACCGTTAGTAATGCGGCATAACGCACGGGAAGCCCGGCGGGCAGCGCCAGCACGTATGCGTCCGTTTGAGGACAAAGATCGAGCTGCACCAATGCCTGCTGCCAGGCATCGACCAGGTTCGATTCCGTCTGTGGGATGGCCACCGGCAGATTGCGTATCGGTAAATCAACGCTATCCAGCCAAATTGTGCTGCCGGAAAGCGACAGCGTATGCGCGCCCGCGCCTATCACCGTAGCGCGCACGGTTTGCGCCGGAAACTGCACGTTCATCTCACGCAGACGCGGATGCTCATGCAGTGCCGTTGCCAGCAGTGGGCCGATATCGGAAAAGCAAAACGCGTCGGCAGGCTGGTGGCGATAACATTCGCCCACACCGCCAGAAAGCGTAATGATTTCGGGCGTAACACCTGCGGGTAGCAAACCGGTTTGCATCAATGCCTGCGCGAGCGGCGAGAGCGTTCCGTCAATCACGTCGACAATCAGCTCCGCCATCCGCCGGGTAACCTGCACCAGCTGCGCGCCGGTCAGTGAACGGACGTCGGTGCCTGGGCCGAAACACTCATCCACAATCATCTGCCCGGGTTTATGCGCGTAAATCACGCGCCCCTGGCTGTCGGTTTCCAGCAGGCGACCGCCGACATTGAGGCAGGCAGTGCCGCTGATTTTTCCGGCGTCGAACAGAGCGTAGTTCGCGGTGCCACCGCCGATATCAATATTCAATACCCGGCACATCCGCTGTTCCGACAGGGTTTGCGCTCCGGCACCGTGTCCGGCAATCACCGATTCCAGATGCGGCCCGGCGCTGGCCACCACAAAATCACCCAACGACTGCGAAAGCGTCATGACCGCCGGACGCGCATTGCGGGTTTTCGCGCTCTCGCCGGTGATGATAATGGCCCCGGAATCAACGCTTTCCGGCGCGATGCCTGCGGCCTGATACTGTTGCAGAATCAGGTTTTTCAGTTCAGCCTCTTTCAGCCCCCCCTGTTTATCGACAGGCGTGAAGAACACCGGGCTTTGCCAGCTAATTTCGCGTTTGATGAATTCGTAACGCGGCACCTGCGACACAGCCGCACGGTTAACCAGTTCCAGACGAGAGAAGATCACCTGGGTGGTGGTGGTGCCAATATCGATACCGACGCTCAGTAGCTGGCGAGTATTCACGATTGAACCTCCGCTTCGGTTTTCACCTGTGCCGCATCATCTTTCGGCACCAGCATCATTGCCACGCCAATCGCCGTGACGCCGCCAATCAGCTTGCCGACAATCATCGGGAAGATCATCGCGTTCATGTTGGCCGCCGCAAAACCTAAGTGATCGCCCAGGGCGAACGCCGCAGAGACCGCGAAGGCGCAGTTGATCACTTTGCCGCGGGTATCCATCTGCTTCATCATGCCAAACATCGGAATATTGTTGGCAAGGGTTGCGACCATGCCAGCTGCCGCGATGTTGTTCACATTCAGAAGCTTACCGACGCTCATCAACGGTTTTTCAAACCAGCGGGTGAGCAGCAGCACCATCGGGTACGCCCCCAGCAGCACGCAGGAGATAGAACCGATAACTTCAATGGCGCGCATCACTTCGCCGGGTTTATCGCCAGGCGCCATAAAGATAGGATCAAGGCCTGGAATCAGTTCCCAGCCAAGCAGGAATTTCACTACCGCAGCAGCAAGGCCAATCGTTATCAGCGCGACGAGGAACTTGGCGAAGATCTGGAAGCCGTTGATCATTTTTTCCGGGATGAACTTCAGCCCCAACGCCACCAGCACCGCGACAATTAATACCGGGATCATGTTCATCAGGATCAATGCGAAGGTGAATTCCACCGGTTGACCGTTGATCTGCACGCCGGAATACATGGCTACCAAGCCACCCGCGATACAGCCGATGGGGATGGTGACGATCCCGGCCAGCACGCCAAGCGCGAGGTAACGACGGTCGGAAGGTTCGATAATGCCGAGCGCCACGGGAATGGAGAACACAATCGTCGGCCCCATCATCGAGCCCAGAATCAAACCTGAGTATAGCCACGCAGCCACATCGCCGCCCGCCAGCTCTTTGGCGAGGAAGAAGCCCCCCATATCGCACGCCAGCAGCGTTCCGGCGAACATTGACGGGTTAGCGCCAAGCATTTCATACAGCGGGATAATGACCGGGCCCAGCACGTGCGCCAGCACTGGCGCCAGCGCAGTCATACCGACCATCGCCAGACCCAGCGCGCCCATCGCCATAAAGCCCTCTTCGAACTGGCCGCCGGAACCTTCTATACTCTTGCCAAATTTACCGAGGAAGCGTGCAGAACCGCCAAATTGCGACAGGATCCTGTCCACGGCGGCAATCAGCATAAAGAACATCATGATGTACATGATGATTTCGTTAATTCCCATAAAGTCATCTCCATTTTCAGGTGGTTTCGTAGGCCTGATAAGCGCAGCGCCATCAGGCAATGCTGCGGCTAATACGCCGGATGGCGGTGCAAGCACCTTATCCGGCCTACGTCCTGGTATGCTTTAGTGCGCTGCCGCGTACAGGCCGACAATCTGCTCCTGGCTCACGGTGCGCGGGTTGCTGCGCAGACAAATATCGTCCAGCGCGCCTTGCGCCCAGGCGGTGTAATGCGCAGGTGTCGCGCCCACATCGCCCAGCCGTTTGGCGATCCCCACTTCCGCAATCAGCTCGCTTACCGCGCTAATGGCGTCGCGATCGTCCGATTTTTTATTTCTCAGCGCCCGGCCAATCTGGCTGAACCGTTCGCGGCACACCATTCGGTTGAATTCCATCACCGTGGGCAGCAGCATGGCATTCGCCAGACCATGGGGAATGTGCAGCGTCGCCCCTGGCTGATGCGCCATCGCATGGCATAACCCCAGCCCGGCGCTGGAAAACGCCATTCCCGCCATACATGAAGCCAGCAGCATGCTCTCGCGTGCCGCCAGGTCATGCCCGTAGCCCACCGCTTTAGGCAGCGATTGCGCGATCATCGCCATTGCGCCAATCGCCAGGCTGTCGGTAAACGGCGAGGCGTTCAGCGCGCTATAGGCTTCAATCGCATGGGTCAAGGCATCGATACCGGTCATTGCGGTGATGTGCGACGGAATGCCCTCTGTCAGCGCGGCATCCAGAATCGCCACATCCGGCATCAGGGAAGCATGCGCCAGCACCTGCTTGCGCCCGGTCGCGGCGTCGATAATCACGGTTACGTTGGTAGTTTCGGAGCCGGTACCTGCCGTGGTTGGAATGGCCATCAGCGGCAGGCGCGGTTTCAAAACGCGAGTTTCCGATATCTCTGCCAGCGTGCTATCCGGGTTCGTCACCAGCAGCGCAACGGCTTTCGCCGCATCCAGTACCGAACCGCCGCCGAAGGCAATAACACCGTCGCCGCCAGATTCACGTAACTGCGCCACCGCCGCGCAAACATCCGTAATACAGGGCTCGCCCACCGGGCACGGCCAAATTGTGGTGGCTATCCCTTTAACGGCCAGACTACGCGTCAGCGCGGCGGTCATTCCCGCCTGATGCAAAAAGCTATCGACCATCACAAACAGATGCTTCAGCCCGCGTGTCTGCGCTTCTTGCCCACAACTGCTCACCGCCCCAAGGCCGCAGAGCGTCACTGGCGGGACGCTGAACGTTTTCATGCGTTGCAGATTCAGGGTATCGAATGCCTGAAAGAGCGCCGTCTGCAATTCACTTTGCATAGATCCCCTCCGCTTTCTCGCGCCCGCTGCTGGCAATCGCCAGCGGGGTCATAAACAGACTGTGCTGCGGGAGATGCACCCGTAATTCCGGGAAGCGTTTGCGAAACAAATCAGCCACGCCGGGTTGCATACACGAGCCGCCTGCCAGCCATAAATCGGTTATCCCCTGCCCTTCGATATGTCGGGTGACAATCTCCGCCATCTTTTCGTACACCGGCTTAACCACCGGCCAAATCTCCTGCGCATTGCTGCGCTTGTACTGCTCCGCCTCTTCCAGCGAAACGCGGCGGTTGCCCGCGAGCGTCAGGGAGATGTGATGACCGCCGGTGGCTTCATCGGCGGAATAGACAACCTTGCCCTGTTTGACGATGGCGATGCCGGTAGTTCCACCGCCAATATCCACCACGCCGGCGTTATCCAGCCGAAGCAGGTCTGCCACCGCGGTCGGTTCGTCCAGTACATGACTCACCTCCAGGCCCGCAGACTCCAGCACGTTGATAGAAATACGCGCGTCGGTGCCCGGCGGAAAAGAGGTCGCCGCGTGGGTGAAGCGACAGCCAAGCTGCTCCTCAAGCGAATCGAGATGGCGACGAACAATCGTCACCGCGCCGAAGAAATCCCAGACGATGCCGTCACGCACAACGTCGGCCCAATCGAGACAAACGGCGACCGGCTGCCCCTCGTGGTCGACCACCATCGACACCACATCGCAGGTGCCCAGATCCACGCCCAGCCACAGCGGCGAGTCGCTCGCCACGGACGTTTGCTGGCATAAACGGGCAGCCTGGTGCAGACGCGGGTTGAGCCACTGTTCGTCGAATGCCATCTCGTTTTCCTTATACGATGCGGAATGCATCTACCAGCACGCAGCGGCGCAGGCGCACGAATGTCCGCGCGCTGGTCACCCCTTCACCGGTAGGTGTGGTGATGGTCATGGTGGTCCAGCCTTCCCCGCCTAATCCGAGCCCGGCAATACACGGCCCGTTTTTGACAAAAATGCTGGTATCAATGGCATTCGCCATCTGGTTCATGTTGTCGATATTGCGCGAGTGCATCGCTGCTGTGTGATGGCAGCCGCCTTCAAGGACCACCGCCAGCGCAATGGCTTCTGCCACGTTGGCGACGCGCACGACAGGCAGCACCGGCATCATCAGTTCAGTCACGGCAAACGGATGCGCAGCCGACGTTTCCACAAACAGCAAACGCGTCTGTTCCGGTACCTTCAGGCCAATCGCCGCGGCGATTTTTGCCGCATCGCGACCAACCCAATCACGGCTGACGGTGCCTTTGCCGCGTTCATCGATTTTGTTTAGCAATACCGGCTGGAGTTGCTCCGCCTGCGCCGTCGTCAGCCTGACCGCGTGCTCACCTTCCATCAGGCGCATCAGTTCATCTGCCACGCTATCGACCACAATCAGCACTTTTTCATCCGCGCAGATAATGTTGTTATCGAAAGACGCGCCTTTGACGATGGACTGGGCGGCACGCGCAAGATCAGCCGTCTCATCCACCACCACCGGCGGATTTCCCGCCCCGGCGGCAATCAGGCGTTTATTGGTATGTTTGCGCGCCGCATCAACGACCGCTTCACCGCCCGTCACTACCAGCAGGCCGATGCCGGGATATTTGAACAATCGCTGTGCGGTTTCGATATCCGGATTGGCGACGGTCACCAGCAGGTTTTCCGGGCCACCCGCGGCAACAACCGCCTGATTAAGCAGCGCAATAGCGCGTTGCGAAACACCTTTCGCCGCCGGATGTGGGGCAAACACGACGCTGTTGCCCGCGGCAATCAGGCTTATCGCGTTATTAATCACCGTGGCCGCCGGGTTGGTGGACGGTGTCACCGATGCCACCACGCCCCACGGCGCGTTTTCTATCAGCGTCAGGCCGTTATCGCCCGTCAGCACCTGCGGACATAAGCACTCCACGCCCGGCGTACCGCGCGCCTGCGCCACATTTTTGGCAAATTTATCTTCGATACGGCCCATGCCCGTCTCGTTGACGGCAAGCTCCGCTAATTCTCTGGCGTGTTTTTCACCCGCCTCGCGGATGGCGTGAATCGCCAGTTGGCGCATTGCCACGCTCTTCAGCCCCTGTTGGGCGATTTTTGCCGCCGCAACGGCGTCATCCAGGGAGGCAAAGACGCCCATTTCATGAACGTCGGCAACAGGCTGACTGCTGTCTTTCATTTTCAGCAGCACGGCTTTTACCACCTGTTCAATATCCTGTTGATTCATGATTTCTGCCCTATTTATGAAAAGTCACCTTACCGCCAGCCACCACTTCATCGACAATGCCGATAACGCACAGATCCACCGGCGACAATTCGCTGTGGTGCGCCTGACGGGCTGAACTGCCGCTGACCAGCAGCACCCACTCACCGGTTCCGGCACCGATATTGTCGATGGCCACGGCGCACTGTCCGTCAGGGTTTCCCCGGGCATCGATCATTTCCACCATCAGCAATTTGTCATGCGCCAGTCCCTGATGGCGTACGGTACAAACGATTTGTCCTGTGACGACTGCCAGTTTCATACCCGCCTCCGTGGGTGAGATTTGCCGGATGGCGCTTCGCTTATCCGACCTGTGATGAATGCGCCATCCCGCATCGAGCCATTACATGTTGTTGCTGTCGCCTTTGAAGCTTATCGGGAACACTTCTTCCAGATCGCCGTGCGGACGCGGGATCACGTGTACAGACACCAGCTCGCCAATACGCTGCGCTGCCGCCGCGCCAGCATCCGTTGCGGCTTTGCAGGCTGCGACATCACCACGAACCATGGCAGTACACAGGCCACCACCAATCTGTTTCACGCCGACCAGCTTCACGCGTGCCGCTTTAACCATGGCGTCAGAAGCCTCAATCAGTGCAACCAGGCCCCGGGTTTCAATCATTCCTAATGCTTCCATTGTGTTTTCCTCTCATTTAAGGGGTCCAGAACGGGACCGTTCATTCAACCAGTGTTTGTGAGCGACTTTCGCAGCTCACGTCAGTCTGGCGCGGCACGGCTGCCACCAACGCCAGTTCGATAATTTCTTGTACGTTACAGCCGCGGGAAAGGTCATGGAGCGGCGCGGCGAGCCCCTGAATCAGCGGCCCTACGGCGCGATAGCCCCCCAAACGCTGGGCGATTTTGTAGCCAATATTGCCCGCCTCCAGCGATGGAAAAACCATCACGTTGGCCCTTCCCTGCAACGGGCTGGCAGGCGCTTTTTGCGCCGCGACATCCGGGACGAAGGCGGCGTCAAACTGTAATTCACCATCCACCGCCAACTGCGGCGCGCGTTCGCGAACAATCGCCGTCGCCTGCTGTACGTTAGCCACACAGGGATGACGCGCGCTGCCGTTCGTTGAAAAAGAGAGCATCGCCACGCGAGGTTCTTCGCCGGATATCGCCCGCCATGTCTCGGCGCTGGCAAGCGCGATATCCGCCAGCTGCGCCGCCGTCGGCTGCGGCACCACGCTGCAATCGGCGAATCCTAAGGCTGGGCCGCTGTACTGCGGCAGCATCAGGAAAAGCGAAGAGAGCGTTTTGCAGCCAGGCTGTAAGCCGATAATACGAAGCCCGGCCCGAAGGACATTCGCGGTCGAAGAGAGATTGCCGGCAATGCACACATCCGCACTGCCCGCACTCACCATCGCGGCCGCGAACATCAGCGGATCGCGTAATTTTTCCACGGCATCCGGCGGGGTTTTCTCACCTGCGCGTGCCAGCCAACGCCCGGCAAATGCTTCACGCATCGGTAGATTGCCGTTCGGGTCGATAACCTGAATACCGTCCATGGGTATGCGGTGGTTGAGGGCAAATTGCCGAAGTTCGAATGGACTGGCGACCAGAATGGGGAATGCCAGCTTCTGCTGATGCAGAGAGTTCGCGGCTTTGAGCACGCGGATATCCAGCGCATCCGGGAACACCACGCGGGCCGGCGTGCGCAGGGCCGACTGGCGAGCGCGTTCAATAATCATTGCGCGCCTCCCAGCCGTTGCTGAATTTGATTTACGGTTAGCGGGTGCTTTGCCACGCTCAGGATCATCATCACGTAAACCGCGCTGGACAGACGGTTCAGCGCCTGCAAAATATCCGGACGCAACACGTCAAAACCGCGGGTGATAAACACCTGCGCGGCAAGCGTTTCGGTTTCACGCACTTTGGTGCGCAGTAAATTAAGCAGCGCGGCATCGCGGCCATGGCTGGCTTCCGGCACCAGATGATCGTGGTCGAGATAACGTAGCGGTTGGTGCGAAAGACGGTGCAGTTCCTCTTCGTTAAGCCCGACGATACTCTGCATCGCCAGCGGCTCATCTACCGCATCCGCACGCATGATGTTGCCCAGACGCGAACGAATATCGGCAAGCCACGGCTGCCAGGCTTCCGCCAGTTCAACTTGCAGCCATACCGCCAGGGCGATAGTGCTGTCGAGCGCCGCACGAAACGCGAGGCGCGGGTCGCTCTTGGCAACCATTTTGTCGGCGGTCAGGTGCGTGAGCGTATCCGGTTTTTTCTCTACCGGCTGACGGCACAGCTCGCAGCACGCCTGTGGGTGGCTGTCGCTGCTGGTTAAACCATGGACCCGCTGAGGTTGCTGCTGTTCGTCATCAACAAACAGGCTTCCCTGTTCATCGAGAAATTTGATGCGCAGATGACGGCTTTCCAGCAGCTCGCGAGCCGATGGCGTCAGGCGACTGTCCGCAGGGAGATGAATCTCTGCGCCTTCGCTGAGCGTATGATTCGCTCTGAGCCACGCTTCCGTGATGAAGTCTTTCATAACGATTGCCAGTTCGCAGGCCAGGCAACGTAAAGGAAACGCACGGTCGAGGGCGTGCCGAACTCAATGCTGGCGCCTTTCGGGATAAACATCACATCCCCGGCTTTGGCAATCATGGTTTCGCCTGCTTGACGCACGTGCAGCTCGCCCTCCAGTACCATGTCAACTTCATCGTAATTCAGCGTCCACGGGAAGAAGGCGTTATCCCACTGCATAAACCCGGCCGCCATGCTGCTGCCGTCTTGCTCCGTTACCAGATCCGTTAACCCCACGCAGTGCGGTTCCGCGCCGTCGAAACGGCCAAACCTGACGCTACTCCCGTCAATCACCTTCACGCCGCCCTTACCGGTCACGGATTTAAAACTCGGCTGCATGGCGCTCTGCTCAAGCGACTGCTTCTCCTTCATCACTTTATCCATCAGTTGTGTGACCAGGCTTTCGGTAAACTGCCCGGCGGGCAACTGCGCAATAATGGCTTCGCGAATGCGCTGGCTGTCGCTCTGAGGTTCAATCGCAGACGGCGCGGTTTGCTCATCGCATTCACGAATAGCAATGCCGAGCTGGTCAGCCACTTCCCGCGCTTCAGGCGTGATAATGCTGGCACGCAGCACAACGGCGAGTTCTTTTGCACCATCCGCATGGGCTGCACGAATATCGTTAGCGGTAATGAGTTTTTTCACCTGCCCCTTCCTCCTGTTCGGTAAGCTCGGCCAGATAATCGATCAGGCTCTGCACGCTGTGTGGGTCGTGGCTGTTGAGCTCGAAAATTGGCGACTGAAATCCTGCTGCCTGCAAAAGCTGGCGGGTATACGCCACGTCCGCTCCGGGCAGGTCCGTTTTACTGATCACCGCGATATGCTGTTTACGCGCGCCAATATCTAATAACCCGGCGGGTAATCGACTCTCTTTATCGTCTGCGGCGTGAATATAAATAAGCGTTTCTACATCCTGTAACGACGTTATTAGCGCGTGATACCAGCGTGGATGGCTAAAATATTCCCCCGGCGTATCAATATCGCCGTTGTCATTAAATTCCACGGCCTGCGTTTTACGCGCCAGCGTGTAATTTCCCTGTAATGCGTTAAAGAGCGTGGTTTTCCCCGCACCGACGGCCCCCACAAAAGCAATGCGTTTCATCGCCCCTCCGGATTAGCTTTTTGTCAGGCTGCACAGCGTGTAATTTAATAAACGCCCCAGGCCTGCGACCGTCTGCAATAAGGCCTCTTCCACTGCGCCAACGGAGCCGTAGATAACCAGTGCGCCGCTGAATCTGTCGAGAAAACCAATGTGGACATCCGCGGCTTTCATCGCTAAATCACCGGCAATCATCGCGGTTTCGCCGGGTGTGAGCGTCATAATGCCGATAGCACCCGCCTCGGGAACGCCAATTTTCTTGGCCAGTTCTTCGCCCGGATGCGCAATAAGATGCGCCAGCGTGACCTGTTTCCCCGGAACAAATTCCTGAATAATGCGTTCTTTATCCATGACTCGCCGCCTCCGCTAAAACGTGCCTCATCGTGGCAATTTTTTGGCAGAGTAAATAACAAAATTCGGCAAGGAGATTTAAAAGGAGAGGTAGATCACTAAGAACGGAAATAAAAAAGGCGCGGATAACTTTCCGCGCCTGATATTAATTAAATCGCTTACAGTGGCTGCGTTTGTGCCTCAACCACCGCCAGCGCCACCATATTCACAATGCGACGCACAGAAGCGATCGGCGTCAGAATATGGACCGGTTTCGCCACGCCCATCAATACCGGGCCGACGGTGACGCCTTCCGAGCTGGAGACGCGCAGCAGGTTATAACTGATACGCGCGGCTTCCATATTCGGCATCACCAGAATGTTTGCCGAACCTTTCAGCGGGCTGTCCGGCATGCGGTCGGCGCGGATGCTTTCCACCAGCGCGGCATCACCGTGCATTTCACCGTCAATCATCAGCTCCGGCGCTCGCGCTTTCACCAGCGCCAGCGCATCGCGCATTTTGCTGGCTGACGGGCAGTCAGACGAGCCAAAGTTCGAGTGAGACAGCAGCGCCACGCGCGGTTCGATACCGAAACGACGCACGCTTTCCGCCGCCATCAAGGCGATTTCCGCCAGCTGTTCCGGCGTCGGATCGTTGTTGACGTAGGTATCGGCAATGAAGGTGTTGCCGCTTGGCAGCAGCAGGGCGTTCATCGCACCGGCGGTATGCACGCCATCGCGATAGCCAAACAGCGGCTGAATCACGCCGTAATGCTCATGATAGTCGCCGATGGTACCGCAGATCAGCGCATCCGCTTCGCCGCGATGCACCATGATTGCGCCAATTACCGTGGTGTTGCTGATCACCGCGCGCTGCGCCTGTTCCGGGCTGATGCCACGGCGTTTCATCAGGTTATAGTACTCATTCCAGTACTCTTTAAAGCGCGGGTCAGATTCATTGTTGACGATTTCGAAATCGACGCCCGGTTTAATTTGCAGGCCCAGTTTCTGGACGCGCATTTCGATAACGCTCGGACGACCGATCAGGATCGGTTTCGCCAGCCCCAGCGTAATCAGCTCCTGCGTCGCGTGCAGTACACGCGTGTCTTCCCCTTCCGCCAGTACCACGCGTTTTGGCTCTTTACGCGCCTGGGAGAAAATCGGCTTCATGAACAGGTTGGTTTTGTAGACAAACTCGCTCAGTTTTTCGACGTAGGCGTCAAAGTCGGCAATCGGACGCGTCGCCACGCCGGAGTCCATCGCGGCTTTGGCGACAGCCGGGGCGATCTTGACGATCAGGCGTGGATCGAACGGTTTTGGAATGATGTACTCCGCGCCAAAGCTCAGATCCTGATCGCCATAGGCCGATGCCACCACTTCGCTCTGTTCCGCGTGCGCCAGCTCGGCAATCGCGTGCACCGCCGCCAGCTTCATCTCTTCGTTGATCGCCGTCGCGCCAACGTCCAGCGCGCCACGGAAGATAAACGGGAAGCAAAGCACGTTGTTGACCTGGTTCGGATAATCCGAACGACCGGTACAAATAATCGCATCCGGGCGCACTTCTTTTGCCAGCGGCGGCAGAATTTCCGGCTCCGGGTTAGCCAGCGCGAGGATCATCGGCGCCCGCGCCATTTTCTTCACCATCTCCTGGGTCAGCACTTTTGGCCCGGAGCAACCGAGGAAAATGTCCGCATCGGCAATCACGTCATCCAGCGTGCGCTTGCCGTCATCGTCCACCGCATAAGCCGCTTTGGTTTCCGCCATATTGGCTTCGCGGTTTTTATAGATGACGCCTTTAGAGTCGCAGACCACGATATTGTGTTTCTGCATCCCCAGCGCCACCAGCAGGTTCATACAGGCAATTGCCGCCGCACCCGCGCCGGACACCACCATGCGCACGTCGGAGATATTCTTCTCAACCACACGCAGGCCGTTGAGGATAGCCGCCGTACTGATAATCGCCGTGCCGTGCTGGTCATCATGGAACACCGGAATGTTCATGCGTTCACGCAGTTTCTGCTCGATGTAGAAGCACTCAGGCGCTTTGATATCTTCGAGGTTGATGCCGCCGAAAGTCGGCTCCAGCGCCGCGACCACATCGATAAATTTGTCGGGATCGAGTTCGTCCACCTCGATATCGAACACGTCAATACCGGCGAATTTTTTAAACAGGACGCCCTTACCTTCCATTACCGGTTTACCGGCCAGCGCGCCGATATTACCGAGGCCAAGCACCGCCGTACCGTTAGACACCACTGCCACCAGGTTGCCACGGGCGGTGTATTTGTACGCGGCTAGCGGGTCCTTCTCAATTTCCAGACACGGCGCGGCAACGCCAGGTGAATAAGCCAGCGCCAGATCGCGCTGCGTCGCCAGCGGTTTTGTCGGAGAGACCTGAATTTTCCCCGGAACCGGGAATTCGTGGAAATCGAGGGCACTTTGTTTTAACTGCTCGTCCATTTGGGGTTCCTTTCACGTATCGAACTAAAAAGTGATGCGCCACGGTCTGGCTGGTGGGTTCACATTGTTATTGGTATATGAGGAACATGTTACCAAGTATCGAAAACAATGCTATGCCTGTCTGCTATGCTTTTTTGTTATGCATCTCATAACTTATCAAGATCGCCACTTTTGCTAAGGAGTCGTTAATGTCACGAAGAGATCTCGCTAATGCCATCCGTGCCCTGAGTATGGATGCCGTTCAGAAAGCCAATTCCGGACACCCTGGCGCGCCAATGGGCATGGCGGATATTGCTGAAGTCCTGTGGAACGACTTCATGAAACATAACCCCACGGACCCAACGTGGTATGACCGCGATCGCTTTATTCTCTCTAATGGCCACGCTTCGATGCTGCTCTATAGCCTGCTGCACCTGAGCGGTTACAACCTGCCGATTGAAGAGCTGAAAAATTTCCGCCAGCTGCATTCCAAAACGCCAGGCCACCCGGAAATTGGCTATACGCCAGGCGTTGAAACCACAACCGGGCCACTCGGCCAGGGGCTGGCGAACGCGGTAGGTCTGGCTATCGCCGAGCGCACGCTGGCCGCACAGTTTAACCAGCCAGGGCATGAGATTGTCGATCACTATACTTACGTATTTATGGGCGATGGCTGCCTGATGGAGGGGATTTCGCACGAAGTGTGTTCCCTTGCCGGGACGCTGGGGCTGGGCAAACTGATCGGTTTTTACGATAGCAACAGTATTTCGATTGATGGTGAAACCAAAGGCTGGTTCACCGACGATACGGCGAAACGCTTCGAGGCCTATCACTGGCACGTGGTACATGAAATCGACGGACACGATCCGCAGGCGGTGAAAAAAGCGATTGAAGAGGCGCAGAGCGTTAAGGATAAACCGTCGCTGATTATCTGCCGTACGGTTATCGGTTTCGGCTCGCCGAATAAGGCCGGTAAAGAGGAAGCACACGGCGCGGCACTGGGCGCGGAAGAAGTCGCGCTGGCGCGTAAACAGCTTGGCTGGAATCATCCACCGTTTGAAATTCCAAAAGAGATTTACAAAAAGTGGGATGCCCGCGAGCGCGGTGAGAAAGAACAGCAGAGCTGGACAGAGAAGCTCGCCGCGTATCAAAAGGCGCACCCGGAACTGGCGGCGGAGTTTATCCGTCGCATGAGCGGCGGCTTACCGGAAAACTGGGCGAGTACCGTGCAGGCGTACATCGAGAAAATGCAGTCGGAGCCAGCGAAAATTGCCAGCCGCAAAGCGTCGCAAAATACGCTCAATGCCTATGGCCCGATTCTTCCGGAGCTGCTGGGCGGCTCGGCGGATCTCGCGCCCAGTAATTTAACGATTTGGTCCGGCTCGAAATCACTGAAAGAGGATCTCGCGGGCAACTATATTCACTACGGCGTGCGTGAGTTTGGCATGACCGCTATAGCCAACGGGATTGCCCACCATGGCGGCTTTGTGCCCTACACCGCCACCTTCCTGATGTTTGTAGAATACGCGCGCAATGCCGCACGTATGGCGGCGCTGATGAAAGCGCGGCAGATTATGGTTTATACCCACGATTCTATCGGCCTTGGCGAAGATGGCCCGACGCACCAGGCGGTGGAGCAGCTTGCCAGCCTGCGGCTCACGCCAAACTTCAGCACCTGGCGTCCGTGCGATCAGGTGGAAACTGCGGTGGCGTGGAAGGCGGCGGTGGAGCGCCACCACGGCCCAACGGCGCTGATCCTCTCCCGACAAAACCTCGCGCAAATGGAGCGTACGCCGGAGCAGGTTCGGGAAATCGCGCGCGGCGGTTATGTGCTGAAGGATGCGGGCGGTAAGCCGGACCTGATTCTGATTGCCACCGGTTCAGAAGTGGAGATTACCGTGCTGGCGGCAGAGAAACTGCGCGCGGATGGTGTAAACGTGCGGGTAGTTTCGCTGCCTTCAACGGATACGTTTGATGCGCAGGATGAAGAGTACCGTGAGTCGGTACTGCCTTCCGGCGTCAGCGCCCGCGTGGCGGTCGAAGCAGGCATAGCTGATTACTGGTACAAATATGTCGGCCTGAAAGGGGCGATTGTCGGGATGACCGGCTATGGCGAATCGGCGCCTGCGGAGAAACTGTTCCCGTACTTTGGCTTTACGGTTGAGAATATTGTCGAGAAGGCAAAAGCGGTATTGAAGAAGCGCTAGGTTATGGCGCAAATGCCCGATGGCGCTGCGCTTATCGGGCCTACGAATGGATGTTCCTACGGGCGGATATTTTGTAGGCCGGGTAAGGCGTAGCCGCCACCCGGCAATGGCTCCCGCAACATGCCCGATGGCGCTTCGCTTATCGGGCCTACGAATGGATGTTCGCATGGGCGGATGTATTGTAGGCCGGATAAGGCGTAGCCGCATCCGGCAATTCTCCGCACCACACCTACCCGGTGATCCACTGGGTAGGCCACGCATCGGCACCCTGCCAGTTATCGCACTCCGGCTGCCCCGCATAGCGCACTAAACGGAAACGCTGCCCATCGTAGCGCCAGCGGGTTTGCACGCCGCAGTCGCCCAGACCGCGTCCTTTCTCCAGCGTGATAAGCTCGCGCGTATTTTCATTAAAGGTCAGGTTCATCAATTCGACGTCACGATTGTCCTGCCCGGAAGGCAGGAACGGCAGACGCAAACGTACCGGATGCGAGGCATGGGGCTTTTTACGCGACACCAGCCAGGCACGGTAAATCGTGTTATAGGCGCCAGATTCACAACTTATCATCATCAGCGCTTTATCATCGGTGAGTGCGGTGACCCACACTTCACGGCGCAACGGATCCAGCGAGCACTGGGTATTGTTCATCCGCCAGGTGCCATAATCGAGCAGATCGTTATATTCATCGCGGTTGAGCGGGGTCGGCGTCGGGTTGACTTTGGCGACGGTTTTCAGCGCTGGCGCAGGGGGTACGCTCAGCGGCGGTTCGTCGCCCTTTCTCACCCACGCCGTTTCGCTGCCAACCCGTTTTTGCTGCGAATCGATAAACAGCAGCGCGGCTTTTAGCCCTTTCAGAGAAATCACCTGGACCCCTTTTTGCAGGGTTATCGCTTGCGCATCCTGTACCTGTTGCAAAAACGCATCTATCGTCGCGCTGTCTTCCGTGGCGAGAAGCTTTGGCTGAACCTTCCAGTGCTCTTCCCCACGCTGGAGCGGTTTATCATCCAGCAGCAGTCGCGGCGCAATCGGTGGTACGGCGGCGACCGGATTGACCAGACCGCCCAGTTCGATACGCAGCGCAGCGTCCATATGCGCGCCCGCACTGCGGCTGAGGGTCATCACCAGACCGTGATGCAACCCCACGTTACGCGTGACGCAGAAATTCTGATTATTGCAGGTAACCAGCCAGTCGGAAAAAACCTGCTGGACAGGAGACGCCCACGTCAGAGACGTTGGGAGCAGCCCCAAAAACAATAAGAGAAGAACGCGGTAACGCATGAACGGTACAACCCCAGAAGAAAAAAACATCAATTTACCGGGGTATCTTCAACGCCATGAGCGCTGCGCTCAATCGGATTTGTCGGATTGATTCATATAAAATACATAATTATTTCTTTAGTAAAATCAATTCATTAAACCAGAAGATTGCAAATACTGTAGCAAGATCACCGTCTTACCGTCGCAGATTTCACCGCGCGCCATCATCGCCAGCGCCTCGGTAAATGGGATTTCCAGCACTTCAATGTCTTCATCGTCGACGCCACCACCCATAGTCTGTCTCTGGTTATCGTCGTATTCGCCAATAAATAAATGCACGATTTCCGTGACGCCGCCTGGTGACATATAGAGCTGGAACACTCTGCGCACCTCGCCAACCTGATAGCCGGTTTCTTCTATCGCCTCTTTGCGAATGCACACTTCCGGCTCGTCATTATCCAGCAGACCCGCGCAGGTTTCGATTAATCGCCCGTCAGCGTTGCCGTTAACCCAGGTGGCGACGCGGAACTGGCGAACCAGTACCACACTTTTTTTTCGCGGGTTGTAGAGCAGAATGGTGGCACCGTTACCCCGGTCATAAACTTCGCGCTTATGCCGGATAACGTCGCCATTTTTGCGGGTTAAATCGTAGGTAATATTGCGCAGAATAAAGTAGTTATCGGAGAGGACTTTATCTTTAATCAGTTCAATCTTAAATGACATACGGGCTCCACAACGCGATTCGAAGCGAACCATACTACGCCGTGGCGCCCGTTTTGTCGTTAATGTACGCTGTGCGTTTTCACACCTAACCAGTCGATAATACCCTGGGCGGCATGACGACCCTCTGCCATCGCGGTCACCACCAGATCGGCTCCGCGCACCGCATCACCACCGGCAAACACTTTCGGATTCGTCGTCTGATAACGATAGCGGCTTTCAACATTCGCGCGAATGCGCCCCCAGTCATCCACCTCGACGCCCTGGGCGCTCAGCCACGGCATGCTGTGCGGATGGAAACCAAACGCCATAATGACCGCATCGGCAGGCATAACAAACTCGCTGCCCTCAATTGGTACGGGGCGTCGGCGCCCCTGGCTGTCGGGCTCACCCATCGCGGTGCGGATGAACCGAATCCCGTTCACCTTGCCTGCGTTATCCAGTTCGAGCGTCAACGGCTGAACGTTGAATTCAAATTCCGCCCCCTCTTCTCGCGCGTTTTTCACCTCTTTCCTGGAACCAGGCATGTTGGCTTCATCACGCCGATAAGCGCAGGTTACCCTGGCGGCACCATGACGCAGCGCGGTGCGCACGCAGTCCATCGCCGTATCGCCGCCGCCCAGCACCACCACATTTAATCCGGCGGTGTTGATGAACGGCTCGTTCGGCAGTTCGTTCAGCCCCATCACATTTTTGGTGTTGGCGATCAGGAAAGGCAGTGCGTCATACACGCCAGGCGCATCTTCGTTGGCTAAATTGGCTTTCATCGAGCGGTAGGTGCCCACGCCGACAAAGACCGCATCGAACTCTTCCAGTAGGTCATTCATCATCACGTCTTTCCCGATTTCGCAGTTCAGCTCAAAGCGAATGCCCATCGCGGTAAAGATTTCACGGCGTCGCGCCAGCAGTGATTTATCCAGCTTGAAAGAAGGAATGCCGAAGGTCAGCAGGCCGCCGATTTCCGGGTGGCGGTCAAACACCACAGGCTCCACGCCCTGACGCACCAGTACATCGGCACAGGCCAGACCTGCCGGGCCCGCACCGATAATCGCCACGCGTTTACCACTTGCCGCTACCGGGCCCACTTCAGGCCGCCAGCCCTTCGCCAGCGCCTGGTCGGTAATGTAGCGCTCAAGGTTGCCAATGGTGACTGCGCCGTGTTCGTCACGCACGGTGCAGGCGCCTTCGCAGAGACGGTCCTGCGGACAGACGCGTCCGGTAATCTCCGGCAGTGGGTTAGTCTGATGCGACAGCGCCACCGCCGCATCGATATCCCCGGCTTTCACCCGCTCGATCCACTGTGGAATATGGTTGTGCAGCGGGCAGGTCCATTCGCAAATACTGTGCTCGCCGCAGGTCAGGCAGCGGGAAGAAGCCTGCTGCGCCTGATCTTCACTGAGCGGCAAGTAGATTTCCGCGAAGCCGGTTTTTCGCGCGTCAATCGCCAGTTTGTCGGCTTCACCACGCGCAGGCGTTTGCGCCATCTGCTGACGTTTACTGAGCATGATGGATTGCTGGTCTGTGCTTTCGCTGTGCCACGGCTGGGCATCGCGACAGGCCGCCTGCATGCGGCGGTTTTTCGACATATCGGCCAGACGCTGCGGGCTTACCAGCGCCAGCGCATCCGCTGGGCAGTTTTCCACGCAGGCCGGGCCGCCATCACGCCCGTCGCAAAGGTCACATTTTTGCGCATTGGCCTTTACCCGCCCATCGGCGGCGGGCGTCAGGACAATCTGCATGGTGCCAAACGGGCACGCGACGGCGCAGGATTTACAGCCGATACATTTGCTTTGGTCAACCAGGATTGCATCATCGCGTTGACTGATAGCGCCATTCGGGCAGCTTCGTGCGCACGGCGCATCTTCACAGTGGCGGCAGGTGACCGCGCTGCGCTGCGTCTGATTTCTGAAGACGGTGATACGCGGTTGAAAACGCGCAGGCGTTAAGACATGCTGTTCATGGTTATGCGACATTACGCAGGCAACTTCACATGCCCGACAGCCAATGCATTTTTGGCTGTCAGCCATTATAAAACGGTTCATAGCGTCCCTCTGTCCGGGTTATATAAGCTTTATATTTATAAGGTCTATTTATTAGCCGAGGAGCTATGCAGCAGGCAATGTCCATTTGCCCAGGAATGATGACTATTTAGCACTATGCTGTGGCAGATCAAAAAATTTCATCTTAAATGAAATTACGTTTCATTCAGTTAATGGCAAGATCCCCGCTGAAAACTTCTTGTAACGTGACCGTAATAATCTTGACGAAATGCCTGTCTATGCAGAAAAGCGGCATGATAATTTACACTATCTCCTTAATTTCTCCACGATTGCCGGAAGCCTTGCGGCTAGAGTGTTCGGAGCATTGGCGTCATTAAAAATACGTATAACGAGGTCTCTTCCTGATGGCGAATTTCTTCATCGATCGCCCCATTTTTGCCTGGGTGTTGGCAATCCTGTTATGTCTGACGGGAACCCTGGCTATTTTTTCATTGCCGGTTGAACAATATCCCGATCTTGCGCCGCCGAACGTGCGCATCACCGCGAACTATCCAGGGGCGTCCGCGCAAACGCTGGAGAACACCGTCACCCAGGTTATCGAGCAGAACATGACCGGCCTTGATAACCTGATGTACATGTCATCACAAAGTAGCGCGACCGGACAAGCGAGCGTGACGCTCAGCTTCCTTGCAGGTACCGATCCTGATGAAGCCGTTCAGCAGGTGCAAAACCAGCTGCAATCGGCGCTGCGTAAACTGCCGCAGGCGGTGCAAACTCAGGGCGTCACGGTTCGTAAAACCGGTGATACCAACATTTTGACCATCGCTTTTGTCTCCACTGACGGCAGCATGGATAAACAGGATATTGCTGACTACGTCGCCAGTAATATTCAGGAGCCACTCAGCCGCGTGAACGGCGTGGGCGATATTGATGCCTACGGTTCGCAATACTCCATGCGTATCTGGCTGGACCCCGCCAAACTCAATAGTTTCCAGCTCACCACCAAAGACGTTACCGACGCGATATCCTCACAAAACGCTCAGGTCGCCGTCGGTCAGTTGGGGGGAACGCCTTCTGTGGATAAGCAGGCGCTGAACGCCACCATAAACGCGCAGTCGCTGCTGCAAACGCCGCAGCAGTTCCGCGATATCACGCTGCGCGTTAACCAGGACGGTTCCTTCGTCACGCTTGGCGATGTGGCTGAAGTCGAAATGGGTGCGGAAAAATATGATTATCTGAGCCGCTTTAACCGCAATGCCGCCTCGGGCCTCGGGGTGAAACTCGCGTCAGGCGCCAACGAAATGGCAACCGCGGAGCGGGTTATCGCGCGTCTGGATGAACTTAAAGACTATTTTCCGCGCGGGCTGGAATACAAAGTCGCTTATGAAACGACCTCGTTCGTTAAAGCCTCCATCACCGATGTGGTAAAAACCCTGCTGGAAGCCATTCTGCTGGTGTTCCTGGTGATGTACCTGTTCCTGCAAAACTTCCGTGCGACGCTTATCCCAACCATCGCCGTTCCGGTGGTGTTAATGGGGACCTTCGCCACCCTCTATGCCTTCGGCTACAGTATCAACACCCTCACCATGTTCGCGATGGTGCTGGCAATTGGCCTGCTGGTGGATGATGCCATCGTGGTGGTCGAGAACGTCGAACGCATCATGAGTGAAGAGGGGCTGACGCCCCGGCAGGCAACACGTAAATCGATGGGGCAAATTCAGGGCGCGCTGGTGGGCATTGCGATGGTGCTCTCGGCGGTATTCATCCCGATGGCGTTTTTCGGCGGCACCACGGGGGCCATCTACCGTCAGTTCTCGATTACGATTGTCGCGGCGATGGTGCTTTCAGTGCTGGTGGCAATGATCCTCACTCCTGCCCTGTGCGCAACGTTGTTGAAGCCCATTCATAAAGGGGAATCCCAGCATACGAAGAAAGGTTTCTTTGGCTGGTTTAACCGCGTCTTTGATACCAGCTCGCGTCGTTATGAATCGGGCGTGGCTAAAATTCTGCATCGCAGCCTGCGCTGGATAGTGATTTACGTTCTGCTGCTGGGCGGCATGGTATTCCTGTTCCTGCGTCTGCCGACCTCCTTCCTGCCACAGGAAGATCGTGGCATGTTCACCACCTCTGTGCAGTTGCCCAGCGGCGCAACCCAGCAGCAAACGCTGAAAGTGGTGCAGAAAGTTGAAGATTACTTTTTCGCCAACGAGAAAGATAACGTCACCTCGATTTTCGCCACCATCGGTTCCGGCCCTGGCGGTAACGGGCAAAACGTGGCGCGTATGTTTGTGCGCCTGAAGGACTGGGACGATCGCGACGCCAAAACCGGTACCTCCTTCGCCATTATTGAGCGTGCGACCAAAGCGTTTAACAAGATTAATGAAGCCCGCGTTTTTGCCAGCAGCCCGCCAGCCATTAGCGGCCTGGGCAGTTCCGCCGGGTTTGATATGGAGCTTCAGGACCACGCCGGAGCCGGCCACGATGCGCTAATGTCAGCGCGTGACCAATTGCTGGAAATGGCGGCCAAAAATCCCGATCTGACGCGCGTGCGCCACAACGGCCTTGATGATAGCCCGCAGTTGCAGGTCGATATTGACCAGCGTAAAGCGCAGGCGCTCGGCGTATCGATTGATGATATCAACGACACCCTGCAAACCGCGTGGGGCTCAAGCTATGTGAACGACTTTATGGATCGTGGCCGCGTGAAGAAAGTGTACGTTCAGTCGGCGGCGAAATATCGCATGCTGCCGGAAGATATCAACCTGTGGTATGTGCGTAACCAGTCCGGTCAGATGGTGCCGTTCTCCGCCTTTGCGACCTCGCGCTGGGAAACCGGTTCACCGCGTCTGGAGCGTTACAACGGTTATTCGGCGCTGGAGATTGTCGGTGAAGCCGCGCCGGGCGTCAGTACCGGGACGGCAATGGATATCATGGAAAATCTGGTGCGCCAGCTTCCGGCGGGTTTTGGCCTCGAATGGACGGCGATGTCCTATCAGGAACGGCTTTCCGGCGCGCAGGCTCCGGCGCTTTATGCTATCTCATTGCTGGTGGTGTTCCTCTGTCTGGCCGCGCTGTATGAGAGCTGGTCGGTGCCGTTCTCGGTGATGCTGGTGGTTCCGCTGGGGGTTATCGGCGCATTACTGGCAACCTGGATGCGCGGACTGGAGAACGACGTCTATTTCCAGGTGGGGCTGTTGACCGTGATTGGGCTATCGGCGAAGAACGCCATACTGATTGTCGAATTTGCTAACGAGCGAAATCAGGAAGGGGAAGACCTGCTTCAGGCAACGCTGGATGCCTGCCGTCAGCGTCTGCGCCCGATTCTGATGACATCGCTGGCATTCATCTTCGGTGTACTGCCAATGGCTACCAGCACCGGCGCAGGCTCTGGCGGACAGCACGCCGTGGGTACCGGCGTGATGGGCGGGATGATTTCCGCAACGGTGCTCGCTATCTTCTTCGTGCCGCTGTTCTTTGTACTGGTACGCCGTCGTTTCCCGTTGAAAGAGAAGCCCGAGTAACCTCTTATCGCAGCCAACAAAAAAGGCGACTGGTCAGTCGCCTTTTTATTTGTACGTCCGTACATATAATGAGAAGAAGAACAGCGCGCCCTTAACTCACAATGCTGGAATCATTTACGAAGCATAACTTCGATAAAGTCTTTCCAGTTCCCCAGTTCACGTTCAATCATAACAGCCTCTCTTATTATTATGCTTATCTTACGTGGAATTTTATGGCCTGTGAAGATCGTTTACCCTATTGCTATGATTGTTGCCTCCAGGACTGCTTTCACTTCTTGCGGTAACTATGGGCCCGCTGAATATAAAATTATGTGATGCACAGCAACATTTTGAAATAGTTTACCCGCACCGCATTTAATGGAGAAAAACAGACGTCAGAAACTGTTATAACGGCCATAATGGTAGCGCCGGGGCGTGATTCCTGCTCGCCAGAAGCCTGCATTGTTGCGTTCATCTTTCCAGCCAATAACTTACCTTTCCTGCTCTCGGCAGAAATAGTATGCATCTCCAGTGAAATTTTATTCATCAGCCTTTGGAAATCACGCTGAATTAATTGATAATACGGATTGCTAAGAGTATTCCGTGTATATTTGTTCTCTCATTACACCTGCTAATTGATAAAAATAAGGATGCCAATACATGATCACCCTTTATGGAATAAAAAATTGTGACACCATAAAAAAAGCCCGTCGCTGGCTGGATGAACACCAGGTCACCTATCGCTTTCATGATTATCGCGCCGATGGATTAACGGCAGAATTATTAGCCACCTTTATAAATGAGCTGGGTTGGGAAGCGCTGCTCAATACACGTGGCACCACGTGGCGCAAACTGGATGAATCCGTTCGCGCCGGTGTCAATAACGCGGATAGCGCCGCGGCGATAATGCTCGAAATGCCAGCAATCATCAAACGCCCATTGCTCTGCGCGCCCGCACAGCCTATGCTGCTGGGTTTTAGTGATGAACGTTACAGCCAGTGGCTTGCCGACATCGCCCCGGCAGCCGGTCAATAAACCGCCTGTCAGCAACAGCACACTCGGTGCGAAGCACGCGAACTGACGTCGTACCGATGAAGAAAACACGCAAACATCAGCAGTTAATCAATGAGGTGTAGTCTATGTCTTGCCCGGTCATTGAGCTGGCTCAGCAGCTTATTCGCCGCCCTTCCCTTAGCCCCGATGATGCGGGCTGCCAGGCGCTAATGATTGAACGCCTGCGCGCAGCGGGTTTTACCATCGAACATATGGATTTTGGCGATACGCAGAATTTCTGGGCGTGGCGCGGTCAGGGAGAGACGCTGGCTTTTGCCGGTCATACGGATGTCGTACCTTCCGGCGATGCCGATCGCTGGATCAACCCCCCCTTTGAACCCACCATC
The DNA here is from genome assembly GCF_008369545.1 of Pseudocitrobacter sp. 73. NCBI lineage: Bacteria > Pseudomonadati > Pseudomonadota > Gammaproteobacteria > Enterobacterales > Enterobacteriaceae > Pseudocitrobacter > Pseudocitrobacter sp. 73. Next base: position 29,755 of record NZ_VTZO01000004.1, on the reverse strand, counting down.
CGCGACGGCATGTTGTTTGGCCGCGGTGCGGCAGATATGAAAGGTTCGCTGGCCGCCATGGTGGTCGCCGCCGAGAGATTTGTCGCGCAGCATCCGCATCATCAGGGGCGACTGGCATTTCTCATCACCTCCGATGAAGAAGCCAGCGCGACAAATGGCACGGTGAAAGTCGTTGACGCGTTAATGGCGCGCAACGAGCGTCTGGACTACTGCCTGGTGGGCGAACCGTCGAGCACCGAAGTGGTGGGCGATGTCGTGAAAAATGGCCGTCGCGGCTCGATGACCTGTAACCTGACGATCCACGGTGTTCAGGGCCATGTGGCCTATCCGCATCTGGCCGATAACCCGGTTCACCGCGCCGCGCCGTGGCTCAACGAGCTGGTGGCAGTTGAGTGGGATCAGGGTAACGACTTCTTCCCGCCAACCAGCATGCAGGTAGCGAATATTCAGGCGGGTACCGGCAGCAATAACGTGATTCCGGGCGATCTGTTCGTGCAGTTTAACTTCCGTTTCAGCACCGAACTGACCGACGAAATGATTAAGGCGCGCGTGATTGCGCTGCTGGAAAAACATCAGTTGCGCTACAGCGTTGAGTGGTGGATTTCCGGGCAGCCGTTCCTGACTGAACGCGGTAAACTGGTCGATGCGGTGGTCAACGCCATTGCGCACTATAATGAAATTAAACCGCAACTGTTGACGACGGGCGGCACATCGGATGGTCGATTTATCGCCAGAATGGGCGCACAGGTGGTGGAACTGGGTCCAGTCAACGCCACTATTCATAAAATTAATGAATGTGTGAACGCTGCCGATTTGCAACTGCTGGCGCGGATGTATCAGCGCATTATGGAACAGCTTGTCGCCTGACAACACATTTAAGAGGTAACGCACATGGACTGGCTGTCAAAATACTGGTGGGTTCTGGTACTGGTGTTTCTGGTTGGCGTAATGATCAACGTGATTAAAGATCTCAACCGCGTCGATCACAAAAAATTCCTCGCCAATAAGCCGGAGCTTCCTCCGCATCGCGACAACAACGCGAAGTGGGACGAAGACGACGATTGGCCGAAGCACGATCAGTCGAAAAAACCGTAATAATAAACGGGCCGGAAATCCGGCCCATTTTGTTTTAAAGCATCTCTATGAGATCGTCATTCTTCGGTGTACTGCCGCTTAACGCTTCATCGAAGTAATGTTTCGGAATAGTGTAACGCAGATGATCGAGTGCAAACTGCATACTGTGTTCGTCAATCGCGTGCCCCAGATCGTCTACGATATCGAGCGTCACATCGCCGCCGGCTGCTAATAAAGCTTCCTGCCCCGCCACAGCATGCGCAAGATCGATAACCCGGTCTTCACCACCGTGAATCAAATGCACCGTCGTGGTTGTCGATGCGGTTTCTGGCAACGTCGCATAACGGCCATTAAAGGCAATAACGCGGGATGCCAGATGGGGTTCCGCTTTAACGCTCTCAAGCGACATAATCGCGCCCTGCGAGAAACCAATTAATGCGGTTGCCAGCGGGCCAACGCCGCTCTGTTTTTGCCAGTAGCGTACGGTTTCGATAAAGGTTGGCATAATCGCATCCACGCGCGCCTGACGATTCTCTTCGGTCACACCCTGTACAGAGAACCACTGACGCGCCGGAGCCGGGCCACAAGGCTCTGCGCCGCCGATGCTTACAATGAGCGCATCAGGAAACAGCGGTGCGAACCAACTGCCAATTTGCCCCATTGCCACCGGGTTATCACCCACGCCATGGAACAACAGCAGCAGCTGTTGCGCGGGTTTAGCGGGGCTTTGAACGACAAAATGATCGTGTTTCATGGCTATCTCCTTTGTTACCGCACAGTTTACGCTGGCCGGAAAGAATGACCATGCCATTTAACTGAATGAGATAGTTAAAAAAATTGCACCTGCTTTATCCGTTCACGAAGCTGTTCGGTTCGCGCGTGATTAAGCCCAAACATCGCCTGGGCGACCTCTTCCCGTTGTCGGATAAGCAGCGCTTTACGCCCATGAAGACCCAGCGTTGCGCAAAGTTTAGCTTCATCTTCCCGCGCTAATCTGCGGCGCAGCGCCGTTAATGCTAACGGGCTGAGAGAAGCCAACAGATGCAGATTACCCAGCGTAGCCAGCAACGGGCGATGAGCAAACGCAAACCCCGCCAGATCCCACCACGCTTCATCATTAAGCATAGACTCCGGCCCCGGCGGCAGCGTCAATTTCTCATCGACCCACCCTTGCAGCCAGCGCCACTCCTGGCATAAACGTAAATGCTCATGCCGCGTCAGCTCTTTTCCGGCATCGGTGAGCGGGAACAGCGCCATCGCCGCATAACAGCCGCTGCTGGCTTCGCGCTGCGTGCCGATGCGCACCAACGTAAAGCCACAGCGTTGCCAGAACTGCCAGAGTGCTTCGGTATAGCCAAAGCTAACGGAGAGATAATCGCAGCCCGCGGCGTGCTTACAGGCACGGGCGATGAGCGCAGAACCGATACCCTCGCGCTGGCGCAAAGGGTGCACAGCTACCCGGCTAATGCGCCGACCGATCAATGTTGCCGCCAGCGGGCTACCGCCGTGTGCGGCGAGCGACTGCGCCACCAGGTTACCGCGCGGTCGACGAAAACCCGCCCATACCGCCTGACTTAATTCGGCACGCAATCCGCCTTCATCCACCAGCCACAGCGCACCTGCCAGGCCATTCGGCGTGTCGGCTGCGATAAAATGTTGCCCCGGTGCATCCATCATCCGCCGGAGATCGAGCGGTGAGGTGCGATAGTGCGCACCGGACAGTAGCTGATACATCGCCGTGGGGAGCTTAGGTTGCGACAACCATTGCGCCTGTTCTATCGCCCTGAAACTTAACAGGCCGGACGGGGAAACGGTAAAGCTATCGTCAGCAAAAATCAGCAGATCATTCACCACCGCTTCCAGCGGGCAGCCCTGAGCCCAGCGAACGGGCGTGTTGAGGGTAAATTGCCGGAGCGCGGGAAAACGCGCGCAGAACTTGAGCAGGAATCCCCGCCCCGTGCCTTCATAGCCCTGAACAGTGGTGGTCAGTAAAAGATGTGGGAATCGTAAGGCGAGTTTTTCCAGCAGCGGAGCGGGAATAGCGGCGGCTTCATCCACCACCAGCCAGTCTGCGGTTTCCGTAGAAGCCAGCAGGGCGTCCGGCGCCATAAAGTGAAAACGCTCGCCGGCAAAAGCAGCAATCACGTCAGCAGATGCCCGCGTCGGCGCAGTCACGATGGCCCGCCCCTTCAGGCTGCGGATGTGCATCCCCGCCAGTGCCGATTTGCCACGCCCACGCTCGGCGGTAATGGCGGTCACGCCCCCCGGATTGATCGCCAGCTTGTTGAGGATCGTGGCTTGTTCCGCATCCGGCTCACCACTGGCACGCAGCCAGTGTGGGCGCGAGGGAAAATTGACCTCCGGGAATGCATCCCCCTGTCGCCACAGCAGTGCTTCCGGGCTTTCGCGCAATACTTCGCAAAAATGGTGCACAAAGCGCGGTGTGGCAATCGCTTCTGGCGAGTCGCTCCAGCGCAAGGAATCGGCATCCGGCTGATGAGGCCATCGCACCCATTCCGGCACCAGCAGCAACAGCCAGCTTCCGGCACGCAACGTACCGGCAAGCGCGGCAAAAGCAGAGACATCGAAAGCCTGGCGGGCATCAAAGATGGCGTGCTGAAACTCGCGCCCCAGCAACGTCACCAACTTTGCTGGCGCGCAGTACGGCTCCGCTTGCGCTTCGGGCCCCACCCACAATACGTCTGTCTGAGCGGCGTCACGAAAGGCTTGTGCCTGCTGCTGTGCCCAGCGTGACTCGCCGCTGATAACCAACAAGCGGCGTACACCTTCCTGCGCCATGCGCGGCGCGAGAGCGAAAAGTTCATCCATGATGGCGATTCATTAACTTACAGCATTTTGCCAAACGTATTGCACTGCGCCGGGTCACCACTATCCAGGCCGCGTTTCAGCCAGGTAAAACGCTGCTGTGATGTGCCATGTGTAAAGCTATCCGGTACGACGCGTCCCTGACTCTGCTGCTGAAGACGGTCGTCGCCAATCGCTTGCGCCGCGTTAAGCGCTTCTTCCAGATCGCCCGGCTCCAGCACGCCCTGCTGCTGCATCGCGTGGCCCCAGACGCCTGCAAAGCAGTCCGCCTGCAGTTCCATGCGCACAGAGAGTTGATTCACTTGTGATTCGGACGCATTCTGCTGCATCTGGCGGACTTTTGGCTCGATACCCAGCAGCTTCTGCACGTGGTGCCCTACTTCATGAGCAATCACATAGCCCTGAGCAAAGTCGCCATCCGCGCCCAGTTTCTCCTTCATATCATCGTAGAAAGAGAGATCGATATATACCGTGGTATCCGCCGGGCAATAGAATGGGCCCATGACCGACTGGCCCGTGCCACAACCCGTACGCGTCGCGCCGCGATACATCACCAGTTTCGGTACCTGATAAGTTTTACCCATTTTTTCGAACTGCTGGGTCCAGGTATCTTCGGTGGTCGCAAGTATTACCGAGGTGAATTTGGCGGCTTCGTCATCCTGAGGGCTAACGCTCCGCTGTTGGGAGGATTGCTGTGATACCGGTTCTCCGGTCAGAAAGCCTGTAAGATCGACGCCGTAATAGCCCGCGACAACCACGACAATCAACAGAATGATGCCGCCTTTCCCGCTGGGAATACGAATGTTTCGCCCGCCGCCTGAAATCGGCGAGCCGGAATCATTTCGTCTGTCTTCAACATTGTCGCTTTCGCGACGACCTTGCCAACGCATATCTACCTCGAACCTATCCTATTAATTATAGTTATGATCGTAGGCGGTTCAGACAAGGATTACCACAGGAAATAACGGGGAAATTCAGAGGGTGCAGGCACCCTCTGTGAGGCAGTGACTCAGGAGACTCAGGAGACTCAGTCCAGGTTAACACCCAGACGACGTGCCACTTCTTCGTAAGCTTCAATCAGACCGCCCAGACTCTGGCGGAAACGGTCTTTATCCATTTTATCCATGGTTTGCTTATCCCACAGACGGCTACCGTCCGGCGAGAATTCGTCACCCAGTACGACTTCGCCTTTGAACAAACCAAATTCCAGTTTGAAATCGACCAGAATCAGGCCCGCATCATCAAACATTTTTTTCAGAACATCGTTGGCTTTGAAGGTCAGTTCTTGCATACGTGCGAGGTTTTCTTTGCTCACCCAACCAAAGGTTTCGCAGTAAGATTCATTAACCATCGGATCATGCATCGCATCATTTTTCAGGAACAGGTCGAACAGCGGTGGGTTCAGCTCGATGCCTTCTTCGATCCCTAAACGTTTCACCAGCGAGCCTGCCGCACGGTTACGCACTACGCACTCTACCGGCACCATATCCAGTTTTTTCACCAGACATTCGGTGTCAGAGAGCAGACGTTCCATCTGAGTCGGGATACCCGCTTCTTCCAGTTTGGTCATAATGAAGTGGTTGAACTTGTTGTTCACCATGCCTTTACGATCGAACTGCTCAATGCGCGCACCGTCCCCTGCTGACGTATCGTTACGGAACTCGAGCACCAACAGATCCGGGTTTTCCGTACTGTAGACGGTTTTCGCTTTACCACGATACAACTCAGCTTGCTTTTGCATCTTTATTACTCCTGGTGAGATTTAACGATAAACTTGCCGCTTTTCTGCCGACGCACACGTTTGCGTATCATATCAGAAAAAAGGGCCGGATTGCTCCAGCCCTGAATATTACTTGCTAAACGCTGCCTGGAAGACGGCGACCAGCGCGTCGTTCTGAGACTGCGTCAGGGTATGACCTTTCGGGTCGATGAATTGCAGACTGCTGCGGTTATCGAGGTCACCGACCTGCAGTTTGTAATCACCGGAGACCAGACCCGGATCGGTCGCACCCAGTTCCTGCCAGCTGCTGTCAGACAGCGGCTTGTAGGTCACGTTGATGCTGCCCTGAGAACGGGTACTGTCGGTCACTTTCATGCCCACTTTTTCCAGCACGCCAGGCAGACGTTGCCATACCTGGTTGAACGGACCACGTACCACCAGCATTGGCAAGCCCGTGTCATCCGCTGCGCTCTGCACATCGAAGGAAGACCCTGCCGTGCTCTGAGAAGCATTCTGCGCGGCGGTGGCGTTCTGATCGAGACCTGCGGAGATAACGTTCAGCATCTCGGCGCTGTAGCGCTGCAGCGATGCAGTATCGGCAACCGGTTTGCCCGCTTGTTCCAGGTTAACCAGTTTAACCACTACGGCCTGTTGGTAGCCCTGTGGTTTTACGGAGACTTGATAACGACCACGGTACTGCTGGTCTTCATCGAGACGGTTCCACTCAACCCAATCGGTGGTTAACGTTTGGGTGGCATCATCACGTTTATCGATGGTGTAGTTTTTACCCTGAAGGATGCTCACTACCTGCGGCCACAGGTTACCGCTACGGCCGCTTTCAACCAGTAGCGTGGCGGTATCGCCCGTGAACTGCGTGCGCGCACCAGAAACCAGCGCCAGAGGCTGTGCCGGCGGACGGATGTCCAGGGCTTTACCTACTGCGCCGCTACCGTTAGCAACCGGAATGTTATAATCACCGCGTTGAACCGGCAGGATCATGCCAGCCGGCGCGTGAAGTTCACTTAACGGCGCGGCATCCAGATAGGATTCATCGCCGCTCACCTGGCGCTTATAACGCGAGTCGGAACTGCACGCTGCAAGCAGCAGGACAAGTGAAACACCCGCAACCTTTGCCAGGCGCGACTTCTGTACTGAGTAAGCCATCAAATCTCCCTAAACTTTACAGCAAACCGGCGTGCTTCATTGCAGAGGCGACGATATCACGACCGTGGTCGGTGATAGGTGTCATCGGCAGACGCATCGTATCGGTTGCTACAAGTCCCAACTCCTTACACGCCCATTTAACCGGGATAGGATTGGGTTCGACAAATAATTTATTGTGCAGCGGCATCAGACGATTATTGATGACGCGCGCTTTCGCAAACTCGCCAGCCGCGGCCAGCTTACACATTTCTGCCATATCACGCGCAGCAACGTTTGCAGTGACGGAAATCACACCCTGACCGCCAAGCTGCATGAAGTCCAGACCCGTGGCATCATCACCGCTCAGCAGGATGAAATCGTCTGAAACCAGCTCTTTGATCTGGTGAACACGACTTAAGTTCCCTGTTGCTTCCTTGATTGCGATAATATTTTTTATTTCAGCCAGACGACCCACGGTTTCTGGCAGCATATCGCAACCCGTACGAGACGGCACATTATACAGAATTTGTGGCAAGTCAGTATGTTCTGCGATCGCTTTAAAGTGCTGGAACAGACCTTCCTGAGTTGGACGGTTGTAGTAAGGAGTCACGGTCAGGCAACCGACTACGCCGGTGTTGTTAAAGCGCTGGGTCAGGCTTATCGCCTCTGCGGTGGCGTTCGCCCCGGTGCCCGCGATAACCGGAATACGGCCATCGGCCAGCTCTACGGTCATCATCACGACATCGCCATGCTCGTCGTGGCCAAGCGTCGCCGATTCTCCAGTCGTCCCTACAGATACAATCGCCGAGGTCCCGTTGGCGACATGGTAATCAATCAGTTTTTTCAGGCTTGAACGGTCGACATTACCTTTCTCATCCATCGGCGTGACAAGCGCTACAATACTTCCCGTGAACATGGAGCCATCCTCTGTGCTGACGTGCGGACATGAGTCTCAATGGTACGTTTGGTACCGTAATAAAAGCAAGCGACTGAAGCCCCTCAGAATGTTGTATGCCGGTTTTTTTTATGCTTTCCTAGGGAATACCTCACCTTTTTAAAGGAAGCACCGGTTTGACAGCCACATTACAACACTATTTGGTCATTACAGCTCTGGGGGCCGATCGCCCTGGCATTGTCAATACCATCACGCGTCACGTCAGTAGCTGCGGCTGCAACATCGAGGACAGCAGGCTGGCCATGCTGGGTGATGAGTTCACTTTCATCATGCTGCTTTCCGGTAGCTGGAATGCGATCACCCTGATTGAGTCCACCCTGCCATTGAAAGGGGCCGAACTGGATCTGCTGATTGTGATGAAGCGCACCACCGCGCGACCACGTCCGGCGATGCCTTCCACCGTGTGGGTACAGGTTGAGGTGCCTGATTCTCCGCATATTATCGAACGCTTCACCGCGCTTATCGATTCATGGGAGATGAACATTGCCGAACTGGTTTCCCGAACCCAACCCGGCGATGAAAGTGCGCAGCCACAGCTGTTTATTCAGATAACCGCGCACAGCCCGGCTACGAAAAATGCATCAAATATTGAGCAAGCGTTCAAAGCCCTATGTACAGAATTGAATGCACAAGGCAGTATAAACGTCATAAATCATTCCCAGCATGACGAACAAGATGGAGTTGCCTAATGAACCCACTGAAAGCCGGTGACATCGCACCGAAATTTAGTTTGCCCGATCAAGACGGCGAGCAAGTAAATTTGACCGACTTCCAGGGACAACGCGTACTGGTCTATTTCTACCCGAAGGCCATGACGCCGGGCTGCACCGTGCAGGCCTGCGGTCTGCGCGATAATATGGATGAACTGAAAAAAGCGGGCGTGGAAGTGCTGGGCATCAGCACCGATAAGCCGGAAAAACTCTCCCGCTTTGCCGAAAAAGAGCTGCTGAACTTCACCCTGCTGTCCGATGAAGATCATCAGGTTTGTGAACAGTTTGGCGTCTGGGGCGAAAAGTCCTTTATGGGCAAAACCTACGACGGTATCCACCGCATCAGTTTCCTGGTTGATGGCGATGGAAAAGTTGAGCACGTCTTTGATGATTTCAAAACCAGCAATCACCACGACGTGGTGCTGAACTGGCTTAAAGAGAGCGCCTGATGCGCTACGCTTATCAGGCCTACAAGGTTTCTGCAATATTTTGTAGGCCGGATAAGGTGTTCACGCCGCATCCGGCATGAACAAAGCGCACTTTGCCAGCGTTCTTAAGCCGACGTTTTCGCGTCGGCTTTTTATTTACTCTTCGTCGGCCACCAGACCATCCGGCCAGGCATGCATCACCGCTTTAATCAGCGTCGCCAGCGGAATGGCGAAGAAAACGCCCCAAAATCCCCACAGCCCGCCGAAAATCACCACCGACAGAATAATCACCAGCGGATGCAGATTCACTGCTTCAGAAAAGAGCACCGGCACCAGCAGGTTACCATCCAGGGCCTGAATAATGAGGTACACCGCAAACAGGCTCCAGAACTCGGTCCCCAGGCCAAACTGGAACAGCGCCACGCACACCACCGGAATGGTGACCACAAACGCGCCGATATAGGGAATCAGGACGGAGAACCCCACCAGCACTGCGAGCAGCAGCGAATAGTTGAGGCCGAACAGAATAAAGCCTATCCAGGTCGCTACGCCGACCACCACCATTTCCAGCACCTTGCCGCGAATGTAGTTGGTTATCTGCTGATTCATCTCTTTCCAGACTAACCCGGCCAGACCGCGGTTACGCGGCAGCACGCGGCGCACGGCGTTCAGCATCTGCTCTTTATCCTTCACCAGGAAAAAGACCATTAACGGCACCAGCACCAGATAAACCGCCAGCGTCAGCAGGCCGACCAGCGAAGCCACCGAATATTTCACCACCGAGTCGCCCATGGTCTGCATGCGCGCGCGCATATTTTCCGCCATCGCATCGATGATGCCTGCGTCCATCAGCGCCGGATAGCGACGCGGCAGCGTGGCGGCAAAATCAGAAAGCTTATTGAGCATGCCGGGCATATCGCGAATCAGATAGATACCCTGCTGCCAGGCTACCGGCATCACCACAAAGGCCATCAGTAGCAGAATACCGACAAAGACGACCAACACGGCGGTGGTGGCCCAGCGTCGCGACCAGCCGAGTTTCTCCAGACGAATGGTGGGCCACTCCAGCAAATACGCGAGCACAATCGCCACCAGCAGCGGCGCCAGCAGGCCGCTAAAGAAAAACAGGATACCGAAACCGGCCACCAGAATAACCAGCAGCGCTATCGCTTCCGGGTCACTAAAACGGCGGCGATACCACTGCATCAACATTTCGAGCATATAGACTTCCCTGACGCACATTGGCGGATCACAGTGTCCGAATTGTATCTAAATGTCACAGAAAAGACTTCGCTTTTTCTATTTATCGACACAAACAGCAAAAGTTATGTGAATATCATTTTCAACCTCTATGAGGCCAGATAAACTGCCCAAACAGCCATTCAGGGAACGTAACGCCGCCCTGTCGGTCAAACTGAAACATCCCACATTACAGGACAGAGGTTATGTTCAGGCAGTTGAAAAAAACGCTGGTGGCATCCCTTATTGCAACGCTCACGCTCGGCCAGGTAGCCCCCGCTTTTGCGGATGCGGCTGATACGTTGCCTGATATGGGCACCTCCGCAGGAAGCACGCTCTCCATTGGTCAGGAGATGCAAATGGGGGATTTCTACGTACGCCAGCTGCGCGGCAGCGCGCCACTGATTAATGACCCCCTGCTGGTGCAGTACATCAATACGCTGGGGATGCGTCTGGTGTCGCACGCCTGGTCGGTACGTACGCCGTTCCACTTCTATTTAATCAACAACGACGATATCAACGCCTTCGCCTTCTTCGGCGGTAACGTGGTGCTGCACTCGGCGTTGTTCCGCTATTCCGATAACGAAAGCCAACTGGCATCGGTCATGGCGCACGAAATATCCCACGTCACCCAGCGCCATCTGGCACGAGCGATGGAAGACCAGAAACGTAACGCTCCGCTCACCTGGGTTGGCGCACTCGGCTCAATCTTGCTGGCAATGGCCAGCCCGCAGGCAGGGATGGCGGCGCTGAGCGGTACGCTCGCTGGTACGCAACAGAGCATGATAAGCTTCACCCGTCAGAATGAAGAAGAAGCGGATCGTATCGGCATTCAGGTGTTACAACGATCCGGTTTCGACCCGCAGGCGATGCCGGCATTCATGGATAAATTGCTCGACCAGGCGCGCTACTCATCACGCCCGCCGGAAATGCTGCTGACTCACCCCCTGCCGGAAAGCCGTCTGGCCGATGCGCGTAACCGCGCCAACCAGATGAAACCGATGGTGGTGCAATCCTCCGCTGATTTCTATCTGGCGAAAGCGCGTACGCTTGGTATGTATAACTCCGGGCAGAATCAACTGACCAGCGATCTGCTCGACGCCTGGTCAAAAGGCAATGTTCGCGAACAAAATGCCGCGCAGTATGGCCGCGCGCTTCAGGCGATGGAAGCGAAGAACAACGCGCAGGCGAGTAACCTGCTGCGCCCATTACTGGCCGCCGACCCGCAAAACCCCTGGTATCTTGACCTGGCGACCGATATCGATCTGGGCCAGAACAAAGCCGCCGACGCCATTACCCGCCTGAAAAGCGCGCGCGATCTGCGCACCAACCCGGTGCTGCAGCTCAACCTGGCCAACGCCCTGCTGGAAGCAGGCCAGGCGTCCGAAGCGGTGAAAATTCTTAACCGCTACACGTTTAATTATAAAGATGACACCAATGGTTGGGAGCTGCTGGCACAGGCGCAGGCTAAACTGGGCCATCGCGATCAGGAACTGGCCGCCCGAGCCGAGAATATGGCGTTAGTGGGAAGGCTCGACCAGGCGATTTCTCTTCTGAGCAGCGCCAGCGCCCAGGTCAAACTCAGAAGTCTGGAACAGGCGCGCTACGACGCGCGTATCGACCAGCTTCGTCAATTACAGGAACGTTTCCGCCCTTACACGAAAATGTAAGGCCGGAGCAAAAAACGTCAGAATCACGGGAGATTTTATGACTGATGCGGTAAAAATTTACCATAATCCGCGCTGCTCCAAGAGCCGCGAAACCTTAAGCCTGCTGAAAGCCAACGGCGTTGAGCCGGAAGTGGTGCTTTATCTGGAAACGCCGCCCGATGCGCAAGGCATCAAGCAGTTGCTGCAAATGCTGGGCATGAACAGCGCCCGTGAACTGATGCGCCAGAAAGAAGATCTCTATAAATCACTCAATCTGGCCGATAACCAACTGACTGAAGCGCAACTGATTCAGGCGATGGTTGAGAACCCGAAACTGATTGAACGCCCGATTGTGGTCAGCAATGGCCAGGCGCGAATTGGCCGCCCGCCGGAGCAGGTTCTGGAAATCGTTAGCTAGTGTGAGTTTACCGCAGCCGTGTTTTACCGGCTGCGGCCCATTCCGTCCCCCTGAAATGCGAGCATTTACGTCGTTCTGATGCAACGTTGCATGCGAGTGAATGTTCTCCTGATAACGCCTCGCAACCTGCAAGTCCTCATGTTGTTGTTTGGCCTATCCCCTGCCAGAGTCCCTCCATTGGTCATCATCCCATGGAGGGATTTATGGAAGAACAAAGCACATCCACGCCGCACGATGCGATTTTTAAACATTTCATGGCGCACGTGGACACGGCGCGTGATTTTCTCGACATTTATCTGCCCGCCCCGTTACGCGCCATTTGTGATCTAAGCACCTTAAAACTGGAAGCCACCAGCATGGTGGAGAAGAATCTGCGATCGCGCATTTCTGATATTCTTTATTCGGTGAAAACACAGGCAGGCGACGGCTATATCTACACGCTGATTGAGCATCAAAGTCGTCCGGAAAAACACATGGCTTTTCGAATGCTGCGCTACTCGCTGGACGTTATGCAACGGCATCTGGATGCCAAAAATAAACAGTTGCCGATCGTTATCCCCTTGCTGTTTTATCACGGCGAGGCGACGCCCTATCCCTACAGCCTGCGCTGGTTTGACGAGTTTTCCGATCCAGAGTTGGCTAAGCGTCTGTATAGCCAGCCTTTTCCGCTGGTCGATATTACCGTCGTTCCCGACAGCGAAATTATGCAGCATCGACGAATTGCCACCCTTGAACTGCTGCAAAAACACATCCGTTTACGGGATCTTTCCGAACAGATCGCCCCGCTAGCTGCACTTTTAACGATGGGATACACTAGCAAGGATCGGCTGCTTGCCATACTGAATTACATGCTGCATACCGGTACCGCCGAGAATCCTGAGAAGCTGATTCAGGAGCTTTCTCAGCGCACGTCACATCATGAGGGAACGCTTATGACTATTGCCGAATATCTTGAGCAGAAAGGCTGGACCAGAGGAGTTGAAGAGGGGCGAGGTGAAGAAGCACGGCGCATTGCGCTTGCATTGCTGAAAAACGGAATGGAGCCGGTACTGGTAAAAGAGATTACTGGCGTCCTGGATACGGAACTGTTAGGTAGCAGCACGCACTAACCGTTACAGCTTCAGAATCTCTTTCACAAACGGAATCGTGAGTTTTCGCTGGGCAGTAATCGACGCGTGATCCAACTGGTCGAGCGTTAAAAAGAGTGTACGCATCTCTCTGTCCAGCCGTTTAAGCAGGAAACGGCACACATCTTCCGGCAGCTCAAACCCGCGCAGACGCGCGCGCAGCTGTAATGCCTGCAGTTTGTCTTCATCAGAGAGGGGCTGAAGCTTATAAATTTGCCCCCAGTCCAGGCGAGAAGCGAGATCCGGCAGGCCGAGATTAAGCTGGCGCGGCGGGCGATCGCCGGTGATCAGCAGCCGGGTATTCCCTGTTTCGAGGATCCGGTTATACAGGTTGAAAATCGCCATCTCCCAGAGTTCATCTCCGGCGACGCACTCGATGTTATCGATACACACCAGCGCAAGCTGTTCCATCCCTTCCAGCACTTCCGGCACAAACCAGGTGCGTTTATCCAGCGGAACATAGCCCACGGCATCACCGCGCGCCGAGAGTTCAGCACAGGCTGCGTGCAGCAGATGGCTACGCCCTGCCCCTTCCCGCGCCCAAAGATAGATGTATCCGCTGTGTTCCTGACGCAGGACGTTTTGCACGGCTGCAAGGAGAGAAGGATTATCACCCGGCCAGAAACTCGCAAACGTTTCGTCGTCGGGAAGATAGAGTGGCAAAGAGAGCTGTGCCGGTGCGTTCAGAGGGACCTCTTCATGAGCTTACGTAAAAACGCGATGAGTTTATCACAGAATTATCCCATGAGAGAACCGGGCGGCGCACCGCCCGGTCAGAGGATCAGCGGGTGGAGACGTCGCTGTCGTCAGCATCCAGCACCACTTCTTCCGGGCGCAGCACGCTAATCAGTTTGAAGATCAGGCTCAGGCAGACGCCCACAACGGTCGCCAGGGCCATGCCTTTCAGCTCAGCAGCGCCAATGTGCACTTTCGCGCCGCTGACGCCGATGATCAGAATCACCGAGGTCAGGATCAGGTTTTGCGCTTTGCTGTAGTCAACTTTCGACTCAATCAGGACGCGAATACCGGATGCGCCAATCACGCCGTACAGTAGCAGAGATACCCCCCCCATCACCGGCAGCGGAATAATCTGGATGGCCGCAGCCAGTTTACCGACGCAGGAGAGCAGAATCGCAATCACCGCCGCGCCGCCGATAACCCAGGTACTGTAGACGCGGGTAATCGCCATTACGCCAATGTTTTCGCCGTATGTGGTGTTTGGCGTGGAGCCAAAGAAGCCAGAGATAACCGTCGACAGACCGTTAGCAAACATAGAGCGATGCAGACCCGGGTCACGAATCAGGTCTTTTTTAACGATATTCGCGGTCACCACCAGGTGGCCGACGTGCTCTGCAATCACCACCAGTGCAGCAGGCAGAATTGTCAGAATAGCGAACCACTCGAAGCGCGGGGTGTAGAAGGTTGGCAGCGCGAACCAGTGCGCCTGCGCAATTGGCGTGGTATCGACAACGCCCATTACGAAGGAGAGCGCATAGCCCACCAGCACACCAATAAGAATGGGGATAATAGCAAGAAAGCCGCGGAACAGAACTGAACCAAATACGGTAACCGCAAGCGTAACCATGGAGATAATAATGGTTTTGCTATCCGGTGTTTGCCCTTCAGCGGGAAGCAGGCCTGCCATATTCGCCGCCACGCCGGCCAGTTCAAGACCGATGACGGCAACGATTGCGCCCATCGCCGCCGGAGGGAACATCACATCCAGCCAGCCGCTACCGGCTTTTTTAACGATAAACGACACCAGACAGAACAGCACGCCGCACATAATAAAGCCGCCAAGCGCCATTTCGTACCCCAGTGGCAGCAGGAGCATTACCGGTGAAATAAACGCAAAGCTCGACCCCAGATACGCCGGAATTTTGCCTTTACAGATAAAAAGGTAGAGCAAGGTACCGACGCCGTTGAACAGCAATACGGTTGCCGGGTTGATGTGAAACAGGACGGGCACCAGAACGGTGGCGCCAAACATGGCGAACAAGTGCTGCAAGCTAAGCGGGATCGTCTGTAACAGCGGCGGTCGTTCACTCACTCCGATAGCACGGCGCGTCATAATGTTTTCCTCAGTGTTATTAGATTTGCATTTAGTTTTATTCAAAAAAAAGCCGACTCTTGAGTCGGCTCTTGATGATTTATTCTCTTATTTGGTACCAAAGATTTTGTCACCGGCGTCGCCGAGGCCCGGAATAATGTATCCTTGCTCGTTTAACCCGTGGTCAATGGATGCGGTGTACAGCTCGACATCCGGGTGCGCGCTTTCCAGCGCGGCGATACCTTCAGGTGCCGCAACCAGCACCAGCACTTTAATGCTGCTGCAGCCCGCTTTTTTCAGCAGGTCGATGGTAGCGATAACGGAACCGCCGGTTGCCAGCATCGGGTCAACGATCAGCGCCATACGCTCATCAATGTTGGAAACCAGTTTCTGGAAGTACGGTACCGGCTCCAGCGTCTCTTCGTCGCGGTACATACCCACTACGCTGATACGTGCGCTCGGAACATTTTCCAGCACGCCGTCCATCATGCCGAGGCCCGCACGCAGGATGGGCACAACGGTAATTTTCTTGCCTTTAATCTGGTCGATTTCTACCGGGCCGTTCCAGCCTTCGATAGTCACTTTTTCGGTTTCCAGATCGGCGGTAGCTTCATAGGTCAGTAAGCTGCCAACTTCGGAGGCGAGTTCACGGAAGCGTTTAGTACTGATATCGTTCTCGCGCATCAGGCCTAGCTTGTGTTTGACGAGTGGGTGTTTCACTTCCACAATCTTCATTCTCTTTCTCCTTTGAATAGGGCAGCCACAAAAAAAATCGACGGATTATACCGCCATTCTTTTCGCCAGCAACATTTTTTTACTTGATGCTGATCAAGCATAGGCGGGGTTGCAGTGAAGAGAGAAACGATTATCGGCGCAGACACGCGTTGTCAAAGGAAAGCGGCCAACCGGGGTTGACCGCTTAAAAGCAATTACAGCTTCTCGCCGTTAGAAGCGATCACCTCTTTATACCAGTTGAAGGATTTTTTACGGCTGCGCGCCAGCGTGCCGTTGCCTTCGTTATCTTTATCAACGTAGATAAAACCGTAGCGTTTTTTCATCTCGCCGGTGCCTGCGGAAACGAGGTCAATACAGCCCCATGGGGTGTAGCCCATCAGGTCAACGCCATCTTCCACAACCGCTTTTTTCATCTCGCTAATGTGCGCCGCGAGATAATCGATACGGTACTGGTCGTTCACCGTGCCATCGCTTTCCAGCACGTCGATTGCGCCAAAGCCATTTTCGACGATAAACAGCGGCAACTGATAGTGATCGTAGAACCAGTTCAGCGAGTAACGCAGTCCTACCGGGTCAATCTGCCAACCCCAGTCGGATTTTTGCACGTACGGGTTAGAAACCAGGCTGGTGGTTTCATCGTAATCAAGCTGCGGGTTATCGTCGGTCGCTTTGGTGGCAAACGACATGTAATAACTAAAACCGATGTAATCGACACAACCCTGGGTGAGCGCCTGTTTGTCTTCTTCGGTGATATCCAGTGCAAATCCGCGACGTTCGAAGTAGTTCAGCAAATGTTGTGGATATTTCCCGCGTACGTGCACATCGGTGAACCAGTAGCGGCGATGCATGGCGTTCATCGCCATCATCATGTCGCCAGGTGCGCAGGTCAGTGGATAGATAGGACACATGGCAATCATGCAGCCAATTTGCAGCGAAGGATTAATTTCACGCCCCGCTTTTACGGCCAGGGCGCTGGCCACCAGCTCATAGTGCGCCGCCTGATACATCACCGGCTCGCGATCTTCACCCGGCTGATATTTCAGCCCGGAGTTGGTGAACGGCGCAAAATCCTCATGGAAGTTGGCCTGGTTGTTGATCTCGTTAAAGGTCATCCAGTACTTCACTTTGTGCTGATAGCGCGCGAAAACGACCTGTGCAAAGCGTACGAAAAAGTCGATGAGTTTACGGTTACGCCAGCCGCCATATTCGGTGACGAGATGATACGGCATCTCGAAGTGCGATAGGGTGATCACCGGCTCAATGCCGAGCTTCAGGCACTCATCAAACAGAGAGTCATAGAACTGCAATCCGGCTTCATTCGGTTCCAGTTCGTCGCCTTTCGGAAAAATACGCGTCCAGGCGATAGAGGTCCGAAAACACGTGTAGCCCATTTCGGCAAACAGTTTGAGATCGTCTTTATAGCGATGATAGAAATCAATGGCTTCATGATTGGGGTAATTTTGGCCGGGCAATACGCCATCGGTGATTTCACGCGGCACGCCGTGCGCACCCGCCGTCATGACATCAGCCACGCTGATGCCCTTCCCGCCTTCCTGCCAGCCACCTTCCAGCTGATGCGCAGCCACCGCGCCGCCCCACAGAAATCCCGCTTTAAATCCAGACATAGCTTTCCCTCATTAAACAGTCGCGTTCTGTTGATTGAAATGGTAAACCGCGCCCAACAGCCCGGCGTCGTTGCCCTGGCTTGCCGCACACACGAAGTCGTCAATTCCGAACCAGCGCAGATGCTCACGCAGCAACGCCAGGAATCCGGGGCGCTCGATAATGCCGCCGCCAATAAAAATGGTTTCAGGATCGAAAAGATTGACCAGGTTATAGAGCCCGGTAGCGATGCCATTCAGGAAGTCATCGACCAGACGAAGCGCCGCGCGATCGCCTGCTTCACAGGCATCAAAAACCGCTTCGCCGGTGACGGCATCCAGCGGTTGCCCGAGGCTGTCCGCGTAGCGTTTACGCAGCACGCGCAGCGTACAGGTTGTATTCATGGTGTAATTCGTTACGTGACGCGAGCCCGGTCTGTCTGTAAACATGTAACCAAACTCGCCGGCGCGAAAACGCTTACCGAGAACCAGTTTGCCATTGCAGAAAATCGCGCCGCCAATACCGGTGCCGATAGTCAGCACCAGAAAATCATTCATCTTCTTAGCTTTACCTAGCCAGCGCTCCGCCAGTAGCACGCAGTTGGCGTCGTTTTCAACCGTTACGGGGCGTGATGTTTTCGCCTCCAGCCACGCTTTCATGGGGAAATTATCGAAGCGACGAATAGCGCCGCCCATTTCGATAAACCCGGTATGAGGATTAACGTAGCCCGGCGCACTGATAGCAATGCCCGTGCATTGAGGATGCGCAGCAACCCAGTCGAGCATAGCCTGCAAAATCTGGTCGCCGTCGCTGTCGAGGATGGTCGCTTTGCCTTTCTCTACAATCGAGCCCTGTGCGTCCACAACGCCCATTTTTAGCGCGGTGCCGCCAATATCAAATGCTGCAATGCTCATCGTTCTCATCCCTCCAGAATGGTAAAACGACACGCTGACTTCTCGTTTTCGCCAAAACAGAAACCGGTTTCAGTGGCATCATGTGCATTCAATGCAACTGATGCAAGGACAAAAATGTACCCGGTTTCATTTTCGTGAACGGTATCAAACTTGACCGCGTTCTCAGGCCGAACGGCAAAAATCCACGCCCTGAAAAATGGATGCATAATGGGCTCGCAAACGTTTGCTTAGACTGTTAGAATTGCGCCGATTTTTCTTGCTAACGCAAACGCGTGGAGACTTAGCAGTGACCGACAAAACCTCTCTCAGCTATAAAGATGCCGGTGTTGATATTGACGCAGGAAACGCTCTGGTTGACCGAATCAAGGGTACGGTGAAGAAAACCCGTCGCCCGGAAGTGATGGGTGGATTAGGTGGATTCGGCGCATTGTGCGCGCTGCCGCAAAAATATCGTGAACCGGTGCTGGTCTCTGGCACTGACGGCGTTGGCACCAAGCTGCGTCTGGCAATGGATTTAAAACGTCACGACACCATTGGTATCGACCTTGTCGCCATGTGTGTGAACGACCTTGTGGTTCAGGGTGCTGAGCCCCTGTTCTTCCTCGACTACTACGCCACCGGCAAACTGGACGTCGACACCGCGGCCAGCGTGATCAACGGCATCGCGGAAGGCTGTTTACAGTCTGGCTGCTCCCTGGTGGGCGGCGAAACGGCGGAAATGCCGGGCATGTACCACGGTGAAGATTACGATGTGGCAGGCTTCTGCGTCGGGGTGGTAGAAAAATCAGAAATCATCGATGGCTCAAAAGTCACCGACGGCGACGTGCTGATCGCGCTGGGCTCCAGCGGCCCGCACTCAAACGGCTATTCACTGGTGCGTAAAATCGTGGAAGTCAGCGGTTGCGACCCGGAAACCACACAGCTGGAAGGCAAGTCTCTGGCCGACCATCTGCTGGCGCCAACCCGCATCTACGTGAAATCGATTCTTGAACTGATCGAAAATGTCGACGTTCACGCCATCGCCCACCTTACCGGCGGCGGTTTCTGGGAAAATATCCCACGCGTACTGCCGGACAACACCCAGGCGGTGATTGACGAGTCCTCCTGGCAGTGGCCGGCCATCTTTAACTGGATGCAGGACGCAGGCAATGTCAGCCGCCATGAAATGTACCGCACCTTTAACTGTGGCGTGGGTATGGTGATTGCGCTGGCAGCCGATGAAGCGGATAAAGCCATCGCCCTGATGAACGAAAAAGGTGAAAACGCGTGGAAAATCGGCTATATCAAAGCCACTGATTCCGAACAGCGTGTGGTCATCGAATAATGAAAAATATCGTGGTGCTCGTTTCCGGTAACGGAAGCAACTTACAGGCCATTATCGACGCCTGTGCGCAGAAGAGAATAAAGGGCACCATTCGTGCGGTATTCAGCAATAAGGCCGACGCGTACGGCCTTCAGCGCGCCCTTGATGCCGGTATCCCGCAGCACGCGTTAACCGCCAGCCAGTACGCCAGCCGTGAAGCGTTTGACCGCGAGCTGATGCACGAAATCGACGCTTATGCGCCCGATGTCGTGGTGCTGGCAGGCTATATGCGTATTCTGAGCGCCGAGTTTGTCAGCCACTATCAGGGGCGTTTGCTGAATATCCACCCTTCCCTGCTGCCAAAATATCCCGGCCTCGATACCCATCGACAGGTGCTGGAAAACGGCGATGCTGTACACGGTACCTCGGTACACTTTGTCACCGAAGAACTGGACGGCGGGCCGGTAATTTTACAGGCGAAAGTCCCCGTGTTTGACGGTGACGACGAAGGCGATATTACCGCGCGCGTGCAGGCTCAGGAACATGCCATTTACCCACTGGTGGTGAGCTGGTTTGTTGACGGTCGGCTGGCCATGCGTGATAACAGCGCCTGGCTGGATGGCGTAAAACTGCCAGTCAGTGGTTATGCGTCTGAAGATGAGTAATCTTATTCACCGCAGTTTCCGCTGCGGTGATTTTAATACAATCAATCCTCCCACCAAAGCCGCCCGGCGAATAGTATTTTGGGCATGAATTTCCCTGCCACCGCTTAATAAGTGTCATACTCTTCTGGCACAGTTGGACATTCAACTGGAATGCTCGCCATAATAGCCAGGCCATAACGCGTGGATGGAACGGAGTGTAAGTAGTAATGGGTCAGGACAAACTGTATATCGAGAAAGAGCTAAGCTGGTTATCCTTCAATGAGCGGGTTCTCCAGGAAGCCGCGGATAAAAGCAATCCGCTGATTGAACGCATGCGTTTTCTGGGGATTTACTCCAATAATCTGGATGAATTCTACAAAGTGCGTTTCGCCGAACTGAAGCGGCGCATTATCATCAGCGAAGAACAGGGCACCACGGCCCACTCTCGTCATCTGTTGGGCAAGATCCAATCCCGCGTACTGAAAGCCGATCAGGAATTTGACGGTCTCTACAACGAACTGCTGCTGGAAATGGCGCGTAATCAGATCTTCCTGATTAACGAGCGTCAGCTGTCAGTGAATCAGCAAAGCTGGCTGCGTCATTACTTTAAACATCAGTTGCGTCAACACATTACCCCGATTCTGCTGAACCGGGAAACGGACCTGGTGCAGTTCCTGAAAGATGATTACACCTATCTGGCGGTGGAGATTATTCGCGGCAACGACACCAACTACGCGCTGCTGGAAATTCCGTCTGATAAGGTTCCCCGTTTTGTGAATCTGCCGCCGGAAACGCCGCGTCGTCGCAAACCAATGATCCTGCTGGATAACATTCTGCGTTACTGTCTGGATGACATCTTCAAAGGCTTCTTTGACTACGATGCCCTGAACGCCTACTCGATGAAGATGACTCGTGATGCCGAATACGATCTGGTTCACGAAATGGAATCGAGCCTGATGGAGCTGATGTCTTCCAGTCTGAAGCAACGTTTAACCGCCGAGCCGGTCCGTTTTGTCTATCAGCGCGATATGCCTGACGCGATGGTGGAAATGCTGCGTAAAAAGCTCACTATCTCCCGCTACGACTCCATCGTTCCGGGTGGGCGCTATCACAACTTTAAAGACTTTATTGGCTTCCCGAACGTCGGCAAAGCCAATCTGGTGAATAAACCGATGCCGCGTTTACGCCATATCTGGTTCGACAAATTCCGCAACGGTTTTGATGCCATTCGCGAACGCGATGTGCTGCTCTATTATCCGTATCACACGTTTGAGCACGTGCTGGAACTGCTGCGTCAGGCGTCATTCGACCCGAGCGTGCTGGCCATTAAAATCAACATTTACCGCGTGGCCAAAGATTCCCGCATCATCGACGCCATGATCCACGCTGCGCACAACGGCAAGAAAGTGACGGTAGTGGTGGAATTACAGGCGCGTTTTGATGAAGAGGCCAATATCCATTGGGCCAAGCGCCTGACGGAAGCGGGGGTTCACGTAATCTTCTCGGCACCGGGACTCAAAATTCACGCCAAACTGTTCCTTATTTCGCGTAAAGAAGGCGAGGATGTGGTGCGTTACGCCCATATCGGTACCGGGAACTTTAACGAGAAAACCGCACGCATTTATACCGACTATTCATTGCTGACCGCCGATGCGCGTATCACCAATGAAGTGCGTCGGGTGTTCAACTTTATTGAGAACCCGTATCGCCCGGTCACCTTCGATTACCTGATGGTGTCACCGCAAAACTCCCGCCGTCTGCTCTATGAGATGATTGACCGGGAAATCGCCAACGCGCAAAACGGCCAGAAAGCAGGCATTACGCTTAAACTGAACAATCTGGTTGATAAAGGCCTGGTCGACAGACTGTATGCCGCATCAGGCTCGGGCGTGCAGGTTAACCTGCTGATTCGTGGCATGTGTTCGCTGATCCCGGAACTGGAAGGGCTGAGCGATAATATTCGCGTTATCAGTATCGTTGACCGCTTCCTCGAACATGACCGGGTCTATATTTTTGAAAACGGCGGCGACAAGCAGGTTTATCTCTCTTCCGCCGACTGGATGACGCGTAACATTGACTACCGAATTGAAGTGGCGACGCCGCTGCTCGATCCGCGCCTGAAGCAGCGCATTCTCGATATTATCGAGATTCTGTTCAGCGACACGGTCAAAGCACGTTACATCGATAAAGAGCTGAGTAATCGCTATGTTCCACGTGGTAACCGCCGTAAGGTGCGGGCCCAGCAGGCGATCTACGACTATATAAAATCCCTTGAACAACCTGAATAACCTATGCCCATAAAAAGCAAAGCCCCTCGCCCGCAAGAATTTGCGGCGGTAGACCTTGGTTCGAACAGTTTTCATATGGTCATCGCCCGTGTAGTTGACGGCGCGATGCAGATAATCGGCCGCCTGAAGCAACGTGTGCATCTGGCTGATGGTCTGGATGAAAATAACATGCTTAGCGAAGAAGCGATGGAGCGTGGGTTAAGCTGCCTGGCGCTGTTTGCCGAACGTCTGCAAGGGTTCTCCCCTTCCAGCGTCTGTATCGTGGGTACACACTCACTGCGCCAGGCCGCGAACGCCACGGATTTTTTAACCCGAGCTGAAAAAGTGATCCCCTACCCGATTGAAATCATTTCGGGTAATGAAGAAGCGCGTCTGATTTTTATGGGCGTAGAGCACACCCAACCGGAAAAAGGCCGCAAACTGGTACTGGATATCGGCGGTGGTTCGACGGAACTGGTGATCGGCGAAGATTTCGAACCTAAACTGGTTGAGAGCCGTCGCATGGGATGCGTCAGCTTCGCACAGCAATTTTTCCCGGGCGGCGTGATTACCCGCGAAAGCTTCCAGCGCGCCCGTCTGGCGGCGGTACAAAAGCTAGAGACGCTCTCCTGGCAATATCGTATTCAGGGCTGGAATGTTGCGCTGGGCGCATCAGGCACGATAAAAGCCGCCCATGAAGTGCTGATCGAAATGGGTGAAAAGGATGGTTTCATTACCCCCGAACGCCTCGAGATGCTGGTGGAAGGCGTGCTGAAATGTAAGAACTTTTCGGCGCTAAGCCTACCGGGTCTTTCCGAAGAGCGCAAAAACGTGTTTGTTCCAGGGCTTGCGATTCTGTGCGGCGTGTTTGACTCACTGGCGATTAAAGAGCTGCGTTTGTCCGATGGCGCGCTACGCGAAGGCGTACTGTATGAAATGGAAGGCCGTTTCCGTCATCAGGATGTTCGTAGCCGTACCGCGCAAAGTCTGGCAAACCAGTACAACATTGACCGCGAGCAGGCACAGCGCGTGCTGGAAACCACCACGCATATGTATGAACAGTGGCTGGCGCAGAATCCGAAGCTGGGACACCCACAGCTGGCGGCTCTGCTACAATGGGCATCGTTGCTGCATGAAGTCGGACTGAATATAAATCACAGCGGTATGCATCGCCACTCCGCTTATATTCTGCAAAATAGCGACCTGCCGGGATTCAATCAGGAACAGCAATTACTTATGGCGACGCTGGTTCGCTATCATCGTAAAGGCATTAAGCTGGATGATCTTCCGCGCTTTACACTGTTCAAGAAAAAACAGTTCCTGCCGATGATTCAGTTACTGCGCCTTGGCGTGCTGCTGAATAATCAGCGTCAGGCCACCACTAAACCGCCGACGCTGACGCTGAAAACAGAGGCCCATCACTGGACGCTCTGTTTCCCGCACGGCTGGTTTAGCCAGAATGCGCTGGTCCTGCTCGATCTGGAAAAAGAGCAGGAATACTGGGAAGGCGTTTCCGGTTGGTTGTTAAAAATTACCGAAGAAAGTTCACCGGAAATCGCTGCCTGATTGCGGCAGTAGCGGTAAATGCTCCGTGGCCAGCTCCTCCAGAGGAGCTGGTTTGCCGATGCAATATCCCTGAAGGTAATCAATCCCCAGCGATATCGCTGCTTCACGAATCTCTTCATTTTCGACAAACTCCGCAACCACGCGCATGTTTTTCATCCGTGCCAGATGGCAAATGGAGGCGACAATTTGGTAGTCGAGGCTGCTGGTCGCGATATTGCGGATAAAGCTCCCATCTATTTTTAAGATATCGGCGCTGACGTTTTTCAGTCGCGCATAGCTCGCGTAACCGGTGCCAAAATCATCAATCGCCACGCGGCATCCCATATCCTGAAGCACTGCCAGCGTCTGACGAGCCTGCTCCGGGTTGCTCAGCGAATGGCTTTCCGTGACTTCAAAAATCAACTGCCAGGCTTCAATATTATATTTCGCCAGTAAATCAGCCACCTTCTGAGAAAAATCCAGCCCGCAGGCCGTCGACGGCGATAAATTAACCGACAAGCGCATTCCAGGATGATGTTCCCGATTGTTATCCATAAAACGCAATGTATGTTCCAGAACCCAAAGATCAATCCGCGATGCCATACCGAATTCATGGGCGACAGGCAGAAAATCATTGGGGGAGATCAGTTCCCCGTTATCACCAATCATCCTCAGCAGTACTTCATGATAATCATCGCCACGAACGCTGACGATTGGTTGTGCCATCAGACAAAAACGATCGTTCTCCAGCGCTTGCTGCACGCGTAGCATCATCGCCACTTTATCTTTTAACTCCTGCTGCAAATGAAGAGCGCCGCGCCGCTGAAGGTTTTCCGGCTGGTGAGAAATCAGTGACAAATCGGCTATGGTACTCAGCTCTCCCAGCAGCAGGGAAAGGTGTGAAACCGGCGAATGAATGTAGCAGTAGCTCATTCCGACCTGTGGCTGAAGCGGCATCCCGTTCCAGATATAGCGAAATTGCTTCACTCTGGCATCTACCCGCGCGATATGTTGCTGGTAGTCTTCAGTATTCAACCGCATTGCCAGATCGTGCCCAGAAAGCTGGTATACATCTTCCCCGGGCCGCAGTACCTCGCTCAGCCACTCTGCCAGTTTCTGTTTATAGTTTATGCGGAGCATCACGCCATAATGGCGGCCCAGCACTTCCAGATCGGGCATTCGCAGGAAACAGACCACCGACCAGGGCGCAGCATCAATTGCCCGATTCAGGGCGCGGAGGTTGGGTAAATGCACTACCGGGTCGAGGAATGCCATCCTCCGTACTCGGGCATGGATAGTTCGCTCACGCGTCGACAGCACGGCGATGTAAGCAATGATAAAGGAGAACACCAGATAACTGGATGAGGTGATCGCCAGTTGAGAACTATAACCAGGATGAATAGGCAAATAGTGATAATGGAAATGAATCGCCACAATCAGCAATAGAGTCCACAACGGTGAGATAAAACGATAGCCAAAACGCATTGCTCCCCACAGCGTCACGGGCAGCAGCAGCGACAACGTGTAGTTGGTGCTGAAAATAGTGCTCTGATTGGTCAAAGGCATCAGCAGGAGAACAAGCAGCGATGAGAGAGCAATCAGCCAGGCGACGACTTCCATCCACTTTACTTTAGGATCGAAATCGAGGCGCATCTGCGAAATCAGGCCACGAATGTAGCAAGGGTTACGCGCCAGACGAATCAGCATGTAGCAGAACGGTACGCCGGTTAAACAACTCACTAACAGCGATTGATAGTTAATCAGGCTGCGTAATGTCAGCGGCGATACCCACTGAAAATCACTGCGGCTGGGATAGAGCCCCACGTAGATTGCAAACTGAAACAACAGCTGGAATACGGTCGCCGGGAAGAACATCTGCCAGAACAGGCGATGTGCAATCAGCCGCGTATCACCATGAGAAACCATTTGGCGACGCGGGATAAAAATATGATATCCACCCCAGGCAAGAACCAGCGGGATTAGAAAATGCAGGACGATACCAACTCTCTCAAGAAAACAGAGGTCTTTGCTCAGGTAGAGCCAAATGCTTGCAGCAATACCCGGTATCGCTTTCCAGCCAAAAAAAAGCATCAGAGACAGCATAAATGGCAGTGGCAGATAATAAAGAGATACCTTGCCCCCATCAATCCATGCATATGTATTAGCAAGCTTTATGATTGGTAGTAAAATCAAGGGCAAAACAAGCGGTAATGCCCACCAGTAGTCACGATATTTTTTATATGTTTTACAGAAATACATAGATGCTCTAAGGATATCCCAAATCCTGCTGGGTATATTCAGACAGGCATCCAACCTGGCTTAGTGGCCCGCAAAGTAAGTTATCCTGCGGTTCGGACTGGGAATTCTAGAGGTCAACAGGCATGAGCGCTTGATACAAATCAACAAATAACGCGCCTAAAAACATAAAGTTTCAATTTTTTGCGGTGGGGCAGATTAATTAATGGATTTTGTAAATAGCATTATTATCTTATATAACATTAATTAATGATTCATTTGACGTTTTTTTACATTGTCATTGATTGACCCCGATGATTCCCTATGCCTTAATGTAGACATCGCCCCGTTTGTGGGTATTGTTAAAGGACCCCTTTGTGAGCCAGGCTACCAGTATGCGAAAACGACACCAATTCAATGGTCGAATGATTCGAATCATACTACTCATCAGTTTGATGTTCTTCCTTGGGCGTTTCGTCTACTCTTCTATCGGCGCGTGGCACCATCATCAGGATAAAAAAGAATCACAATCAACGAACCTGACGATTGAGGCACCTGTGCAGCGCTAGCTGAGTTTTCACTTAATTCGCTGGCCCTCACAATCAAGCACAGAGGGCCAATCCCCTAAAATGTCCTGATTTTGCCTGATAATATTTCTACAGCTTTCTCCCCTTTCCGCGTGGCACAACAACTTCCCAACGCGCAGATTTGATCCCGCTCCTGTATTCCTCTCCCTCATCCTCAGCAAACCGGACAAGGATTGCCGCCACTTCACAGTGAGCAAAATCGATTTGCGGTATAAATTTACTTGAGGTTTTTCCAACGACACATCCCTGGTTATCCAGAATTTGATATACCGCTCCATCCCGTTTCAGAGTAAGGACATCACCTTCCTGGAGCTTACTGATATGCGAGTGTATCCGGTCGTCAGGAGAGTGACGCCCAGCAAAGCCAATATTTATCTCCTGTAACGCGAGAGACTGAAAACTAACTTCCAGTTCCGGGAGTGACTTCCCCTGGAATACGTCATGCGCAACATTGTTTTTCAAAGAACGACTTAACGAGTGACCGTCAGCAAGCTCGCATAATGTAAGAGTTTGCTCAGCCCTGGTCATCCCCACATAATAAAGACGACGCTCAGCTTCTATATTCTCTTTATCTGTATTCCAGCCACCATCCAAAAGCACGACGTGACGAAACTCGAGCCCCTTTGCCGAATGCACCGTTCCAAGATAAAGCCCGCTTTTGGGTTGCTGACGAATTTCATGAGCATAGTCATACATCCAGTCGATGAAGGCCTGCCCCCATAACTGACTATCACCCAGTTCTCCTTGCAGTTGTTCAAAAGCATCGCGAAAAAATCGTTCCCACTCTGCATCCTTCAATAAATAACAGCCAGCTATGCGTTCCCAAACCTCGCTGGGGGATGCGCTGTCGATTTTGCGTAAGAAATCGATAACAGCAACAAAACTGCGTTGGCGAGTAATCGGGGGAAGCGCGTCTTTATCTGCGGCCATAAAATAGGGAATATGGTACTTTTCACACAACGCCTGAACCGGCACTAAGTAGCGGTGTGTTCGTGCCATAATCGCACACCCGTTCCAGCCTCCATTATCAAGCGCAATAAGTCTGCTTAACTCACTAAAGGCTGCTTGCGCCTGCACATTCACCTGCTGCGCATCCACTGAGTCGATCTGCATTCTCAGGATCTGCCCCTGCCGCTGTGCGTCGCGCACTTCCCATTCTCCACCATAAGGCAGAGCGGCTCTCGCGTGATTAATCTGTACTGGATTCACCGCTTTCATACGCCCAGGATTCAGGCTAATTATTTGGTTAGCGGAATCGATAATATTGCGGGAGGAACGATAATTTTCAGTCAGGTAGCTGGTTAACGCCGTATAATCTTCACGGAAACGCTCTATATAAATATTATTCGTGTCGCGCCATGCGTAAATATTTTGATCATCATCCCCTACTGCCATTATACATAAACGCCCATCTTCTTCAGCATGACGGCCTGCAAGCGCACTGACTAATCGGTATTGCATTTCATTAATATCTTGATATTCATCGACCAGAATATAACGATAGCCACGGAGTAGTTGTTCCCGAAGGTCATCCTCACCCTCGATATTCCGTTTACCCTCCAGTAACTCGACTGCATCCCTTAAGACTTGATCAAGGGAACCACTATTTACGTCAAAGCCACGCTCAAAGCGAGTACCGGTTAAACGCATCGCCATACTATGGTAAGTCATGACGCTCACACCGTAAGCATCCGCGCCAACCAGTGCTAACAGACGCTTACGAATTTCATTAGCGGCATGGCGATTAAACGTCAACGCTACGATGCTAGATGCCGCAATGCGACGCACACGAAGTAGATAAGCAATGCGGTGCACGATCACTCGCGTTTTTCCAGAACCGGGGCCTGCCAGAATTAGACGATTGAGATCGTCATCATCAGCTACAATGTCTTTTTGCGTCGGATTTAACATCCCTATAATCGAATTCCAGGATTCTTCACTGGTCGCCAGTTTGAGCACCTCTTCTCGACCAGTAAAATACCCTTTTATAAAATCCTGTTTGGAACCAGTGAAGTAATCAAGAACCAGCCGTAGTGCCTTTGCCATATTTTCGAGGGCTTGTTCCGCATATTCGCGCATTACGTGTACCTGTATACGCTTTTCACGATAATGTTCATCAAGACGCAAAAAATCTTCCTTAAGGAAAGTCTTGCGCTTATCATCTTTATTCACTTCTATGGTCATGGCCCGGCGCATTACCGTCATGCCATGGTTGAGCGTTAAAATCTCCTGCCGATGAAGATAGAGTAAGACATGCTCAATAACTTTTCGACGATTGTTAATGGGCACAATGTGTTGTAGTTCCAGATCGTTTTCAATAATCTGAAGTAATTCGCCAAAGCTTGTTTCAATTAATAGATCGGCACCACGCAATCCAGCGGGTAGTTTTGCGATCATTTGCTCGAGAAATTTACCTGCCAATATACGCCGCACATCACCGAAGCTAAGGAAGGTGCGAATAAGCAGGTCATTTCTTCCCAAGCTGACTCGCTGATTAAAATTTCGCGGATCTGGGCCGATTTTTTTCCCGCAAACACATCGAATCAGCCTATTTAGGCTATTTTTTCCACCATTTCTGGCGTTA